>DYRS01000027.1:1680-19762 GCA_020718585.1 Chthoniobacter flavus
GGCAGATCGCCGAGCGCATCCCCGCAAGACGGACCTGACGGAAGCTCGAATTCGGGGAGGCTTCCGGCACGGGTGGTCAGCGGAGCCGGATAGAGCGGGCGCTATTTTCCCTTCTTTGCACCCAAAAGGAAAAGCCGTTTCCTGTCTTGCGGCACTCCATAGGAAACCGCATTCAACACCAACCATGGAAGGCGCACTTCATAGCCGCACGCTTCAAACTCGCCGATCAATTCTTCGAGAAACTTGCGGTGGTCGCCGACCGTGAGGCCTCTGACATTTTCAAAAACAAAGTAGTCGGCATTGAGTTCGGATACGATGCGGACATAGTCCCTGACTAGGCTGTTTCGCGGGTCATCGAGAACCCGTTTGCCGATCATTGAAAATCCCTGGCATGGGGCACCGCCGCAGACCACATGAATCTTGCCGCCGATTCCCGCAGACCGACGGATGTCGTCGCCGTTCAACTGGGTGACATGACCGCGCTGCGGGGAAAGTTGAAGTGGTGGACGCATGCGTGGATCGGGTCGATCTCGACGGCCGAGCACACGTCGAACCCCGCCTGCTCAAAACCGAGCGACATTCCCCCCGCCCCCGCAAATAGATCGACTGCGACCGGTCTCATTGGTGATGTCTTACACTGATGCGCCTGAAACCGTGAGTCAATGGCTTCGGCTTGTAAAGGGGGGAACAGTTTAGGCGGCTAGATTCGGCTTTTGAGAAAACAGGTGCAGGACAAAAATCTCCAAAAAAATTGTCATGGATGCAATTTCCCCGCGGACTTCGCGCCGCTGCGCGGCCCGGAGCATCTGGCAAAAAATCCACGAAAATCTTGTCCATCCGGTATTCCGTAGGATAATTGGCATCATTCCTGCTTTTCAGGAAATGGCCGGTTGCACACATCAAAAAATCAACATAATCGCCCTGATTCCGGCTCGGGGTGAGCAATTCAAGACACTGAAAGCATTATTATATGGCGAAGTATAAACTCGAATACATCTGGCTCGACGGCTACGAGCCGGTTGCGAACCTCCGTGGAAAAACCCAGGTCAAGGAATTTGACACATTTCCGGCGTTGGCCGAACTGCCGCTTTGGGGGTTTGACGGAAGCTCGACCCGGCAGGCCGAGGGCAAAAGCTCGGACTGCGTGCTGAAGCCGGTCGCTGTTTTTCCAGATGTCACAAAGACCGACGCAGTGCTCGTGATGTGCGAGGTTCTCATGCCAGACGGCTCGCCGCACCCGAGCAACGCGCGCGCGACAATCCTTGACGATCCCGACGTATGGTTCGGGTTCGAGCAGGAGTATTTTCTTTACCAGGACGGCGTGCCGCTCGGGTTTCCGGCAGGCGGCGGGTTTCCGCCTCCTCAGGGAGAATACTACACCGGAGTCGGCTACAGGAATGTGGGCGACGTGGCCCGCGAGATTGTGGACACCCACCTCGACCTCTGCCTCGCGGCGGGGATCAACCACGAGGGGATCAACGCCGAGGTCGCCAAGGGGCAGTGGGAATTCCAGATTTTCGGCAAGGGCTCGAAGACCGCCGCCGATCAGGTGTGGATGGCCCGCTACCTGCTTCTGCGCCTCTGTGAAAAATACGGAGTGGACGTGAACTGGCACTGCAAGCCGCTGGGCAAAGACCTCGACTGGAACGGCTCGGGCATGCACGCGAACTTCTCGACGAAGCACATGCGCGAAGTCGGCGGGAAAGCCTACTTCGAGGCGCTGATGGCCGCGTTCGACAAATACAAGAACGAGCACATCGCGGTCTATGGGCCGGACAACCACCTGCGGCTGACCGGGCTCCACGAGACCCAGTCGATCGACAAGTTCAACTACGGCTTGGCCAACCGCGGCGCATCGGTCCGCGTCCCGCACAGCTTCGTCAACAGCGACTACAAGGGCTACCTCGAGGACCGGCGTCCGAATTCTCAGGGCGACCCCTACAAGATCGCAAGCAGGATTCTGCAGACGGTTGCCACGGTCCCGCTGAAGTAATCCGTCCGAAATAAGATCGGCGGAGCACAAATCCGGCCCCGCGCGCCACACCTGTCGGCGCGCGGGGCTTTTTTGTGTATTCGGCCGACGGGTCGGTAGCAACGCCAGAAAATCCTCAGATCAGGCCGGGGGATCTTGAGGAGAATCGCTGACGTCACGTTCCGCAAAACGTGCGGTAGGGAGCGGTGCCGGGCGGGGGCGGATCAAGAAATCCGGCCCGGCCTGGGGCGTCTGCGTAGGGCGAATCCAGCGCGAGGAGCAAGGCGTGCAAGCGGGAAAGATGTCGAGCAATTCCCTTGCGCGGCCGATGGCATGATCGGGCTTCGGGTCGAGCAGGGGAAGAAGCGACTCCGCGAGGCGGGCGAGGTTCCAGTGCGCGATATCCGGCTGGTTTGCGTAGGCATAACGTCCGTGTGCATCAATCGAGCTGAAGACCGTCGAGAGATCGTAGGCATCGAGAAATGCGCACGGACCGAAATCGATCGTCTCGCCGGAAAGCGCCATGTTGTCGGAGTTCATGACCCCATGGACGAAGCCCGACCAGCATCCAGCGGGCCAGCAGGGAAGCCTGTCGGCGGATGACGCACTCGAGGAGGCTGGCAGCGGGATCGGCAAGATCGGCGGTCCCGGTGCATTCCGGGAAATGCCGCCGGAGCGTGTATTCGGACAGCGCGCGCAGCAACGCATCGTCTCCCTGTGCGGCGGCGTATTCGAACGTGCCCACGCGGATGTGGCTGGCAGCAACCCTCGTGAGGACTGCGCCTGGCAGCGGCTCCTCACGAAAAACTGTCTCGCCGGTGAAATCACGATTTTCAAGTCCAGACATCCTGAGGTGGAAGGAAATGCGATGAGCCAACGATTCATCGGAGGTGCGACATTCCTGTCGCACGCTGCATGGTGGACAGGAATGTCCACCCTCCGGGAAGAAGTTTTATGTCTTACGCGGATTGCCTTTGACGGCTGATTGATCGGAAGACTTCAGGATGTCTGAAGTTGGGCGCGGCGACCTCCTTATTTCACCTCGACCGGGTTGAGGTTCCAGATGTCGCGGGCGTATTCGGCGATCGTGCGGTCGCTGGAGAATTTCCCGACGCGGGCGGTATTGAGGATTGCCATTTTCGCCCAGCGCGGCTTGTCGCGGAATGCCTCGGAAACTTTTTTCTGGCATTCGCTGTAGGCGTAGTAATCCGCGAGGCAGAGGAACGAGTCGTGGTAGAGGAGGTTGTCGCGGAGCGGGCTGAGGACGCCAGCTTGCTCGTCGGGCGTGAAGTAGTTTGATCCGACCCAGTCCACGACCGCGCGGAGCTCCTCGTCGGCATTGTAGAAGTCGCCCGGGCGGTAGCCCTTGGCGACGAGCGCGTTTACCTCGTCCACCGTGTTTCCGAAGATGAAGATGTTGTCCGCTCCGACCTCCTCGAGGATCTCGACGTTTGCACCGTCGAGCGTGCCGATCGTGAGCGCGCCGTTGAGCGCGAGCTTCATGTTGCCTGTCCCCGACGCCTCCTTGCCGGCGGTCGAGATCTGCTCGGAGAGGTCGGCGGCCGGGACGATCCGCTGCGCGAGCGACACCCGGTAGTTCGGGAGGAAGACGACCTTGAGCTTCCCGTCAACCCGCGGGTCGGAATTGATTTTTGCGCCGACCGCGTTGATCGCCTTGATGATGAGCTTCGCGAGGTCGTAGCCGGGGGCGGCCTTCGCTGCGAAGACGAACACGCGCGGGGTGACGACCGCCTCCGGATCCTGGAGGATCCGGCGGTAGAGCGCGAGGATGTGGAGGAGGTTCAGGTGCTGGCGCTTGTATTCGTGCAGGCGCTTGATCTGGACGTCGAAGAGCGCGGAGGGGTCGACCTCGACCCCGCAGTCGTTGAGGATGATGCGCGCGAGATCAACCTTGTTCTCGTGCTTGACCGCCATGAATTCGGACTGGAACTGCGGGTCGTCGGCAAATGCCTCGAGCGCGCGGAGCTTGTCGAGATCGCGCTCCCAGCCGTGACCGATCTTCGAGGTGATCAGCCCGCTGAGCCGCGGGTTGCACGCGAGCAGCCACCGGCGCGGGGTGATCCCGTTCGTCTTGTTGTTGAATTTTCCGGGATAGAGGGCGTCGAACTCCGGGAAGAGCTGGCTCTTGAGAAGCTGTGTGTGGAGGGCGGCCACGCCGTTGACCGAGTGGCTGCCGACGACCGAGAGGTGCGCCATGCGGACCATCTGCCCGCCGCCCTCCTCGATGAGCGAGAGGGCGCGCTTTTTCTCGACGTCGCCCGGCCACCTCGCCTCGACGGTCTCAAGGAACCGCTTGTTGATCTCGAAGATGATCTGGAGGTGGCGCGGCAGGACTTTTTGGAAAAGCCCGACGCTCCACTTTTCGAGCGCCTCCGGGAGAAGCGTGTGGTTCGTGTAGGCGAACGTGCGGGTCACAATCGACCATGCGTCATCCCACGGCATCCCATTTTCGTCGTGGAGCTGGCGCATGAGCTCGACGATCCCGATCGCCGGATGCGTGTCGTTTAGCTGGATCGCCACCTTCTCGGGGAACGCATCCCACGAGTCGTTGTTCTTGTGGAACCGGCGGATGATGTCCTTCAGCGAGCAGGCGACAAAGAAATACTGCTGGACCAGCCGCAGCTCCTTGCCGAGCTCGGTCTTGTCGTTCGGATAGAGAACCTTCGAGACGGTCTCGCTCGCATTTTTTTCCCGGACCGCCTGCTCGTAGCCGCCGCTGTTGAACGCCTCGAAATCGAACTCCTCCGACGCGCGGGATTCCCACAGGCGCAGGAAATTCACGGTATCCGTCCCGTAGCCGGGGATCGGGATGTCGTAGGGGACGCCCAGGATCTTTTTCCAGCCGACCCACTTCGAGATGTAGTTCCCGCGGTCGTCAAAAATATTTTCGACATGCCCGTAGAGCGGGACCTCGATCGTGTATTCCGGGCGGACGATTTCCCACGGCGTGCCGAACTGCATCCATGCGTCGGGGAGCTCGACCTGGTAGCCGTTGCGGAACTCCTGTTTGAAGAGCCCGTATTGGTAGTGGATCCCGTAGCCGACGGCCGGGAGGTCGAGCGTCGCCAGCGAATCGAGAAAGCACGCGGCGAGGCGTCCGAGACCGCCGTTGCCGAGCCCCATGTCGTATTCCTCGCGGCGCAGCTCATCCATGTCGAGGCCGAGCTTCTCGAGCGCGTCCTGCACCTCCTGCAAAACCCCCGCGCTATACATGCTGTTCACAAACAGCCGACCCATGAGGAATTCGAGGGAAAGGTAATAAACCCGGCGCACGTTCTGGTGGTGATGCACGGTCTGGGTCTTGATCATCCGCTCGATGATGATGCTCTGCACCGCCTTCGAGGTCGCGATCCACCAGTCGCGCTTCGTCGCGGTTTCCGGGTCGCGGGCCAGCGAGAATTTGAGCTGGTTCAGGATGTATGTTCCGATCGGTGCTTTCAGCGGGTCTTGCGTGTTCATGGGTTTGGTAAGGAAAATTTTTGCGCGATCCGTTCAGGTGGACGGCATTTGTGCGGTGACGTAGGCGGTGATCGTATTGACCGATTCGAATGCGCTGCGAGCGACCTCCGCGCTCGGGGTCGCGACTCCGAACGTCTTGTCAATCGCGACCGCCAGCTCGAGCGCGTCAATCGAATCGAGCGCGAGTCCGTCGGGGGCAAAAAGCCGGGTGTCGTCGCCGATCTCCCCGGGGGCGCTTTTCAGCATCAGGCTGGAGATCAGCATTCCCTTGATCCGGAGTTTCAAATCGTTTTCAGCCATAAAATTCGCTGCGCAATAGTTGCGATCCGGCATAGTGTCAGATCCGTATGAGTTCTGGCAAGTCCCGCTTGGATCTCGCGCTCGTCGAGCGCGGGCTGTTCGACACGCGCGAAAAAGCGAGGCGTGCGATCATGGCCGGGCAGGTGCTGGTGGACGGCCAAGTTTGGGACAAGCCGGGAAAGGCGGTCGCCGCCGACCGCACGCTCGCGGTGGCGGCGCGCGAAAAATTCGTCGGCCGCGGCGGCTACAAGATCGAGGCCGCGCTCGACGCGTTCGGGGTTGACCCGGCCGGGCGGGTTTGCGCGGACATCGGCGCCTCGACCGGCGGATTCACCGACTGCCTGCTCCAGCGCGGGGCGGCGCTCGTGCATGCGCTCGACGTCGGCCACGGCCAGCTCGACTGGCGGCT
The DNA here is from genome assembly GCA_020718585.1 of Chthoniobacter flavus. Lineage (GTDB taxonomy): Bacteria > Verrucomicrobiota > Verrucomicrobiia > Chthoniobacterales > Terrimicrobiaceae > QYQL01. The sequence continues at coordinate 7,842 of DYRS01000027.1, forward strand.
GCGGCAGGACCCGCGCGTCGTCGTGCGCGAGGGGGTCAACGCGCGGCACCTCGAAACCGCCGACCTCGACCCGAACCCGACGCTCGTCGTCGCCGACGTCAGCTTCATCTCGTTGACGTTGATTTTTCCCGCGATCTTTGCCTTACTGCCGCCGGAATCGGATATGGTAGTTCTCATCAAGCCGCAATTTGAGCTCGCACGCGAGGCGGTCGGGCGCGGCGGAATCGTGCGCGACGATGCCGCGCGCCTTGAGGCGATCGAAAAAATCCGGAGCTTCATCGCGCGCGCCGGCCGGCAGTGGCTCGGCCACATCACATCCCCGATCACCGGGCGCGACGGGAACGTGGAATTCCTCGCGCACATCCGGCCATGATCGGGCTTCTCGCGCACTCGAACAAGCCCGGGGCGGCGGACGTCGTCCGGGCGATGACCGGCGAGCTCACCCGGCACGGGCTCCCATTTCTGCTCGAGCGCGCGACCGCGCCGCTCGCCGGGCTGACCTCGGATCTCGACGGGCCGGCACTGGCCGCCCGGTGCGACCTCCTCGTCGTGATGGGCGGCGACGGCACGATCCTCCGCCTCGTCCACAAGCTTCCCGACCGGCTCCCCCCGGTCTTCGGAATCAACATCGGCTCGCTCGGATTTCTGACCTGCCTCGGCCCGGGCGAAATCCCCCGCGCGGTCGAAAGCGTCCGCGAAAAAAACTACATCCTGAGCATGCGCCCGCTCCTCGAGGCCCGGCTCTCGGCGGCCTCGGGAGAACCCCGGATCTTCCACGGCCTCAACGACGCGGTCGTCAGCCGCGGCGAGCGCTCGGAGCTCGTAAAAATCCGCGTGCGCATCGGCGGCGTGCGGCTCGCGGAATACCATGCCGACGGGCTCGTCGTCGCGACCCCGACCGGCTCGACCGCCTACTCGCTCTCGGCCGGCGGCCCAATCCTCATGCCCGGCTGCGGCAGCTTTGTCGTCACCCCGATCTGCCCGCACGTGCTCACAAACCGGTCGGTCGTCGTCAGCGACTCCTCGGAAATCGAGGTCGAATCCGCCGAGCCCGCCCACCCGGTATTTCTGACGGTTGACGGGCAGGAGGCGGGCGCGATGCGGGCGGGCGATTCGCTGGCGATCCGCATGAGCGGCCGCGCGCTCCCGCTCGCGATGCTGCCCGAGCGCTCGTTCAGCGAGGTCCTCCGGCAGAAGCTCAAGTGGACAGGCAGCAACGTATGATCCCGATTTCCGAAGTCCTTCTCCCCGACCGGGTCAACCTCGAACTCGCGGCCCGCGACCAGGCCGGCGGTGTGGACGAGGTGCTCTCGAAACTCAATGGCGATCCGCGCGTGCAGGACTGGGGCGCGCTCGTCCAGGTCGTCACCGAGCGGAACGCCCCCGCGCTTGCCTGCAACGAATGCGGGGTCTGCATCGCGCACGGGCGCACCGATGCGGTCAGCTCGCTCGTCATGGCCGCAGGACGCTCGACCGCCGGCCTCATCTCGCCGGAGGTTGACGGAAGGGTCTCGCTCGTCTTCGTTGCCGGCATCCCCTCGGCGTTCAATTCCGAATACCTGCGGATCGTCGGCGCAATCGTCAGGATCTGCTGCGACCGGGAGCTTCTCAAAAAGCTGCTCGCCACAAATGATCCCGCCGCATTCGTCGGAATCCTCGCGCTCGGAGAGGCGAAGCTCTAGCCCGCCATGCTTTTGACCGACGAGCAGATCGAACTCCTCAAGGGCGATCTCGACTACATCGTGGCCCGCACGAAATGCGACACGATCCAGCTCACAAGAGGCCAGATCGCCAACGAGTTCGCCCGCGATCCGGACGTCCTCCTCGACCTCGTCGCCGGTCTCCCCGACTCCGACGCCCGCTGGCTTAGCATCCCGCCGGATGTCATCCGCCCGCTCGTCCAGCACCGGCTGCGGGGGACACTCGGACGCGCCGCCGGCTCGGGGACCGAGTGAACCCGGCCGCTATTTCTGCCCGCAAAATTTGAAAAGCAGGACGAGCGTCCCCTCCTCAAAATAAAATTTCAGGGCGCCGTCGGTTCCGACGACATCTTCGGGCACCGCGCAGCTTGCGCGCCGGGAATGGACCTGGTGGATCCCCTCGCGTGAGCCGCCGTGCGGCGCACCCCAGACCTCAAGCGCGCGCGCGCGTCCGCAGCAATCGAGCAGCAGGACCTCGAGTGCTGCACGCTCGAAATGCTCGAAAAACACGTTTTCCCGCGCTTCGATTTCCGCGTAGTCCAGCCGGGCGCAGGCCGACGCGCCCGGCGGCGGCGGATCCTCCTCCGGCCCCCGGACCATCCCGACCCGCACGCGCGGGTCGCGGCCGGCCATGCGGTTTTTCTTCGAAAGCGTGTTCACGGCGACGGCGATCTCGCCGCCGATGTCCATGCGGATCCACACGTGGTCCACCTCGTCGGGGTTCTCGCTCTGCTCGACCTCCGCTCCGAGCACCCGTCCGGCCGCGCGCACAAGCGGCGCATCGGGCAGCAGACGCGTCAACCGCCGACGGCCCCGGACACCCATCGCCCGGTCGTCAGTTGAAGGAGAACGGGCTGTAAAGCGATTCCTCGTAGCCCGAGTCATACCAGTCGTCAACGATCGGCTGGTTGTAGGCAAACGGCGCCTGGTCCTGATAGAGCGGGCTGTTGTAATACTCGCCCTTCTGCATTTTTGCCGTCCGAGCCTTTTGCTTCGGCGAGTTGTTTCCGTAGAACCCCTGGGTCTCGGTCAGGTAGTTCAAAAGCTGCGGCGTCGCCCCCGCCGACTTCAGGTCAGCAAGCTGCGCATACGAAAAATCATAGACCTTCCGCGTGCTGTTGAGATACCCGACGATCGTGTTCGTCGGCACCCCCTTCGCGACAAGGTTCGAGATGTCGCCGTAGTCGAGCGGACGCGCCGCAGTCATCTTTTGCACCGTGCCTGGGGCGACCCCGCGCGACGACGCGGCGGATGTCACTGCCGGATCCACCTGCGGGCCGGAGGCGCACCCGAGCAACAGAAACCCGGCAAGTGCCGGAACGAGCGGACGGAAGGAAGACAGGTTCATTTTCTTGCGATGGGTTTTGGAAAGATGGCGGCCGGGCTTCGAACGCCGCGCCGAGGATTAACCCCGGACGCCACGCATTGCAAAATGAAAATCTCAGCCCTGGAAGATCGCGTTCCGCACGGCTGCCAGTTCCCGGTCGTCCACCAGCTTCTTCGTGACCGTCCGCAGCCGCCGACCGAGCGTTGCCGCCACGCCGATCAAAATCCTGATCCCCAGCCCCGGAAAATTATTGATGAACTCCTCGAGGTTCGCGCGCGTGATCGTCCAATACTGGCACGGTTCGATGACGACGACCGAGCAGAGCGCGCTGGCCGGATCAAAGAGGTCCACCTCGCCGACCCATTCGCCCTGGCGGATCGGCCCGAGCAGGGTCTCCCGCCCCCCGTCGTCGTGGCGCGCGTGGAGGAGCCCGCTGATGATGAAAAATAGCTTTCCGTGCGAGACTCCCTCTTGGATCAGGATCTCGCCCGCCTTCGCGAGGTGAAAGCTTCCGTAGGAGCTCAGCGAGTAGCGGTCTTCCTTGCTGAGGTCGGCAACAAGGCCGACAGCCGGGAGGTGCGGAGATGAAAAGCCCATGCCGATTACCAACCACACTCGCGCAGGATTCACAAGAGGGAAGGAGAAAACAATGTCGAGAGAAACAATTGACAGAAGGGCGGTCAGGCGCTAGATATCGAGACTTGTCCGCTTGGGGTGCGGAAATTTCTCCGGTTCCCCTTTATTTAAAAAAACTGCGGAATTTCGCGGGATAAATCATTCAATCCATTGTCCGCTTTTTGGAACGGTGCCCATTGGCGGATTGACCAATCCTGAAGAGACCATTTGTCATGGCCGACCATTCCAAATGGAAGCTGGAGGCAAGTGCCCGGGCATTTCCGGGATTGATTGGCAATTTATCCGGCGGGAGCAGCTATCGGGCGGAAAAGGCTGAATCCGAAACGCCCCGGCGGTTCGAGCCGCCGACAACAATTTTAGAAACCAATCATGACCGAAGAACCCACCAGCCCCGCGGACTCCGCGGATTCCCAGAAAACAAAATCCGATTCGCCGGCCCGGCCTGCCCGCTCCAGACAGACCGCCCGTGGCTCGCGTGCGCGCAGGTCCGCCGGAGGTGTCCCTGCGGCTCCAGCGGCGGACGATTCCGACCGTGCCGCCAGCCCCTGCGATCCCGAAGTCGGCAAAACTGAACCGGCGGGTGAGGCCGCCAAGCCAGCTCCGGCACCCGGAGTTCCGTCCGCTGTTCCGCCCGGGCCGCCGACCGAGCGTCCGGCAGCTCCGCCCCCGGCTCCCGCAGTTTACGCGGAGGGAATCGTCGAGGTTTCCGGGAAAGGGTTTGGATTCCTGCGCGAGTCGCGCCGGAATTACGCGCAGTCGAACAGCGACATATTTGTCACGCCCGAGATCGTCCGCAAATACGGGCTCCGCGACGGGATGTTTATCCGGGGCGAGACCCGGCGTGGCGGGCGCGGCCCGCAGCTTTTCCGCCTCACTGCGCTCGAGGGCGAAGACCCCGACTCGTTCCAAAACCTGCCGGTTTTTGAGGAGCTCACGACGATCAACCCGAACAAGCGGATCCGCCTTGAAACCGTTCCTGAGCGGCATACGACGCGGGTGATGGACCTGATGACGCCGGTTGGCAAAGGCCAGCGCGGGCTCATTGTCGCCCCGCCGCGCACCGGCAAAACAACCCTCCTCCAGCACATCGCCGACGCGGTGGTCAAGAACCACACCGAGATGAAGCTGATCATCCTTCTTGTTGACGAGCGCCCGGAGGAAGTCACAGAAATCCGCCGCACGGTTCCGACGGCCGAGCTCATGGCCAGTTCGAACGACTGCGACATCAAGACCCACACCCGCATCGCGCAACTTGCGATCGAGCGCGCGAAACGGCTCGTCGAGATGGGCAAGGATGTTTTTGTGCTGATGGATTCGCTCACCCGCATCGGCCGCGCGTTCAACAACGCGCAGGGTGGGGGGGGGCGCACGATGTCTGGCGGCGTTGATGCCCGCGCGCTCGAGATCCCGCGCAAGCTGTTTGCGGCGGCGCGCAACACCGAGGAAGCCGGGTCGCTCACGATCATGGCCACCGCCCTCATCGAGACGAACAGCCGGATGGACGAGCTCATCTTCCAGGAGTTCAAGGGCACGGGCAACATGGAGCTCGTCCTTGACCGCAAGATCAGCGACCAGAGGATCTACCCGGCGGTGGACATCTTCCTCTCGGGAACCCGCCGCGAGGAACTGCTGCTTCCTGAAGAGGATCTCCACAAAATCAATGTCATCCGTCGCGGCCTCGCTGGCCACAAGCCGATCGAAGCCATCGAACGGCTCCTGTTTTTCATCCGAAAATTCCCCACCAACACGGAGTTGCTCAGGGGGCTTCCGGGATAATACCGCAAATTGAGGGAAAATTCGACGCTCACCTCGGCCGCCACCCGGAAAAAGGTTCGGGCCACCGGCGGAATTGATCAGAAAAACAAAGAAAACTGATCCGCGGTGGCCCGAAATGCTGCCTTAACCGATACATTTGACACTTCCCTCCACTGCCCGTTCAATTTTTTTTCATTTTTTGAGCCAATCGACCGGCAGGGGACCCGGTGATATCGGATGAGGAGAGGGAGCGGCAGGCAGCCTGAAGCCCTAATCGCAGTGCGCTATCGTTCGACGAAGCCCGGCGGGAGTTCGGGCGCGGTCGAGACCTCGTCAAGGATCGTCGAGCTCTGGGAGCTGCCGATGATTCCCCGGTAAAAAAGTGCCGACGGGCGGAGCAGGCGCTGCCGGGTTGAGCGGTCGAGCTTGGCCATCCCGAACGGTGCCTTGTAGCCGTGGTGCCACTCGTAGTTGTCCACCAGCGTCCACACAAAATACCCGCGCACATCCATGCCGTCGCGTATCGCCTCCTTGACCTCGAGCATGTGGTTGAAGAGGTAGCGGACCCGCTTGATGTCCATAGCTGTGGCAATTCCGTTTTCGGTGACGACGATCGGTTTGCCGTAGCGTCTGTGGACGTTTTGAATCTGCTTGTAGAGCGAGCGGGGCTGGATGATCCAGCCGAGGAGGCTGTAGTTGCGGCCCCGGCGGGCCTTGATCGCGAGGAGGGCGGTGAAGTCGGGGTATTCGGTATAGTAGTAGTTGAACCCGATGAGGTCGCAGACGTCGAACGTGCGGTCGAGGTGGGTGTAGTTCATCCGCTGCATGAGGTTGTAATACGCGCCGGTCGGGTCGAGCAGCGCGTGCTCCCAGTAGGGCAGGGCCGCGATGCTGAGGATGAGCGCGTCCCTGCGGTTTTTGCGCACGATCTCCGCCGCCTTGCGGAACCCCCACACGCTCTCGTCGAGCGCGGCCGAGTGGCCGACAAAATCGAGGAGGTGCCCGGGCGGCCATGTCGCGCTGACGTAGCCGAGCGCGAGGTCGCCGTTTGGCTCGTTCTGCGGCGCGAACGTGCGTACATGCGGGGCGAGCACCTTCGTCATCTTCTCCACATACGACGGCCAGCGCTCGCGGTAGAGCGGGTGGAGCCACCGCGACTTCCGGCTGTTCTTTTCGTTGACCAGCCACGAGGGGAATGTGAAATGCCAGAGCGTGACGACCGGCTCGATCCCCGCCGCCTTGAGCTGGCGCGCCATCTCGGCATACCGCCGGATCGCCGCCTCGTTGTAGCGACCGGGCTGCGGCTCGACCCGCGCCCACTCGATCCCGAATCGGTAGTGGTTGACCCCGATTTTTTTCAGTGCCTCGATGTCGCGCTCGAACGACGTCCAACTGAACGTCCCGTCGTCGCCCTTTGGCGGCACGCGTTTCGCCTTGGCGAAGAGATCCCAGTCGGTCTCGAAATAGTTCGGCGTCCCCGGCTTTTCCGCGCGGTCCTCGTTCTGGAACGCGCTCGATGAAATCCCCCACCAAAACGGCCCGGTCTGCGGCTTCGCCGCGGGGTTCGTGCGCGCGATCCGGGGTGCCGGCGGCGGGGTCACGCAGCCGGTGAGTGCCGCGCAGGCGAGAAGGGCGACGACAGGCAACCCGCGCGATCTCACGTGTATTTGATGACCTCCTCGATCGTCGTGATCCCGTCGTAGATCGATCGCATCCCATCCTCCCGCAGCGTCGTCATGCCGAGCTCGATCGCCTTCTGGCGGAGGAGTACGCCCGGCGCGCGCTCGTTGATCATCTGGCGGATCGGGTCGGACATTTTGAGGAGTTCGTAGATCCCTTTCCTGCCCTTGTAGCCAGTGTTGTTGCAGGCCTCGCAGCCTTTGCCGTAGTAGAAATTTTTGTCCCCGATATCGTGGATCGTGAGCCCGAGCGAGGCGAGGACGTGCTCGTTCGGCTCGTAGGCGGTCCGGCAGGACGTGCAGATTTTGCGGATCAGTCGCTGGGCGAGGATGCATTCGAGCGAGGCGGAGATCAGGAACGGCTCGATCCCCATGTCGACAAGCCGGATGACCGCGCCGGTCGAGTCGTTCGTGTGCAGCGTGGTGAAGACGAGGTGGCCGGTCAGCGACGCCTGGATTGCGATCTGCGCGGTCTCGATGTCGCGGGTCTCGCCGACGAGGATCCGGTCGGGATCCTGCCGGAGGAACGCGCGCAGGACGCGCGCGAAATTCAGCCCGATCCCCTCGTTGATCGGGACTTGGATGATCCCGTCGATCTCGTATTCCACCGGGTCTTCGGCGGTGAGGAGCTTCGAGTCGATCGTGTTGATTTTTCGCAGGCACGAGTAAAGCGTCGTCGTTTTGCCCGATCCGGTCGGGCCGGTGACGATAAAGATCCCGTTCGGGCGCTCGATGACCTGGAGGAGGTGGTTGTAGATCTCATCGGGCATGCCGAGGGTTTCGAGCTCGAGGTTCACGCTCGAGCGGTCGAGGACGCGAAGCACGACGCTCTCGCCGAACGTCGTCGGCAGCGTCGAGACCCGCATGTCCACCTGCCGTCCGTTGATCGAGCGCTGGATGCGTCCGTCCTGCGGCAGCCTGCGCTCGGCGATGTTGAGGTTTGCCATCACCTTCACGCGGGAGATCACCGGAAGCGCGAGGTGCAGCGGCGGAGGATCCATCTCGTAAAGCGCGCCGTCCACCCGGTAGCGGATTTTGAATTCCGTTTCGAACGGCTCGAAGTGGATGTCGCTCGCCCGCGCGGCGATCGCCTTGTCGAGGATCAGGTCCACGTATTTGATGATCGGGCCGGTGTTGGCCTCGGCTGCGACCGCCTGGAGGTTGAAGGCATCTCCACTGCCCTCGGCGAGCATGACGTCGGACGTGGTGCCGAGCTGGGCGATGATGTCGTCGAAGTTTGTGACCTCCGAACCGTAATACTCGGCGATCAGCGAGCGAACCTTGGAGGGAAACGCGACCATCACCTGGATCTCGCGTCCGAGCGCGAACCGCAGGTCTTCGATCGTCTGCGGGTTGAGCGGGTCGGTGAGCGCGACGATGATCGTGTTCCCCGAGCCCATGATCGGCATCGCGCCGTGCAGGCGGGCAAGGCCGGAGGGGATGAGCCCGAGCAGCGTGGTGTCCGGCGCAAACTCGCTGAGATTATACGCCTCGGCTCCGATCGAGTCCGCGATCACCTGAATGAATCCGTCCTCTTCGATCAGGCCGTGTTCCACCAGCACCTGCTCAATCGGCTTTTCGTTGGAGACCGCCTCGGTGATGAATGCGGTGGCCTGCCTCGCGTTGATTATCCCGCGCTCCATGAAGATGTCCGTGACTTGTCTTGCGTCCATACGGTTCAGTCCTGGTCGGTCATCGTGGTGGTGAGAACCTCCTCGGCGGTCGTCATGCCGGCGAGCACCTTGCGCACGCCGTCCTCGCGGAGCGTGCGCATGCCGAGTTCTCGGCCGCGCTGGCGCAGCGCGATCGTCGAGGCGTTGTTGTTGATCATGTTCCGGATCTCGTCGTCCACGACAAAAATCTCGAAGATCCCCATGCGTCCCTTATAGCCCTTGCCGCGGCAGAGCTCGCAGCCGACCGGGCGCATGACGTGCGAGTCGGCGAGTTGGCCGGAGTCGAGCCGGAGCATGTTCATCTCATACTCGCTGAGCTCGGCCGGCTGCTTGCACTTCGGGCAGAGCCGGCGGACGAGCCGCTGCGCGATGACCGCGCGCACCGAGGTCGAAACGAGGAACGGCTTGATGCCGATATCAACGAGGCGGGCGACTGCGCTCGGCGCGTCGTTTGTGTGCAGCGTCGAGAGCACGAGGTGGCCGGTGAGCGAGGCGTTGGTCGCGATGCTCGCGGTCTCAAGATCGCGGATCTCGCCGATCATGATAATGTTCGGAGCCTGGCGGAGCATCGCCCGCAGCGCGGCCGGAAATGTCATCCCGATGCTCGCGTTGACCGGCACCTGGTTGATCCCGCTCATCTGGTATTCGACCGGATCCTCGACCGTGATCAGCTTCCGGTCCGGCTTGTTCATGTAGTTCAGGCAGCCGTAAAGCGTCGTCGTCTTGCCCGATCCAGTCGGGCCGGTGACGAGGATGATACCGTCCGGCAGGTTGATATGGCGCTCGAACTTCGTCTGGTCATCGGAGAGGAATCCGAGGTCGGGAAGCCCGAGCATGAGCGATGTCTTGTCAAGAATCCGCATGACCACGCTCTCGCCATGTACGGTCGGGATCGTCGAGACCCGGAGGTCGATCGCCTTGTCGCCGATCTTGATCTGGATCCGCCCGTCCTGCGGCAGCCGTTTTTCGGCGATGCTCATCGATCCGCTCATGATCTTGATCCGGCTGACCATCGCCGCCTGAAGTTTTTTCGGCGGGCTGGGCATTTCCTGGAGGACTCCGTCAATGCGGAAGCGGACGCGGAATTTCGATTCGAGCGGTTCGAGGTGGATGTCGCTCGCTCGGTTTTGGTGCGCCTCGACGAGGAGGAGCGAGACCATCTTGATGATCGGCGCGTCGTCGGCTCCCGCTTCGTGGAACTCGCCGTCCGCCAGATCTGCGGCGGTGCTCGCCTCGGCCTCCCCGCCGTAATATTGGATCAGGTTGTTGCGGATGGCGTCCGGCGTCGAGCAAACGAACTCGACCTCCCGCTGGAGCTTGAACGCGAGGTCGTCCATCGTCTGCATGTCCATCGGGTCGCCGATGGCGATGAGGAGAGCCCCCTCGCGCATGCCCACGGGAACGGCCTTCCATCGTCGCGCGTCCTCGACCGGAAGAAGGTCGATGATGTTCGGAGGGATCACGATCTGCGCGAGATCCATGAACTCCATGCCGTTCTGCGCGGCCAGAGTGCGCGCAACGTCCTCCTGCGTGATGAACCCCTCGCCGACCAGCGCATCAATGACGCCCAGACCCTTCGTGTGCTGCCGCGCGTATTCCACCTGGGTGCGCGTGACAAGAGCCACATCCAGCAGGATTCCAACTATGTAATCTTCATTCTGGGCCACGTCGGAGAGGAAATTTGTGCCCCGTGATTAAGCGACCCGGCGCACAAAGTCAACGCAACTCAGTGACCCCAAATCCGCGCGTAAGTGTGGGAATTTAAAAATCCGCGCGGCGAGGGCGCGACAACGGCGGATTTTGTCCGGGTCGGCCCCTTCTTTTTATATTTTCCGGGTATGCACTTTACTCCCCTGACAACTGCCTGTAGTATGCGGGCATGGTCGGCCTCCCAAAAACTGCCGTTCAAATGCGAGACAGGTTCCCGACAGAGGCCGCGTGCCGCGCGTATCTGGCAGGACTGCGGTGGCCTGATGGCATCGTCTGTGTAACGACAATTAAGACTGACCTCTGACGACATGGAGGCGAAGGCGCTTTTGGAGCACCTGAGCGAGAGGACGGGAGGAGGGATAGAAGGGAAGGTCCTGAGGACTTTCCAGCGCCGGGTGAGGCAGTGGCGGCTGGAACACGGGAAGGAGAAGGAGGTGTTTTTCTCGCAGGAAGCGCGGCCGGGGGCGGTTTTGGCGGTGGACTGGACGGACATGAGGGATCTGGGGGTGAGCATCTGCGGGGTGCCGCTCGAGCACCTGATGTTCCATGCGGTGCTGCCGTATTCGAACTGGCAATGGGCGGTGAGGAGCCGCAGCGAGTCGTTGCTGTCGGTCCGCTCGGGGCTCCGATCGACGATTGGACGGCTGGGCCGGGTTCCCAAGGAGTTGCTCATCGATAATTCCTCGACGGCGACGCACCGGCTTTCTGGAGACGGGAAGCGTCGAGGGTTCAACGAGGAGTTCCTTTCGGTGTGCGCTCATTTCGGGATGAACCCGCGCACAACCAACGTGAGCAGTCCGAACGAAAACGGGAGCTGCGAGGCAATGCACGGGCATTTCAAAAAACGGCTCGGGCAGCATCTGCTGCTGCGCGGGAGCCGGGATTTCGAAAGGGAAGAAGCGTATGACCGCTTTGTGATCGGGGTTTTGGAAGGAGCCAACGGGCTGCGTGGAGAGAGGTTTGCGCAGGAGATGGCCGCGATGCGCGAACACCTGGCACCCGAGCTGCCCGACTACACGGAGACGACGGTTCGGGTGAACAACAACTCGACGATCCGGGTGTGCAAGCGGGTGTATTCGGTGCCGAGCAAACTCATCGGCAGCCGCCTGCGGGCGCGGATCCACGAGACGCACATCGTGCTTCTGGATGGGGTGGTGGTTTTGGCCGAACTGCCGTTGCGAGGAGGCGACCGGGGGGCGGTGATCGATTTCCGGCATGTGATCAAATGGCTCGTGCGCAAGCCGGGAGCGTTTTCCGAATACCGTTGGCGGGAGGCGATGTTCCCGTCCCTGGTCTGGCGGGCGGCCTACGATCATCTCTGCCGACACCACGACACGCACGCGGCCGACGTGTGCTATTTGGAAATCCTGCAGATGGCGGCCGAGGAAGGCCTGAGCACGGTGGAAAACCTTGTCGAGCAGTTGCTCCTGGCTCCCAAGCC
>DYRS01000150.1 GCA_020718585.1 Chthoniobacter flavus
TTCCGCACGGCGACCCGTTCGACCGGATCATCGTTGCCTCGGCGCGGCACCACGAACTGCCGCTTCTGACTCGCGACAGGAACATTTCCGCAAGCGGTCTTGTTCGGATCGTGTGGTGAGCCCGGACAACCCGGGAGGCCAGCCGAGCTTGAGCAAGCTCGCAGCGATAGTCTTGTCGCGAGGAAAATCTACCGGCTTCGCACCCAAGCCGGGCTCTCCCAACGAGCACTCGCAAAAATGGTCGGAACCGCCGCGATTGCGCTTTTCGTGGATGCGCGAGCGCCGACATTTTCCTTTTCCTTTCTGAGGTTTGGCCACATCGTCCGGCCCGCATCTCTTCACCATGGACTTCCTCAGCTACTTCGCGCTCGGCCTGATTATTTTTGTGGTCCTGATCCTGGCCTACGGGATGATCGCCATCCACGACATCCCCTACCACATTGCCCAGAAGCGGAACCATCCCCACCAGGATGCCATCCACACGGCCGGCTGGGTCAGCCTTTTCACGCTGCATGCGATCTGGCCGTTCCTCTGGATCTGGGCGACATCCTACCACCCCGAGGGCGGCTATGCGGGACGTCCCGATGCAAAACCGTCCGGGCGGAAGGACGAAGCCGAGAGCCCGGACGAGCGGATCGCCCGCCTCGAGGCCCGTCTTGCAGAGATCGAAAGCGCAGCAACCCAGCAAAAATCCTGAGCCATGGAACTCCTTCTTATTCTGACCTACGCGGCGTTTGCCATCGGGATTTTCAAGCTTTTCAAAATTCCGGTCAACGGGTTCAGCCTCCTCACGGCGGCGCTGGGAGGTGCCGCGATGCTCGCCCTGCTGGTGTTGGCGATGAACTACAACCACCCATTCAGCTCGGAAGGTCGCTTCTATTTTGTGACCACCCCGATCACTCCCACCGTGGGCGGGCGGGTCATCGAGGTTCCTGTGGTGCCAAATACCCCGCTCAAAGCCGGCGATGTGCTCTTCCGCATCGAGCCCGAGCGATATGAAAATGCGGTGAAGGCCAAGGAGGCCCAGCTCGCAGATGCGGCCCAGGCCGCCAGGCAGCTCCAGTCCGCCGCCGAAACCGCGCGGAAAAACTCGGATGCGGCCGCATCATCGCGGGATGCCGCCAAGGACCTCTACGACCGTTCAAAGCCGCTCGCGGAGAAGGGCGTAATTTCACAGATGCAGTTCAAGCAGACCGAGGAAAAGTATGCGGCCGCGCAGAGCCAGGCGCAGGCGGCGCGGGCAGAGGCTGAGCGGGCGGCGCTGGATGCCGCCGCCGCGATCGAGGGGGTGAACACCGACGTCGCGCGCATTCAGGCCGAACTCGATACCGCCCGCTTCGATCTGGAACAAACCGTGGTGCGCGCCCCGACCGACGGTGTCGTGGTCCAGCTTTTCCTCCGGCCCGGGATGTATGCCGTCCCCATGCCCATGCGGCCGGTGATGGTTTTCATGCATACCGAGCAAGCCTCCTTTGCAGCGGCCTTCCTTCAGAACAGCTCGCAAAGGATTATCGAAGGATCAGACGCTGAAGTCATTCTTCCCGCCGTGCCGGGGCGATTTTTTAAGGCGAAAGTCGCCACAACAGGTGCCTACATCCCCCAGGGGCAGCTCACTCCGAGCGGCACGCTCGTTGATCCCGGACAGATCAAAGGCGAAGGCCGGGTGATCGTCTCCATTTCTTTCGAGGAGGATCTTTCCAAGTTCCAGATCGTTCCGGGCAGCGTGGGCAACGTGGCCATCTATACCGACCACATGAAGCACCTCTCCATCCTGCGAAAGGTCCTGCTCCGCATGAAATCCTGGACGAACTTCATCTTCAGCGACAGCCATTGAGCTGGTCGAGGACGAACCAGATGGTGAAGCAACGAATCCGCGGTGCGCGCAGACCCCATATTATGATGCACAAAACTCTTGCCCTTCTTTTCTGCGCCGCGCTTTGCGGCTGCCAATCCGTCGAGATGCCGCGCGGGAAATCCGCCGGATACAAATCGGCCCGCTTTGTGCAGGTGCAGAAAAATCCGTTTGCCGGGTATTCCAACAACCTCGAGAACTCGCCGGAATTAAACCAGATGGTGAAAAACGCGATCGCAAAAAAATTCCAAGCCGAAGGCATTCCGGTTGTGCAAGGCGACTCCGACCTGATTATTGCGCATCTGATCCTGCGTCAGGAAAACATTTCGACGACGCGGAACCAAGAGTATTTCGGCTACGGGCGGGATGCGAGCGCGATCATGGATGAGGCCCATGAGTGCGGGGTGCTGAAAAAGAGCCGTCCCGACGCATTCGATGAAGGGGCGGTCGTCATAGACATCCTCGACGCCCGAACGAACAAACTCATCTACCGGAATTTCGCCAAGGGGGCGGTGGCGCAGGGAATCTCCGGCGCGGCCCGGCAGGAACGGCTCAACTCCGCAGTGGCCGGGGCGCTTGCGCCATTTTTCCGTTGAGCGCCCCGCAGATCCCGAGGCGAAGGTTTCGTCCTGAAATGATCCCAGCCGCTCCCGACGGAAAATCCCGCTGGTTTCTCCGTTATGCTCTCGGCATTCTGTTGGGTGCCTTCGTGGCCGGTTCAGCACTTGCCGGGCCGGTCCCGCTGCCGCCCGCGCCCGCAAGGCCGGACGCATCTTCCGGGCCGACACGCGTGACAGTCACGGCATGGTTCGCCGACATTCTGAAAATCGACAGCGCGGCGCAGACGTTCGCGGTGAACATGGTCCTCGTTATGCGCTGGCGCGATTCGGCGCTGGCCGGCGGCGGTGTGCCCGCCAGGAAATTTGCGCTGGCCGACATCTGGAGCCCGCGGTGGCTTGCCACCAACTCGGCCGGTTCGCTGGAAAATTCGCTTCCGGAAATTGCGGTTGTCACCGACGACGGTTCGGCGGTTTACCGCCAGCGGATCCTAGGTTCCTTCACGCAGGCCATGAACCTCCGCCGCTTCCCCTTCGACAGCGAGACGTTCCGGATCAACCTAGTCATCCCCGGCTACCGTCCGGAGGATGTCGAACTCATTCCCGATCCCGATGCGGTCAAGACCGGGATTGCGAAGGCCGTCGGGCGCACCAAGAATCTCTCCCTCCAGGACTGGGATATTACCGACCTCAGCGCACGTCCCAAACCGTATCAGGTCGTGCCCGGCACGGAAATCGCGGGATACGAAATCGCATTCACCGCCGCCCGCAAGCCCCACCACTACCTGCTCAAAGTCATCCTTCCTCTCGTGCTGATCGTCATCATGTCATGGGCGGTTTTCTGGATTGATCCGACACTGGGGACCACCCAGATCAGCGTCGCGATCACATCCATGCTGACGCTGATCGCCTACCGGTTTGCCGTCGGTGCCGAGGTGCCGAAGCTCCCCTATCTCACCCTCTTGGACTCGTTCATTCTTTTGGGGAGCATCTTGGTTTTTCTCTCGCTCATCGAGGTGATGATTACCACCCGCCTTTCTTTGAACAACCGGATCAAGACCGCCCGTTCGATTGACCGGCACTCGCGATGGGTCTTCCCCCTCGTGTTTGTCATACTCACCACGCTGATCGTGGTCTTTTGACCGCCCGCTCAGAGCTCATCTGAAAGTTGCAAGTTCCCGGGAGCGCGGGCATCTTGCCCGCTTTCAGAAGAAGCGGGCGGGACGCCCGCGCTCCCGGGTGCAGCATCGTCTGCAACTTCAGACGATGCGGCCGCCCGCTTTATTGCTTTTCACGGGACGCCCGGGGCATCGGCAAATCCGGGGCGGCCCTGGCGGATCAGGCGCGAAAATTCCTGCGATTTGTCCGCAGCGATTGCGGCGTCGTTGATCAGTGCCCGCTGGCGGAGTTCGGCGAATGGGAGTCCGCCGGTGGCGATCGTGCCGCGCTCGAACATCATCTCGTCTCCCTTGCCATTGAGCAGGATCCGCCAGTCGAATGGCGGCCGCTCGCCGGCGGAGCGCTGGGCGCGGATGCTCGTCGTGCAGTTGGTGGTGATGGCGTTATACCAGCGTGCGCGGCCGTGCATTTCGTTGAGGGAATGTAGGTATTCAAGGAACCGCTCACGCGCCTGCGCGGGAGTCATGGTGGTGCGGTAAAGATAGATATCTTCTCCCTTGTAGTTGGTGCGGACGCGGATAACGTCGCGCTCATCGGCCACGACATAGATCAGCTCGAACTGCCGGTAGAGCCCGCCGATGGCGGAGTAGGACTGGCCGGTCTTCATGCGCGTCTCGATGGAGAAGCAGACCGGCGGGGCATCGGCGAACTGAAAGCTGACGATCGGATGCGCGATCCATGGCGAGCACCAGTAATCAATCGCGAGATCGACCCCGGTGATCTGTGACAAGCGCACGGTGCGGGTCTCCCAGCGCGGTGTGAAGTCGCTTTTGGTCCGGTAGTCGCAGTTGCGGACGTTGTGCAGCGTGACCACGTCGCCGGTGATCTCGGCCCAAGCGGGCTGGGTCACATCGGGTTGCCAGTCGGCGTCGTTGGTCGGCGTGAGTGTCATCCACCACGCGAGAACAAACGCGAAGCCCAAAAACGTCGCGCCAAGCTTGCGCCAGGCACCTCGGAGGAAAACCACCGCCGCCAGCACGCAGCTCGCAAATGCCCATGCGACCGGGGTTTTCCAAACCGGAAAATCGAAATACAGCGCGCCGAATGCCCACACGGTGCAGCCGAGCGCCAACATCCAGGCCACGCCCCAGCCCGCGCCGCGCAGGATGCCGACGAGCACGGATTTCAGCGCCTCAAAGGAAGACGACACACGCTCTTGCATCGGCTACGGCTTCGGCGGAAG
>DYRS01000151.1 GCA_020718585.1 Chthoniobacter flavus
GCCCTGAGTTGAAATAAACCGCACCATGGAGGTGCTCTTTGTTGATACAGAACCGATCTCACGCCGCCTCAGCGCGAAAACTCCCCCGCCTCACGTCTGAATTCTGCCTCGATCCCACCGAGGCGGCTTGCCCGCAGCACTCGTTTGGCAGCCTAGGCAGGGATCGTAATGATTGGGGGGTCATGCACCCAGTTCTTCCTTGTTGATTTTCACGAGGGCGTCAACGTGGCCAAAGTGCCTTTTGCCGCGCTCCCCTTGGGCAACTTCCTCAAATTTTTAAAAAATCATGCGGAATTGAGGAGGAAGAGGAGGAAGAGGAGGGGTCACGCAGAGGCGCAGAGGGAGACTTGAAGAAATCATGAGTTATGAATGAAGCGATCCCGCACAGTTTGAGGAAATGTTGAATGCAGAGATCCCCGCGCGCAACGCGCCACTCGCAGCCGTGGCGGCCAATTTCGCATTTCTTCAAAAAGAGAATGGGTGCCCCAAGTTAATCTTGACTACTGGTCGGTCGGGGATAGCCTCCCAGTCTCTTATTATGTCAAGAAAGTGCAGCATTACTGGGGCCAAACCCGTTCGCGGATCGAAAATCCACCGCCGGGGTCTGGCAAAGAAAAAAGGCGGCATTGGGATGCACGTGACGGCGGTGACCGCGCGGTTTTTCCAGCCGAATTTGAAAACCAAGCGCGTGTGGGTTCCCGAGCTGAAGAAGTTTGTGACCGTGAAGGCGACCGCCCGGGCGTTCAAGACAGTTTCCAAGAATGGTGCCTTCAGGACGCTGAGCGAGGCCGGGCTGATTGCGAAGGCCTGAGGCTGGCGGTCACTCTCCGGGCGGAGTCTGCGGGGTTATGTCAGTTTCGCGGGCGGGCGGAAGCCATTCTTTTCCGTGGACGAGGAACTGCCAGCGTCCGCGGTAGGTGCCGAGCTCACCGTAGAACGCGAGTTTGCCATCGGCCTTTGCGCGGTCGCGGATTTTCGGGCGCAGATCCTTGTCGTGGGTGAAGACGTCGTAGGAATCGCCGAGAACATTGACATGCACGAACCCGCGCGGATCAACCGTCGCCGGGGCCTCGACAAAAAAGACGCGCCCGTCGAATGAGCCGTCGCGCAGCGCGGTGGCGGGCGCGAGCTCCGAGGTTTTCGAAGCGGCCGCGAAGAGATCAACCGCGGAGGTATCCACTCGGAGCGGGGCGTCCGAGCCCGTTTCCTCAGTGCTCGGCTTGCTGAGTGGCATCCAGCGGGATTTGTCGCCATCTTCAACCGTCCGGAATCGGACGAGCAGGGGGTAGTGGTCGGAGAACCCGCCGGGGATTTTCGAGCGCGACCACCGAACCGGGCGGCCATAAACGTCGGAGTTGAGGCTCGGGATTTTGAGCACGCGGAAGCTATTGTCCACGTATTGGACGCCGCTCTGGTCGTAGAGCCCGCGGGAGAGGATGATGTGCATGAGCGTGCCCCATTCATTTTTGTAGATGTCGCTGCCGCGGTTGTTCGAGGGGAGCTCGAACCAGAGGTTGTAGAGGTCGTCAGATTTCCTGCGGAGCGCGAGCTCGTTCCCCTGCGAGCCGAGGACGTCGTTGATCCCGGTCTTCCCGATCGCCCGGTAGCGGTGCTTCTGGTTGTAATGCGAGTTTAGGTCGCCGGCAACGATCGCATCCGCGTTCGGGTCGGCCGCAAAAATCTCGTTGAGCCGTGCGCGGAGGGTTTCCGCGTTGCCTGCGCGGACCGCCTCGGCCTCCGGGTCGCCGGCACCAGATTTCCAGTGGTTGGCAAAAACCGTGAGCGGACGGCCATCCACATCGAGAGTTGCTTCGAGGATCGCGCGCGCGTTCGGGGTCGGGTGGGTGCGCACCGAGGTGATCGGAAACTTCGAGAGGATGACGTTGCGGATCGCAGTGCCGCGACCGTTCTCGTAGGGGCCGGGTTTTTCGTCGGTCGTCGCCACATGGTATCCATCAAGGCCCGCATCGCGGAGCGCCTTCAGCAGCCATGCCTCGGCGGGGAGTCCGGCGAACGTCGGGTCGGCGGCCATGTCGGCGAGCTTTCGCCCGTTCACCGAATCCAGCCACGCCGGAAAATCTTTGACCGAGGATTCTGGCGTCTGGTCGAGTTCGATCTCGTTGAGGACGACGATGTTCGGACCGTCGGGAACCCGCGCGAGCACCTTCGCGATATTTTCGGCTTTCACCGCAAGATGCCTCGGAGTGTAGGTCGCCGGCTGGTAATCCTTGTAGGCGGCGACGCCGTCGGCGTCGAAAAAGTTCTCGACGTTGTAGGCGACGAGCGAGAACTCGCGCGCTGGCGCGGCGGCGGCAAAGAACACAAGGGCCGCTCCCAGATCTCGCAGAAAATGGCGCGTCACAATCAATCCGCAATTTCCGCGTAGCACTCGCGGGCCATCCGGGTGCTCAGCTCCGCGATCGCGGCGGCGTCGTCCATCTCAAGTGCCTGTCGGACGAGCTCCCTGCACCGCGAGACGTCGAGCGACTGGACGGCTTTTTTCACGCGCGGGACGACCGCACTGGTCGCGCTGAGCTCGTCTACCCCGAGCCCAAGGAGGAGCGGGGTGAGAAGGACGTCGCCCGCCATCTCGCCGCAGACTCCGGTCCAGATGCCGCGCGCGCGCGCCGCATCCACGACCATCCCGATCATGCGCAGGATCGCCGGGTGGGTCGGGCTGTAGAGGTGCGCGATATTTTCGTTCCCGCGGTCCACCGCGATCGAATACTGGATGAGGTCGTTTGTTCCGATGCTGAAGAAGCTCGCCTCGCGGGCGAGGTGGTCGGCAACGAGGACCGCGCTCGGGGTTTCCACCATGATGCCGACCTCGATGTAGGGGTGGAAGGGGACGCCGCGGGCTGCGAGCTCGGCCTTGCTCTGCTCGAGGACGGCATTCGCCTGGCGGAGCTCGTCGAGGCCGGAGATCATCGGATACATGATCCGCACATCTCCAAACGTGGCCGCACGCAGGATCGCGCGAAGCTGGGCGCGGAAGATTTCCGGGTTCTGGAGGCAAAACCTGACCGCGCGGCAGCCGAGAAACGGGTTTTGCTCCTCCGGTAGGTGCAGGCTCTGCGTGGATTTGTCGCCGCCGATGTCGAGCGTGCGGATGATCACCCCGTGCGGCCTCGCGCGCTCGGCAGCCCGCCGATAGTGCTCGAACTGCTCCTCCTCATCCGGCGGAGCGATGCGGTTGAGGTAGAGGTATTCCGTGCGATAGAGCCCGATCCCCTCGGCTCCGCTCTCGGCCATGTCGTCAAGCTCATCCGACAGGTCCACATTCGCGGAAAGCACGATGTGGCATCCGTCAACCGTCGTGCTTGCGGTCTCGCGGATCAGCCCGAGCCGCTCGACAATCTGGCTTTTTTGCGAGGCGATCCTGGCATATTCCGCCGCCGTCTCGGGCGACGGATTGAGAATGATCGTGCCGGTGTAGCCGTCAATGAGGATGTCGTCACCGCTGGTGAGGTCCTGGCAGAGCCCGTGGATTCCGACGACTGCCGGGATCTCGAGTGCGCGCGCCATGATCGCCGTGTGCGAGGTCTTGCTGCCGACCTCGGTGGCAAAGCCCATGACAAGCGTCCGGTTAAGCTGCGCGGTGTCCGAGGGGGTGAGATTGTGGGCGACGACAATGTGCGGCTGGTCGTGGGCGGCGGGGTTGCGCGGCGCCTTTCCCAGAAGGTTGCGTATGATCCGCCGGGTCACATCTTCGATGTCCACTACCCGCTCGCGAAGATACGGATCATCAATCTGGGAGAGTGAGCGGCAGTATTTTTCGGCGACCTGATGGAACGCGTATTCGACGTTGCAGCGATCCTCCTCAATGCGGCGCAGCACCTCGTCAATGAGCGTGCGGTCCTCGACGACAAGCAGGTGGGCGTCGAAGATGCTCGCATCGTTCGAGCCGATCGCGCTCGCGATCCGCTGCTGGATCTCCAAGAGCTCGGCGCGGGTCGCGATGAGCGCAGACTCGAACCGAGCGATCTCCTCAGGCAAATCGTCCGAAGCAATGATGCGGAGCGCAATTTCCTCGTCCTCCTCCCACTGCACCATCACCGCCGCCCGGGCGATCCCCGGAGCCACGGGAATCCCGGAAAATCTGCGCTCGGATCGGTGCGAAAGTTCCATTGCGCGCAGACTTTAACAGAAATTTTCTCGCACGTAAACACCTGGATTTTTCAGGAGCATCACAGGCCAGAGCCAATTCACGAACGAGAGGAAAAGCAGGGGTGAGCGGCGGAAATGGAGCGGAGGGCGGTGCGATGGTGGTTGGCGTTCATCGCGTTGCCGCACATTCTTTTTTCTGGGTGGCTGATTGACTCAAGTAGCCGCGATGGATAGACAAAATTTGCATCGAATTGCTCGGAAACACCACAACCCGTGGTGCTCGATGGACTCAATCAGTCTGCCAGATTCTTTTTAAGAAAAGTCGCAAGCTCGCTAATTTGAGATATTGGACTGAGCCGCTTCGCGGGGAAGGGCCACTCCCTATCGGGGAAAGTGTTTTTTCCTCTTCGCCTTCACGCCGGTGTTCGATGGGCATGAGGCATTTTGCTGGCACGGTTGCTGACACGGACGGCGTGTTTGCAAGATCGGCTTTTTGCCTTTGTTGGTGTTTGGGGCGCGTGATGTCCGACGATGGCGACTTGCTGGAGTTGGTTGACGCACTTTCTTTTTAACGGAGTTCGCAAGTTGCTCCATTGGAGTAGGATCAAGGGAATATTGATTTCATGAAGAT
>DYRS01000028.1:0-15193 GCA_020718585.1 Chthoniobacter flavus
TTTGAACCAAAAATAAGTGACCCGAGGTGGTGCACTTTGAAGTGACCGGCGACATGGTGGACAGGAATGTCCACCCTCCGGGAAGAAGGTCTCACGCGAATTCCCTTCGACGGCTGTTTGTTTCAGTTGACAGTTGTAAGTCATAATGCATAAAGCATAATGATGAGAATCACGCTCTCCATACCTGACGCCGTGGCTTATCGGTTCCAAGCGGCCGTGCCGCCACGGCAGCGGTCGCGTCTCGTCACCCGTCTTTTGGAGGCCACCTTGTCGAGGCACGAGGACGCTCTCGCCGCAGCCTGTCGGGCGGCCAACCGGGACAAGGCGCTCGACTGCGAGATTGATGACTGGCAGGCCTTTGATGATCCGGAAGCAGCGGTATGATACGCGGGGAGGTCTGGTGGGTGTCGCTCGATCCGGCACAGGGCTCGGAAATCAAGAAAACGAGGCCCTGCGTGGTGCTCACGCACGACACATTGAACAGACTGCGAAAGACGGTTGTCGTGATGCCTCTCTCAACGGCAGCCAAACCGCATCCACCGATCACTGTCCCGGTGACTTGTCAGGGACGCGCGGCGGTTGCGGTGGTCGATCAGATCCGCGCTGTAGCCAAACATCGGCTCAAGTCACGAATCGAAGCCATGGCGGCCAACGATCTGGCGGCGATCACCATGGCGGTCTCCACCATTCTCGAAATCCGATAACCTGCACAATGGCCCTTCGGGGCGCCTACAGCAGCGACAGACATCCTGAGGTGGAAGGAAATGCGATGAGCCGACGATTCATCGGAGGTGCGACATTCCTGTCGCGCGCTGCATGGTGGACAGGAATGTCCACCCTCCGGGAAGAAGGTCTCACGCGAATTCCCTTCGACGGATGTTTGATTGGAAGACTTTTATTTCGAATCACGGAGCCACGCGCCCGGTGGCAAGTTGATCGTGCGCCTGCTTGATTCCTTCGGCGGACAGGCTCATGAAGCGGTCCCAGCCAAGGTAGGCACGCAGGAAGTCATCGCTGGCCTGGGCGGATTCCTGGTAGGCGTGAAAATACTCCTCGGAGTTGGGATCGAGCGGGCCATACTCGGCGAGTTGCTTCTGGAAGGCTTTCTGCGCGGCTTGCAGGGCGCTCTGCTCTGCGACCGGCAATGCGGCGACGACTTCGGGCGGGATCGATGTGGCAACCGGCACTTGAGCGGAAATGAGAATTTCCTCGGGCTGGGACTGATCCGGTGAGACGGAGGCCGGGTTGGCTTGGCTGGCCGGGGAGGATTGCATGCGCGGGGCTTGCGTGGGCTGGCTGGAAGGTGATGAAATGTTGGAGCCAGTGGATGCAAAGGCAAACTGGACAGATGGGGTTGCGGAAGCCACCGCAGGGCGGGAGTCAGCCATTGCCGGTTTCGCCACAGGGGCAAGGCTCGGAAGAGGAGCAGGGCGGACGGCGGATAGCACCGCTTTGTTTTCTTTGCCTGGCAGGTCCGAGACGGCAGCTTGGCCGGGAGGGGTGGACGAGACAAGCCCGCTTTCCCGCGTCGTCAGCCAGCCGACCCCAAGGGCGGCTAGCAAAAGTGCGGGCAGAGCGACCAGGACAATAATTTTTGTCTTCATGGTATAAAAAAGCCAGCGCGGGGGTGGAACCCGCGCTGGCCGTTTTGTGTTTGATTTAGTTTCGGTGGGTTTGCGAATTACCTCTTGTAAATCGGTGCGCCATCCGCGTCGCGCGCGACTGCCATCGTGCTGATGGTCAGCACCCCGGCATCCCTCGGGTCGGCACTGATGTTTGTCTTCAGCGCATTGTAGAAGGCGAGACCGTTTCCGGTGAGCGTATTCATGCGGTTCATGTGGAGATACCCCCAGAACGAGTATTGACCGTTCTGGATGGCGGTTGTGCTGTAGGCCACACCATTCCACTTGAGCTCGACCCCTCCGGAGGTGGCAAAGTCGGAAGCTCCCAGATAGCCGATGAGGCTCCCGTCTGCATAGGTCGAGTTCATGGCGGCCTTCACGTAGCTGCCACTGGTGGAGCCACCGTTGCTGACGTAGTTTATTGCGGTCACGACATTACCACTCACTGTGGCGGTATATTGGTCAACATTCGCCACGTTGCCGTAGCCGCTCTCTGCCATTGCCGTTCCGCGGGTGCCAGAAGAGGAATCACGACCGATCGGAAAAACGGTCGTTGTGTCCGAGGCATTGCCCGTGAACAGGGACTTCGACGCCTCGGAGGAGCCATAGAGGCTGCGAACGAGGCCCGGGGTGATGTTATCAATCCCGGTGGTTCCTTCGTTGGCATACCATTTGAACGTGATGACAGCCACTTCGTCTTCTTCATTGGCTGCCGGCACATTCACCGTTGAGGCGAAAATGTCGGAGTAGCCGATGTGCTCGATCGTATCCGCCGATGCCGCCGCAAAGGTCGGGCTTGAGACGAACTCCCCGCCTGACGTGCCAGTCACCGTTGTGGCAATGAAGGTGGCGTCGAGCTGTGTGCCCGCCGTCACCGGCGTGATGCCGTTCACCGAGCCGGACCAGTAGGTGCGGACGATGTAGTCATTGCCGCCATAGGAGCCATGGTAGATGGCGTGGGTAGCCTTGGAAGGCGACCCGCTCGTGCCATCATAGGCATAGGTGCAGTTGCCGAGCATCGCAACGATGTTGCCGTGAACCGCCGTGCGTCCGGCGGTGGACCCGCCAATGTTCACGATGGTCTGTGCGTTGGCTGCCGAGACGGCCATGGCCGCCGTAGCAAGTGTGATAAGGAATTTTTTCATGTTCTGTAGTATTGGATTGTTTGGTTTTTGTTGTTTGGTTTCTTCTTGATTGTTATTTTTTCATGCGGCGGCGGAGCAGAATCCCACCAGCCAACGAGCCAAGACCCAGAAGGGCCATGGTCGAAGGTTCCGGGACGACACCGACGTTGCCGGAGCTATCAATGCTGAACGTTCTCACATACGTGGGTTCCGGAAGGGTGCTTGCATACCCTGCACGCCAGAGGTCCAGCGCGGCTTCCTTGCCGGAACCGATGTCGCCCACGCCAAACGTGGTTGACGGATTGACCCCAATGCCGAAGTAGGTTGATACCACAGGCGGGTTGTAGTCGGTCACTTCGTTGGCAATGCTGCCGGTGGCCATGATCGCGGCGTTGCTTGCGGTCGCGCTGTTTGCATCCCTTCCATTTTGCTGGTCGGTGAAGCCGGACACGTTGGTTGCCCAAGTCCGGTGGTTGGCGGATCCATTCGCCTTCGCCGGCTCGGATGTGCCCGGAGCATAGGACGTCAGTGCCTTGCCCGCGTAGATCGTGCGCGCACCATCGCCATTGGCTGGCGCGGTTCCGCTATATCCGCCGATGAGGTTCATGGTGAGCTGGGAATTTTCCCACCAATTGGCTCCGAAGGCGGTGACGAGGTCGTCGCCGATGTTGACAATGGCTCCGTTCGCGATGCTGCCGTTGAAGTAGCTGAGTCCCGCACCGAGGTTAATGGTGTAGGAGTTCGCCCCGACGGTGGCACCGTTGACTGTGTAGAAGCTCAGCAGTAGGTCGCCTTGGGTCGTGACCAGTGACGCCTGTGAAGGCGCAATGGACACGAGACCGACAGCGGCCAGCGCGAGCAGTCGCAACTTGGATTTGATTTGTTTCATGTGTTTTTTGTTTTTTTTGTTTGTGCCAGCGGCCCGGACCTCACTCACTGGTGAGGCCACGAACTCGCTGACGGACCGAGAAATCGCCGAGGACGGAGGGTTTGGCCACAGCGGAATTGTGACATTTTCGTTGCAGAGCGCATGTCCCTGCAACAGAGCGGGAAGCGAGGGAGGAATGCCGGGTCAGGGCCCCTGTTTTGGATCAGCGTCAGCCCGCGCCCGCCATTTCCGGGCGCGCAGCCGTCATTTCTCGCGAGAAAATTTTTACATGAAGTCCGACCATATGTAAAAAGTGCCTGCATGATCTCCCGTCCATCGTGTGGAGAAGCGCGGGGGCTTTCTCAAGCTCGTTGAGAGCGTGCTGAGGCTCAGCGGCGGGCAAATGGAGGCGATCTCGCTTTCCGGCCATTGCGGCCTGAGCCGGCCCACCGTCGTCACCTATCTCGGCGGGCTTGAGGTGACCTTCACCGGACTGGATGCGCTCGCGGTCTGATCGTCCGCATGAGTGCGGCGGTGCCATTCGATCCCGGGCCTCTCATTCCGGGGCAGATCCGCACGGGCTGGCGTTCACAGGCAGAACCACGGCAGGGCGGTGATCCGGTCGTGCAGTTGCAGCGGGCGCGGGCAGCGGCAAACCACGTAGCCATGGTGCGCGGATTTCTTTTCCCTTAAAAACGCCAGCACATGCCGCGCATCGCCCGGCGTCGGATGCTCGGTCCATTTGGCTTCGACCGGTGTGAGCGTCCCTCCCCGCTCGATGATGAAGTCCACTTCCGCCCCGTCGCGCGTGCGCTGGTGGTAGAGCTTTCCCTCTCCGAGATACTGGAGGCGCTGCCAGAGCTCGATGCCCACCCACTGTTCGAAGACCGGGCCGGGATTCGCCTTCACCGTTTCGACCGAGGGGGTTAATCCCGCCGCCGCATGGCGGATGCCGAGGTCGAAAAACAGAAATTTCGGTGTCGAGAGCACATTTTTGCGCGGGCTTTTCGAGTAGGCGGGCACCCGGATCCCCACGAACATGTCCTCGAGCAACTGGTAGTGGCTCTTGACCGTCGGCTGCGAGATGCCGGATTCCTGCGAGATGTTCGCATAGTTGAGAACCTGCCCCGATTCCGCCGCCGCGAGTTGGAGGAAGCGCACAAACGCGCCCCAGTCCTTCACCATCGCCTCGCGGCGAATTTCCTCCTCCAGGTGCACGACCGCATAGGCCTTGAGCAGTCCCGGTCTGTCCCCCGGCTCCGCCGTCACGATCCCGGGCAATCCTCCATAGGCCAGCCGGTCGGTCAAATCCCACGCCGGAAATGCCTTGTGCTTTCCCCCGCGCCACGGAAACGGCAGGGGCGATGTCGCATGCGCGATCCTTCCCTCCTTCGCTGGATGCTCGGCCATGGTCAGCGGATAAAGATGGTGCAGCAGGCTGCGGCCCGGCAGCAGGTTCGCCCCGGCCACCCGCAGCTTTCTCGCCGAACTCCCGCAGAGCACAAACCGCCACCTCGACTTGTCCGCGTCGTAGAGCGACTGCACCGCATCGAAAATCGCCGGGGCGGACTGTGCCTCATCCACAAAAACAAACTGCCCTTTCTTATTGGCCGGCAGGCTCCGGCACGCCTGGGTAAATTCTCCGGGGTTGGCAAGGATCCGCGAACGCTCCTGCGGATCCGCCAGATTGAATCGCAGCGCGTCGTCGGGAATCATCCCGCCGAGCAGCGTGGATTTCCCGGTCTGCCGCGCCCCAAATAGCAGGTGGACATAAGGGCGGTTCAGCCTCGAACGAAGTTCATCAGCATACCATCGATCATACATGGAGTATTATATATAACCGTTAGTTTATAATATCAACATTATATTCGTGGCCATCGTGAGTTGAGGCCCCCGGGATCTCCTCTTCGGCGGGAATGTGACAAAATCGTCACACTTGCGCGTTTGCGGGCCGGGGCGGCGGCTTTTAGAAGCGTCCGGCAAATGCGCACGCACGAACACAGATTACGCCGTCCCTTTCGGGGGCTTCGTGCGCTTGCGTCCGTGCTGGCGGTGATGTCCGCCAACCTGCTGGGATCGGTGAACTTACTGGCCGAGCCGACGGCCGAGCCGGTCGGCGAGCAGCCGCCGGCGACGAAGGCGGTGACCGCGCAGATCAACGCGCAGACGGCGCCGACGCTATTTATCCGCGAGTATCGGGTGGTGGGGTCGCGCACGCTGCCGCGCGGGGACGTGGAGAAGGCGGTGTATGAATACCTTGGGCCGGGGCGGACGGAGTCCGATGTGGATCTGGCGCGGGCGGCGCTGGAGAAGGCGTATCGGGATCAGGGATTTCAGACGGTGTCGGTGAATGTGCCGCCGCAGCGCGGGGCAAACGGGATCATTGTCCTGCAGGTCACCGAGGCGCCGGTCGGGCGGCTGCGGGTGAATGGCGCGAAGTATTTCAGCCCGGAGCAGATCCGGCGGCTTGCGCCGTCGCTGGCCGAGGGAAACGTTCCGAATTTCAACGATGTGCAGCGCGACATCATCGCGCTCAACCAGCTTGCCGACCGCCAGGTCACTCCGTCACTGAAGCCCGGTGCCGAACCTGGGACGGTGGATGTCGAGCTGACGGTGAAGGACAAGCTGCCGCTGCACGGGAGCGTCGAGCTCAACAACCGCTACAGCGCGAACACCACCCCCCTGCGCCTCGACCTCGGGGTCCGCTACGACAACCTCTGGCAGCTCGGACACACGGTCGGGCTCGGGTTCCAGATCGCCCCGCAGCGGCCGAGCGACGCGCTGGTTTACTCCGGCTACTACATCGCCCGGCATCCTTCGGTGGACTGGCTCGGGCTCATGCTCCAGGCGACGCGGCAGAACAGCGAGGTCTCGACGCTCGGCGGCGGGAACTCGCTCGGCAACGGCGAGATCTACGGCGGACGCTTTCTCGTGAACCTGCCGGGGCGGACCGGGTTTTACCATTCGGCGGCGATCGGGATGGACTACAAGCATTTCACGCAGGATCTCGTGCTCGGCGATTCGCTCGTCTCCTCGCCGATCAGCTACTGGCCGTTCAGCATCGGCTATAATGCGGCCTCGATCGGGAAGCATTACCAGACCGAGCTGAGCGCCGGGGTCACGTTCGCGTTCCGCGGGACGAGTGCCAAGGAGGAGGTCGAGTTCGACAACCGCCGGTATAATGCGGATGGCAACTTTTTCTACTTCCGCGGCAGCCTGGAGCACACGCAGAAGCTGCCGTGGGACTTCCAGCTCTTCGCGGGAGTCCAGGGCCAGGCGTCGGCCAACCCGCTGCTCGACACCGAGCAGTTCAGCCTCGGCGGCATGAGCACGGTCCGCGGGTATCTGGAATCCGTGGTCGTCGGCGACAGCGCGGTCTGCGGCAGCCTCGAATTTCGCACGCCGTCGCTCCTCGGCTGGATGGGTAAAGGCCACGACCTGCGGGTCTTTGTTTTCCTCGACGGCGGCGCGGCGATGCTCAACGACGCGCTGCCGGAACAGACCTCGCAGTTCAACCTCTGGAGCTACGGGATCGGCGGCACGATCAAAATCTTCGAGCACTTGAACGGAGAGGCGATCATCGGAGTTCCCCAGGTCACCCAATCCCCGTCCGAGGCCAACCAACCGCTCTTCTCGTTCCGCCTCTGGGCCGAGCTCTGATTTTTTCCATGAAAATGCCCGCCATTCTCCTGCCGCTTGCCATCCTGCTCCTGCTTGCGCCGCCTGCCATGTCCGCCGATACCGACTGGTGGAACAAGGAGTGGACGGCAAGGAAATCGCTCACGATCGACACCGGAAAAACCGGGGTCGAAATCGCCGAGCCGGCCGGCACGTCGCTCGTCCTCGTGCGCCTGCACCAGGGGAATTTCAACTTCGCGCTCGCGAAGGAAAACGGGGCCGACCTGCGGTTTGTCGCGGAGGATGGCAAGACGGTGCTCGACCATCAGATCGAAAAGTGGGACGCCCTGATGAACGAGGCGTTCGTCTGGGTGAAGGTGCCGGAGATCAAGGGCGGGGCGCAGACAAAATTCTGGCTCTACTCCGGGGTCGAGGGCGAAAAGATCGAGGAGGGCGGGGATCCGAAGGCCGCCTATGACGCCGAGACCGTGCTCGCGTATCACTTCGCGACCGGCACCCCGGCGGATGCCACAAAAAATGCCAACAACGCCTCGTCGGGCGGCACGATGTTTGAGGGCGCGCTGATCGGTCCGGGCATGCGGCTCCTCGGGAATACCGCGATCAAGATCCCCGCCTCCGAGTCGTTCAAGTGGACCGAAGGCCAGCCGATGACGCTTTCCGCTTGGGTGAAGGTCACGGCACCGGGCGATGAGGGCGTGCTTTTTCAATGGAGCGACGGCCCGAACCAGCTCGAAGTCGGCGCGGCAAAGGGGATCCCGTATGTCGAAATCCGGAATGCCTCGGGCACGACAAGGACACCCTCCGGCGACCCGCTGCCCACCAATGCCTGGAAGCACCTCGCCGTCGTCGCCAACGCCACCACCACCACGCTCTACGTCGATGGCAAGGAATACGGGAAAATTGATGTCGGCATCCCCGCGCTGACGACCGAGGCGGTTCTGGGGGCGAACAAGGACGGACGCGGCGGGCTCGTCGGCGAACTCGATGAGTTCGAGATCTCACGGGCCGACCGCGGAGCCGGGTGGGCGAAGTTTGCTTTTGTGAGCCAGGCCGGCGGCGAACCCGCCTCAAAGCTGATCGTGCCCGGCGAGGACGAGGGATCGGGAGGCGGCGGCGGACACAGCAAGATGCTCGAGCACGTCTCGCTCTTCGGGGACATCGCCAAAAATATGATGTTCGACGGCTGGATGGCGGTCGGACTCTGCGTGATCATGATGGCGATCGGCTGGACGGTCGCGGCGAGCAAGTTCGTGACGCTTGGGAAAATCGAGAAGGGAAACGAGCAGTTCCAGAAGCTCTGGCGGACGCTCGCCTCCGACCTCACCGCGATGGACATGGACGACCCCGAGGCTGCGAAGTCGTTTGGGGGAGGCCTCGGAAAAAAGGCGCTCCGGCTGCTGAAAAACTCGCCGCTCTACCACGTCTATCACGTCGGGGTCTCGGAGATTGACCACCGCCTCGGCAAGGGAAAAAACAAGGGCCAGGGGCTCTCGGCGCGCTCGATCCAAGCACTCCGCGCCGCGCTCGATGCCAGCATCGTCCATGAGCAGCACCGCCTGAACAAGGGCATCGTTTACCTCACGATCAGCATCGCCGGCGGACCGTATGTCGGCCTCCTCGGGACCGTGGTCGGAGTTATGATCACGTTTGCCATCATCGCGAAGTCGGGGAATGTCGACGTGAACTCGATCGCGCCCGGCATCGCGAGTGCCCTGCTGGCGACGACGGTCGGCCTACTCGTCGCGATCCCCGCGCTCTTCATGTATAGCTTCCTGAGCACCCGCATCAAGGAGGTCATCGGCACGATGCAGGTCTTCATTGACGAGTTTGTCGCCAAGGTCGCCGAGTTCTACCCGCCGCCGGGCGAGGGCGGGATGAGCGTGCCGATCCGCCAGATCCGCACGCCGGAGGAGGCGATGCGCGACGAGGTCGAGGCGGTGGACGAAGAGATCGCAACCGGAGAACGCCGCTGATGGACGCCGGCGGAGAAAAATCCTACGACGACATCAACGTCACGCCGATGGTGGACCTCTACCTCGTGCTGCTGCTGATCTTCATCATCATGACGACGGCGGGCGTCACCGGCACGAAGGTGGACCTCCCGCGGGCCTCGAACAAGCCGGCCGACCTCGGCGCGCCGAAGAGCAAGGCGATCACGGTCAACAACGAGGGAAAAATCTTCCTCGATACGATTCCCGTGTCGCTTCAGGAGCTCGAGCAGAAGCTCCGCGAGCACCAGGCAAAAAACCCGGAGTTCCCGGTGGTCATCCGCGGCGACCGCCAGGTCCAGTATGCCGGGGTCATGGAAGTCCTCGATGTCTGCGGACGACTCGGACTCACAAAAATCGGCCTCGCCACCGTCGGACCAAAATGAGCGGCGCACCGAACCAGGATGACGATGACGAGCCGGGCTTCTTCGCGAAGTTCCGGATTCCGGTCGCCTTGGTTGCGCTGATTGCGGTCGCAGCCGGCACATGGTTTCTGTTTTTTAACAAGGCGGAGAAGCCGAAGAAAAAGTCGGCGTCGATCAGCATGGTAAACATCATGCCGCCCCCGCCCCCGCCGCCAACCCCTCCTCCGACCCCGCCCCCACCGCAGCCGGACGAGCCGAAACCGGAGGAGGTCAAACAGGATTTTGTCGAGGAGACGAAGCCGGATGCCGCGCCCGAGCCGGAATCCGCACCGGATGAGGCACCGATGGGAACGAATGTCGAGGGGCCCGGCGGCGAGTCGTTCGGCCTCGCCAAGGGCGGCGGCGGAGGGATGATCGGAGGCACGGGCAAAAGCGGAGGAGGAGGAGGCTCGAAATACGGGCTCTACGCCGGACAGGTCCAGTCGCGGGTCGCCGACGCCCTCCGCTCCCACAAAAAAACCCGCTCGGCCGCGCTCAATGTCAAGGTCCGCGTCTGGGCGGACTCCACCGGACGCATCACCCGCGCCAAGGTCGCCGGAACATCCGGAAATCCCGAGGTCGATCGCGCGATCGCCGAAGAAGTTCTCACCGGGCTCCAACTGCAGAACCCGCCGCCGGAAGGCATGCCGATGCCGATCATCATGCGCCTCTCCGCCCTGCGTCCCAACTGATTCCATGAAACGATTTTTCTCTGACAACTTTGTGTGCGCGAACCGCCGAAATCCGGGCGTCCGACGACTGGCTTCGATCCTGCTCGCCTGCGCGCTCCTGAGCGTCGCCCCCGCGCCCGCCACCGACTTCCTGGTCGCCCAGGTCGGCAAAAAAAATCGGATCATTTTCGACTCCCCGGTCGAGGCGACACCGACGCCCACTCCCACCGCCACGCCCACGCCGAAGGACTGGAAGGCCCAACCCGCCACCGACGCCCCGGCGCGCATTGTTCCGCGCGTGGTGCTGCCCGCAAATTCCGCCGCCGACAATGGCCAGCCGGTGCATAATCCCGTGCTCGCCACCGGCTCGGCACCGCAAAAGAAACCCGTACAGCCGGTCGCCGCCGCACCAACGCCCGAACCCAAGCCGGTCGCCGCCGCGCCAACGCCCGAACCCAAGCCGGTCGCCGCCGCACCAACGCCCGCACTGCAGCCGGTCGCCGCAAAGACGCTTGAAGGCCCGCTTCCCGTCGCTGCGGCGGATGGCGAAAATGTTCTTGATGCGACGCCCGACCTCGCGCCGGCATCGTCCGAGCCGGTTGCGCCGACGCAAAGCGTGACGATCAATTTGATCAACAAGCTCGTGCAGCGGGGGATCCTCACGAAGGAGGAGGCGCATGAAATGATCACCCAGGCGCAGGCCGAGGCCGAGGCCGTGCGCTCGCAGGCGCAGTCGGACATGTTTGCCGTCGCCCAGATCGCCGCCGTGCAGGCGGCGTCGGATCAGATCGCGGTCGCGCAGGCGCAGAACGCCCCGGCCTCGGCGGACGACGTGCGGGTCACCTATATTCCCGAGCCGGTGAAGATGCAGATCAAGGAGGAGATCAAGCTCGAGCTGGCGGCCGACCGCGCGACAAGCAAATGGGCGAGCGGGATTCTCCTCCCGAACTGGGTCGGAAAAACGAAGCCGTTCTTCGATCTCCGCGTCCGGTTCGAGGGCGACTACTTCCCGAACGGCCTCGACACGACCGGCGCGTTCCCGAATTTCAACGCGATCAATACCGGAGCGCCATTCGACACCACCGGCAACCAGTTTGCCCCGCAGCTTAATGCAAACCAAAACCGGACCCAGTTCCGGTTCCGCGCACGGTTCGGAGCGGACTTCACAATGGGCGAAAATTTCACGTCCGGCTTCCGCGTCGCCACCGGTCAGAACAACTCGCCGGTCTCGACGAACCAAAGCATGGGCTACGCAAACGGACAGGGCGGGAACTTCAGCAAATACGCGATCTGGCTCGACCGCGCGTTCCTCCGCTACGACCTCCCGATCGGCGACAAAAAGTTTTTCACCGGCTGGGTCGGACGCTTCGAGAACCCATTTTTCTCGACCCGCCTGCTCTGGGACGAGGACCTCGGGTTCGATGGCGGCGCGATCAAGCTCGAGTATGAGATCCTCACCGGCCTGACCCCGTTCGTCACGGCCGGCGCGTTTGTCGTCTATAATACGGATTTCAATTTCTCCTCGAACCAGCCGGCGAAATACCAGAGCTACGACAAGTATCTCTACGCGGTGCAGACCGGGATCGAGTGGAAGCCGACTCAGGACTGGAAGCTGAAGGTGGCCGGCGCGCTCTACCAGTTTGAGAACATCGAGGGCAAGCTCTCGACCCCCTACACCCCGCTGGCGAGCAGCGATGCAAGCGACACCGACAACAGCCGCCCGTCGTTCGCCCAGAAGGGCAACACCTACATGGCAATCCGCAACATCGTCCCAACCGCCGACAACGACTACGGCGCGATCAACCAGTGGCAATACTACGGGCTCGCCACGAAATTCCAGGAGGTCGCGCTCACCGGTCGCATCGACTACAACGGATTCGAGCCGGTTCAGGTCTCGATCATCGGCGAGTTCGTCTCGAACCTCGCATTCAACAAAACCGACATCGGGCTCATCGCGGTCAATAACCGCGGCGCTCTCGCCGACACATCCGAACTCGACGCGATCGGCGCGTTCGAGGGCGACTCCTACGGCTGGCTCGTTGACCTTCGCGTGGGAACCCCCGCGCTCGCCAAACGCTGGGACTGGCAGGTCGATCTCGGCTACCGCTGGATCGGCTCGGATTGCGTGGTGGACGGCTTCAATGACTCCGACTTCGGGCTCGGGGGCACGAATATGAAGGGCTTCACCGTCGGCGCCCACGTCGCGCTCTCGCAAAATGTTTACGTCGGCGCGCGCTGGATGGGTGCCGACAGCATCGCCGGCCCGACCTACAAAACAAACATCCTCCAGCTCGACATCAACTCGAAATTCTAATCACCATGACGACAACACAGAACAGAAAGCGGGGGGGGAGGATCGCTTGGCTCGCGATTTTGATCGCCGCGATCTCCCTCTCCCCGCTGCGCGCGGAGGAGGATGCTGGCCTCGAGGCGAAGCTCCGCGAGGCACTCCGCGACACGATGCTCAAGCTCCGCGACGCCCAGGGACAGGTCGCAGCCGCCCAGGCCGCCCAGATCGCCGCAGAGGAAAAAATCAAGGCGCTCACCACAAAAAATGACGCGCTGGCCAAAGACCTCCTGTCCGAGCGCAACACCTCGGCAAACATGATCGCCGAACTCAACACGAAGCTCGCCGAGCGCGGGACCGTCATCACCAGCCTCCAGGCAACGGTCCTGAAATGGAAAACCTCGTATTCCGAAATCACCGCGTTCGCCGCAAAAAAAGAATCCGAACGTGCAAAGCTCGAAGCAAAATCGCTCAAGCTCGAACGCCAGGTCGCCAGCCAGCAGGTCAAAAACCTCGAGATGTTCAAGGCCGGGATGGAGACGCTCGACCGCTACGAAAAATTCGGGCTCGGCGACGCCATCCTCGCCCGCGAGCCGTTTGTCGGGACCACAAAAATCAAATTCCAAAACCTCGTCCAGGATTTCGCCGACAAGCTCACCGACGCCCGGATCAAGCCCGGCGACACCGAGCCCGCACCGGGACAGCCGACACCAAATCCGAAAACCAAGCCGGAGACCAAGCCCGCACCAGATAAAAAACAGGGCTGATCTGCACACCTTTGAACAATCCATTCCACATGAAAAATTCCATCCCGCATCTTCCACTCCGCACGATCCTCAGACATCCTGACCCCGAAGGAAGTGAGGTGAGCCGACTCAGGCCAAAGGGGCATGGGCGTCCCGCCCGTGTAGACGCTGATTTCCGCGCCTTCCGCCTTCCGATTTCCGATTTCCGCTTTCTGATTTCCGATTTCCGCTTTCCGCTTTCCGTGATCCTCCTCTCCGCCGCCCTGCTTGTGCCGTCCGCCCTCCCGGCGGCGGACGACGTGATCGCACGCGTCGGTGAGACCGAGATCCGCGCGGCCCAGGTCAAACCGTATCTCGACAACCTTTCCGAGCAGGACCGTGAGGCACTGGAAAAAAACCCGGCCGCTCTCAGCCAAGCGGTGCGTGCGCTCATCGTCCAGCAACAGCTCTTCAAGGAGGCGCTTGCGGTCGGCTGGGAAAAGACCCCGGAGGTCGTCGAGCAGATCGAGCGCAACCGCCAGGGCGTCATCGCGGAATCCTACATCCAGTCGGTCGCGAGGGTCCCCGACAGCTTCCCATCGGATGACGAAATCCGCTCGGTCTATGAGGCGAAAAAAGCCGACCTCAAGGTTCCCGGACAGCTCCGCCTCGCCCAGGTCTATGTCGCGATTCCGAAGGATGCCGACAAGCCGGCCCAGGAAAAGGCGAAGGCTCGGGCCGACGAGGTCGCCAAGGCGGCGAAGTCGGGAGATTTTGCGGCACTCGCCCGTTCGAAAAGCGACGAGCGCGAAAGCGCGGCGCGCGGCGGCGAGGTCGGATGGCTCGCAGAATCCCAGATCCGCCCGGAAATCCGATCCAAGGTCGCCGGGCTCGCCAAGGGCACCGTCACCGAACCGATCCGCCTCGGCGACGGATGGTATGTCGTCAAGGTTCTCGACACGAAAGAGCCGCACACCGCGACGCTCGATGAGGTCAAAGACCAACTCGCCCGCGCGCTCCGCGCCGAGCGCGCCCGCGCAAACCGCGAGACCTACCTCACCAAGCTCCAGCAGCAAAGCCCGGTCGCACTCGACGAAATCGGCCTCGGCAAACTCCTCGATCGCAAACCGTAGTTCTACAGTGCCCCCGGTTTTTATTTCCTGATCGTCCGGTTTCGGGTAGATCTTCTGGCTTTCGTTCCAGAACGAGATCCGCGCATGACCGAAGACAGCCCAGACGACGACAGTAAGCTTAGGCTTCCGAAACTGCGTGCGACCACGCCCGACGAGCAGGAAAAAAAGCCGAAGAAGCCGCCTGCTCGCCCGACCCCCGTTCCCTTCGAGGCGCGCGCGCAATCCCGCCCGCGCGCTCGCACGCAGTCCGAACCGCAGGAAGCCGCCCCGGCGGCCGACCTGAATTCGGGCGGCACGCAGAATGCCGTGGAGCACCCCGCCGCAGCGGCCCCGCCGCCAACTGCCGCCGAACTCGCATCGCTCGCGGCTTCGCATGCCCGAAGGATCCTGCGGATGCGCGTCACGCTCGCTCGCGCGCTCGCCGCAGCCGCGATCACGCTCGTCTTTGTCGCATGGGCATTTTTTTCCATCGGCCAATCCGCCCAGCGCGCGCGGACGCTTGCCGGGCTCTCCAAGCAGGGGATGCAGGCCCCGCCTGAGTTTGAGGGGAGCCTCAACAGCGCGCTGTGGGATCTGCGGGCCGGCAGCGCGGACAAGGCGCAGAGCCGGCTCGCTGAACTCGAGCAGCAATACGGTTCGGTCTCGTCGCTCACCTACCTTGTCGCGCTGGCGGCGATGCAGAATGGCAATGCGGAATTGTCCGAGGCCAAGGCCATCGAATCGATCTTCAAG
>DYRS01000028.1:15293-19456 GCA_020718585.1 Chthoniobacter flavus
GCAGAATGGCAATGCGGAATTGTCCGAGGCCAAGGCCATCGAATCGATCTTCAAGCGCGAGCGGATCTCCGACGCGCTCGCGCTCCGCGCGGTCCTGGAAACCCAGAAGACCGCCAAGGGGTTCGGCGACCCGCGCGTGCGGGCGGAGACCTACCTCCGGCAGGCGATGGTGGCTGACGCCGCAAACCCGTTCCCCCGCATCGAGCTCGCCACCCTGCTGCGCTACAGCAAGCGCGACGCCGAGGCTCTCGCTCTCCTCGAGGGCGCGCGGTCCCGGCTCAATCCGGTGGACAGCCATACGGTGGTTGATGTCACGATCGCCCTCATGGGATTGCAGGCGCTCGCCGACGCGGATCTGCCCGCAGACCCTGACCCAAACGAAGATACCGCCTCGCTCTTCTCGGCCGCTCACATCGCGATGCGCCGCGGCGACTTCGCGCGCGCCACAGACATCCTCCGCATCGGCAAAGACCGGCTGCCTCCGGATTTTTTTGAATACCTGGTCAACGACCCCGCGCTCCGCAAATTTCGCACCCGCACCGAACTCAACGAATTCTACCCGTGATATTTAAAAAAACGCCAAAACCGACGAACCTCGCGCCGCCCGCAATAAGCCCGCCCTGCGAGAGCTGCCTCCACCGCCGGGTCCCCACGCTGTGGGACTTCAAGCTCCACTTCAGCTTCTGCAAAAAATTCCACAAACCCTGCCTCAGCGCGATCACCGAGGAATGCGCGCCGCCCCACCCGGGGTTCCAAATCAGGAATTGATCGGCAACTCGACGAAAAACGTCGTCTTCTCTTCCGGGGAGGACACGAACCGCGCGCGGCCGTGGAGGAAGCGCTCGGCGAGGAGCTTCACGCTGTAGGTGCCGAGCCCTCGACCGTTCCCCTTCGTGCTGAATGATCGGTTGAAAATCTGGAGCTGGGCTGCGTGCGGGATCACACCCTCGTTGCGGACAAAAAACTCCACGCGGTCGCGCGCGAGCATCCGGCACCCGACCTCGACATCCGCTCCCTGCGAGCTCGCTTCGAGCGCGTTTTTTACAAGGTTCCCAAGAACCCGCAGGAGGAGCGGAAGATCCGAACGGATGTCAACCGGCACACATTCGGGCGACATAGAAACCGTCTTGCCGTCGCAGGCCGGGTGCTTGAGGTAGGTCGCAACAACACGGGCAACGGCATCGCGGGTGTTAACCGGGCCCATCTCGGGTTGGAGCTCGCCCCGCTCGGCTGCAAGGAGCTCGCGCTGCGCGCGGATCTCGTCCACAAGCTGCTCGGAGAGGCTTGTCACCAGTTCGCGCAGCTCGCGAAGCTCCTCGGGACCGGAAGATTCCATGATCTCCCCAACCGATTGCAGCCCGCCCGCCGTGTTCAACAAATCGTGGAAAAAGATTTTTTCGAGCACCTGTCGACGCTTTTCGTCGCTGATGTCCTGGATCGAAAGGAATGCGAAGTCCTCGCCTTCGAGCTTGAACGGA
This sequence comes from Chthoniobacter flavus, assembly GCA_020718585.1. GTDB lineage: Bacteria > Verrucomicrobiota > Verrucomicrobiia > Chthoniobacterales > Terrimicrobiaceae > QYQL01. Next base: position 16,772 of record DYRS01000028.1, read on the forward strand.
CGCGCCCAGACCCGGAGGTCAAGCGGGCTTCCGTTGGCGAGCAGCATTCGGCACTCCTCGACCGGCGTGTCGCCCCGGAGACCCTGCGTGATCGCAAGGAACGCACCGCAGACCTTGCACGCCTCAGCGTCCCCGCATCCTCCCGGAGTCTCGGCGCTGTGGACGCACCCGGCCACCTCGCCCGGTCGTCGCCCCCAGAGCTCCGAGCCGTCGGCGACATGAAAGAAATCGAGCGCGGTCTTGTTTGCGAAGACGATCTGCCGGGTCGAGTTCACCGCGACCAGAATGTCCGGGATCGCATCCATGAACCCGCGCATCTCCTTCCACTCGGCAATCTGTCGGGCCTGGGCGATCACTTGGTCGGAATCCGTCCGTATGTCGGTTCTGGGGAGCTCGTTCATGACGAAAAATTATGGGAACGGTCAAGGAACGGTCAAGGAACGATCAGGGCAAATTTCCCGGATTCGATGTGCGGGAGCTCAGAGCCCTGCCAGGCGGTGCTCACGCGTCCGTGCGCGTCGCCGAGCGCGTTCACGCGGATCAAAAGCTCCATCAGGAAAGGTTGGCCTTCGGTGACTCCCGCAGCCTTGAAGGGAATGAACATCCCGAGATCGTAGCCGCCACGGTCGGCACGAACGGATATTTTTCCACCGACGACAGCCTTGCCGTGCGCCGAAATGACCTTCGGGTTCTTCGGATCCGGAAGCCCGACCAACTGGACCAGGGCACTGGTACTTTGGTCGGTCGGCGCGAAGAAAACCTCGATCGCGCTGCCGTCCCAGAATGAGTCCTTTGAAATGAGAATGTCGGTGTCGTTGACGCGCAGGTCGAGGCGGATCCCCGTCTTTCCGAGCTCGATCCGGCCGGACGCGACCTCGTTCCCCGACCACACGATGCTGAGCGGATCGCTCTGCGGACGCACGGTCGTGCGCGTCGGTTGGCGGAAATGCTTGACGAAGACCCGGGGCGAATCCGTTTCGGCACCAACTTCGAGAACCTTGTCCGGGACAAGGCGACGGACACGGAACGCGACCCGCCTCGTCGCTCCGGCGGCGATGTCGCACGCCACCACCCGGTCCCGGGAAAGCTGGAACGCCGAGAGATCGACCTCGATCGCCAGCTTTCCTTTGAAGCGGGCACTTGTGTGGTTTTCGATCACGAGCACGAGTTCCGCCGATTTTGTTCCGGCGTCTCCTCGGGCCTCGAACGACACGAGCACCCGCTCGAGTCCGGACGACCCGCGACCGGAATTTTTCCACACCGGTGCGAACTCCGGCAGGAAGCCGTCCCGCTGGTGTGCCTCAATCAGCTCGTCGCACATCTTCCAGATTTTATCGAGGGTGAGCTGGCTCGACGTGTGCGGATCCATCATCGCGGCGTGGTAGATGTGCTCGCGGCGGCCGGTGAGGAACGCCTCGACCGTGAGCTCCTGCACGGCGATGTTCGAGCGGCACATCGCGGCAAGCTGAGGAGGAAGGTCGCCGACGACCGTCGGCTGGATGCCCTGCGCATCTACAAGGCACGGAACTTCGACCGAGCAGCCGGTCGGCAGGTTGGTGATCAGCCCCCGGTTCGGCACGTTGCCATAGATCGTCGCCGACGCTCCGGACTCGATCGCGTTGATGATCGTCGAGCCGTATTCAACGCTCTTCCCGATCGCGACAATCCCGTCCGCCAGCATCCGCTTCTCGGTGTCCTTCCATGTCGCAATAATGGATTCGCACCGTCGGAGGTATTCGTCGAGGGGGATGCCGAACTTTGCGATCGTGTCGGCACCGTGGTGGATGAACCACGGGCAGTATTCGGAAAAGTGCTCGCTCGATTCGGTGACGAAATACCCGAGCCGCCGCATCATCTCGAACCGCACCTTGTCGGAGGCACTCACGCGCGGGTTTTCCATCGCCTGAAAAAGCAGCGGGTAGGCGTCCTGCCCGCGGTATTTGAACTCCAAAAAGAACGCGACGTGGTTGATGCCGGCGACCTTGTAGGTGACCTCCTCGGCGGGCAATCCGGCATACCCGGCAAGCTGGCGGGACGTGCCCTGAACGCTGTGGCAGAGCCCGACCGAGGGAATCCCGCACGCGCGGTCAATCGCCATCATGTTCATCGCCATGGGGTTCGAGTAGTTGAGGAAGAACGGCACCTCGGCTCCGAAATCGCGGAGCGCGTGGCCGATCTTCACCAGCTCGGGCATCGTGCGCAGAGCTCGGAAAATCCCGCCGACCCCGAGCGTGTCGCCGATCGTCTGCCGGAGCCCGAACTTTTTCGGAATCTCGAAATCCGTCACCGTCGCCGGCCGGTAGCCGCCGACCTGGATCGTCGTGACAACATGGCGCGCGCCCGCGCACGCGGTCCGCAGGTCGAGGGTGGCCGTGACCTTCGCCTTCACCCCAAGCTGCGCGACGACCTTCCGAGCGAGGATCTCCGCGATTTTCAGCCGCTCCGGATCAATGTCCATCAGGCAGATCTCTGATCCCACGAGTGCCGGGTGCTGGAGGATGTCGCAGATCAGGTTCTTCGTGAAGACAACGCTGCCAGCTCCGATAAGTGAGATTTTTGCCATGCGTAAGGATTGCCCTTGGCGGTGGCAATAATCAATCCCATTTCTGCATCCCATTTCTGCATGGTGCCGACGTGGATTTTGATCGCTCCGGCGCGGGAACCTGTTTCAAATGGCGGGCGTGG
>DYRS01000152.1 GCA_020718585.1 Chthoniobacter flavus
AGAAACGACTTCGACATCTCGTCGGCCACGTTCACCAGTTCCACTTTTTCGTTTTGCGTATACATAGGTAATCAGGAGAGGGGGAGGGATTCAGGGAAAAGAGGGATGTTAAGAATTTCTGCGGCCTCGCGCATCCGTCGGTCGGTCGTGCAGAGCGGGAAGTCGCGGCTCAGGTCGCAGGCCGCGAGGTGGAGGGCATCGAGCGTGCGGAGCGCGACGCGCGAGTGGCAGGTTTCGAGGAGGTTGCGGGCTTTTCCAAAAATGCCGGGGTCGAGCGGAAGGATCTCGATCTGTTTCAATACCACGCGCTCATTGAATACTGTCCAGGCCCTTGTCCGCTGTGCGCGAGAAATCCTCCTGGTGCGTTCCTTGCAAAGCAGCGCCGAAAAAACCTCCGGCAGCGAAAGCTCGGAAGACCCGAGAGCCATCCCGTCCAGCGTGCGCTGAAAAAACCCCGAGTCATCCTCATCGGTGAGCAGCTTGACGATGATTGCGCTGTCCAAATACATAAGCTACCAGCCCCGCCCGTCCCGGTCCGCCCGGATGATTTCGTCTGCAGTGGGGCCGCCGTCCCACTTTGGCATGGTGGCCAAGTGCTCGCGGGTTCCCGTGAATGGAATGCGCTTCGCGAGGTTTGCAACGGCGGAAAGCCGCGCCTTCGGCTTGCCCCCACTGGTGATCGTGATTTCGCGTCCGTCTTCGACGAGGTTCAGCAGAGCCGAGAGATGGGTCTTTGCCGCGCGCACGCTGATCGTCTCGCCCAGGCCGGGCAGCACAGCGACCTCGCGCAGGACCGGGGAGGGAAAAATCGGCTCGCCGTCGGTGGTTCGTGAGGAATGCTTCATGCCGGAATGTAGTCGCATGTGGTCACGTGTGTCAATTGATCCGCCAGCGCAGGGGAAATATGGAGCGACTCGAACGTCACCTCGTCGCGGCCGAGCAGGGTGGCCTGCGACGAGCGGCCGGCATTGATTTCGACCGACCGGAGCTCGAGGCTCTCCGGGAGCGGCTCGCCGTAGGTGCGCGATCCGAGGCGTCCATCGTAGCTCACGAGGTAGCGGATCCCCCGGCGGTTGAGCGAGGCGAGCGCGGCGACGAAGTCTTTAAAGGAAATCGCCGAGCGGTAGCGTGCATCGCGCGCCCCGCAGACCCCTTGGTAGGGAGGGTCGAGATAGACGACATCCGAGGCTCGCGCGTCGTCAAGGACGTCGCGGTAGTCGGAGGCCGTGATGTGGCATCGGCCGCGCAGGAGCAAGGAAACGCTGCGGATATTCGCGCGCATCGTCTCCGGGCGGGTGCCGAGCCGCCGGTTGTCCGGGCTCTGGTTGAACAGCCCCTCGGAGTTGTAGCGGACCGATCCCTTCACGCACCGCGCGAGGAGATAGAGCAGAAGCCGGGGATCCTGCGTGCGGTTGAAGTCCTCGCGGATGCGGTAGTAGTGGGCAAGGGGGGCTTCTTCGGAGCCAAGGGGAGCATCTGCGAAAAGTGCAGATGAGACGGATCCCTGGAGCGCATGCGTCCCGCCCGCATCTTCGGAAAGCGAGCAAGATGCCCGCGCTCCCGGCAGCTTGCCATCGGAGATGCTGGTGCTCGCATCGGGTGTCTGCGCCATACACGGGCGGGACGCCCGTGCCCCCTGTGCCTCCCGCCATGTTGCCTCGTAGAAATCGGCCAGCGGTTCGGGGTCGTTGACGATGAGGCCGAGGAGCTCGGCGAGCGGGCGGTTGAAGTCGTTTAGCCAGAATTCCCGGGCGCGCCCGGCTGCGGCGCAGGCGATCGAGACCGCTGCCGAGCCGGCGAACGGCTCGACGATGCAGCCGAATTTTTCCGGGAGGTGGCGGAGGATTGCCGGGGCGAGGAGGCGCTTGCTGCCCTGATACTGGAATGGTTGCTTCATTCCGCGCGGTCAGACATCCAGCCGCGCATTCAGCGCGTTGTCCTCGATGAACTGGCGGCGCGGCTCGACGACGTCGCCCATGAGGATTGTGAACATCCGATCGGCCTCGACCGCGTTGTCCTCGTTGAGGTCCACCTTGAGCATCTTGCGCTTCTCCGGGTTCATGGTCGTCTCGAAGAGCTGCTTGGGATTCATTTCTCCGAGGCCCTTGAACCGCTGGATCGAGAGCCCGCGCTTGCCGATTTCGAGGACCTTGTTGAGGATCTCGGGGATCGCGAAAAGCGGGTGCGTCGTCGCCTTGTCGCCGTCGCCCTCGACCAACTCGAAGATCGGCGTGTCGCTGTCCGAGTAGTGTTCGATTTTCAGGCCCTTGCGCGCGAGCTCGTCAATGAGCTTCTGGGCGGAGATCGATTCGTGGAGCTCGATGAGCTTCGCGCGACGCCGGATCGCCGTAGGATCGGCCTTTTTCGCCTTGCTGGACGGCTCGGCGGGGGCCGCCTCGCCCTCGGCGGGCTCGGGCGCGGGATCGTCGTAGAGGTTGAGGTCGCGGTTGCCCTCATGGAATTCGCGGACCTCCGATTCGCCCGGGAAATACGTCGCCCACTCGGTGTTCCCCTCGCGGACCTTGACCATGAACGTCGGCAGCTTGCCGGTCTTCGGATCGCGCTCGGCGAGGTAGGCCTCGAAGTCGCCACCATGACGCCGGATCGCGTCGCTGAATTTCGCGAACCGTTCGAGGAGCTCGAGGATCTCCTTGAGCTGGGTCGAGGAAAAAACTTTTCCATCCGCAAGGTTCTTGACCTTGACCTCGTCGGCGCCGATCCCGATGAGTATCCGGTTGAGCTGCGCGTCGTCGTCCACGTATTCCTCGCGCTTCTTTCGCTTGATCAGATAGAGCGGCGGCTGGGCGATGTAGATTTTCCCCTGCTTCACGAGCTCCGGCATCTGGCGGCAGAAAAACGTGAGCAGGAGCGTGCGGATGTGCGAGCCGTCCACATCGGCGTCGGTCATGATGATGATCCGGCCGTAGCGGAGCTTGGCGATGTTGAACGTCCCCTCCTGGTCCTTTTCCTTGTCGCCGCCGGCCATGCCGATGCCGGTGCCGATCGCGGTGATCAGCGTCTGGACCTCGGTGTTTTGGAGGACCTTGTCGAGGCGCGCCTTCTCGACGTTGATGATTTTTCCCTTGATCGGAAGGATCGCCTGGAACCGCCGGTCGCGGCCCTGCTTCGCCGAGCCGCCGGCCGAGTCGCCCTCGACGACGTAGAGCTCCGTGAGCGCCGGGTCGCGCTCCGAGCAGTCCGCCAGCTTGCCCGGCAGGCCACCGCCGGTGAGCGCGCCCTTGCGCACGGTCTCGCGCGCCTTGCGGGCGGCCTCGCGGGCGCGGGCGGCCATGAGGCACTTCTCGATGATCCGCTTCCCGACGTTTGGGTTCTGGTCAAAATGCAGCATCAGCCCCTCGTAGCTGATCGAGCCGACAATGCCGTCCACCTCGGGCGAGATCAGCTTCACCTTCGTCTGGGACTCAAACCGCGGGTCCGGATGCTTCACGCTGACGACCGCCGCAAGCCCCTCGAGGACGTCGTTGCCGGTGATCGGGACGTCTTTCTCCTTCAGGAGCGAATTATTTTTTGCGTATTGGTTGATCGCGCGGGTGAGCGACCCGCGGAACCCGCTGCTATGCGTGCCGCCGTCGGGGTTCGGCACCGCGTTCGTGTAGCAGAGGAGCTGCTCGTTGTAGGTGTCGGTGTAGTGAAGACCGATCTCGACCATCACCTTGTCGCGCACGCCCTTGAAGAGGATCGGCTTCGGATGCACGAGCGTCTTGTTCTCGACTAGGCGTTCGACAAACTCCTCGACCCCCTTCGGATGCACGATCTGGATCGGGCGCGCGCCGTCCTGCCGCTCGTCGAGAAACGTGAACGAGAGAGGGGCGTTGATATACGCGAGGTCGTTCAGGCGGGTGATGATCCGCTCGGCCTTGAACTCGATCGTCTCGAGGAAGATCTCGGTGTCCGGCATGAACGTGATGAGCGTGCCGGTGTGCTTTTTCGATTTCACCTCGGCGATCACATGGAGCTCCTGCTTCGTGACCCCGCGCTCGAACGACATCGCGTGGATCTTCCCGTCGCGCGTGACCTCGACCTTGAACCACTCGGAGACCGCGTTGACGCACTTCGCACCGACCCCGTGCGTGCCGCCGGAATACTCGTAGTTCCCCTGGCCGTATTTTCCGCCCGAGTGCAGCCGGGTGAGCACGAGCTCGACCCCGGGGATCCCCTCCTCCTTATTAATGTCCACCGGAATCCCGCGCCCGTTGTCCCGGATCGAAATCGAGCCGTCGGCATGGATCGTTACGTCAATGTGGTCGCAGTGGCCGGCAAGAAATTCGTCCACCGAGTTGTCGAGCACCTCGCTCACGCAGTGGTGGAGTGCCCGCTCGTCGGTGCCGCCGATATACATCCCCGGCTTTTTGCGCACCGCCTCAAGGCCCTTGAGCGAGCTCAAATCATCGGCGTTGTAGTCGCTGGCGACAAAATCCGGGGTGGCTTTTTCCGGTTTCGTGGATTCGGATTTCGGTGCGGAATTTTCGGGAAGTGGTGCGTCTGGCATCTGGTTCAAAAGTGGGTTTCCGGCGCGGAATTCCGGCTCATTTGAGGGTAGCGAAATGCGCGGGCGAGGCAATGATTTTTCCCGATTTTCTAGCGCGCTCCACAGGATGTTGCGGTGGATGGTTTCCCATACACAATATGTTGAACTAAGCCGCTTCGCGGAGGGGGTTTACAACGAGAACTGGCCGGGGAG
>DYRS01000342.1 GCA_020718585.1 Chthoniobacter flavus
ACGGCCTTGGTCGCCTACATGAAGAACGTCTGCCACGCCTCGTTCTCGACGATCCGCAAGTTCCTCCGTGACGTGGTCGGAGAAACGGTCTCGCGTGGCTATTTGGTCAAGCTCATCACCAAGGTCAGCCGCTCGCTGGAGCGACCTTACCAAGAGCTCCTCGAGCGCATCCCGCTGGAGGCGAACCTGAACGTCGATGAGACCGGCCACAAGGACAACGGGGAGCGGTTCTGGACCTGGGTCTTCAAGGCCGACCTCTATGTGCTGTTCCGCATCGACAAGTCACGCGGCTCGCAGGTCCTGATCGAGGTCTTGGGAGAGGAATTCGAGGGGACCTTGGGCTGCGATTACTTCTCGGCCTATCGCAAGTTCATGAAGGACTTCCAGGTCACCGTGCAGTTCTGCATCGCGCACCTCATTCGCGATGTCAAGTTCTTGACCACCTTGCCCGATCTACCGACGCGCACCTACGGCGAGAAGCTGCTCGGCGCCCTCAAGGCACTGTTCCACGTCATCCATCAGCATGACGCGCTGCCCGCCGACGCATTCGCTGCCGCCCTCGCACAGGCCAAGGCCGACATCATTCGCATCGGCCGCGACGAGGCGCCCAGCCTGATCGATGTCAACGGCAAGGAGCGCAGACGCGAGGCCCAGAACATGGCCGAGCGCTTCCGCAAGCATGCCGAGGCGTATTTCACATTCATCACGACCCCCGGCATGGACCCGACCAACAACGTCGCCGAGCAGGCGATCCGCTTCGTCGTCATCGACCGCCACGTCACCCAAGGCACGCGTGGCGCCAACGGCCGCCGCGCCAACGAACGGCTCTGGACCGTGATCGCCACCTGCGCACTGCAAGGACGCTCGGCGTTTGCCTTCATCCTGCAAGCCGTCGCGGCCGATTTCCACGGCCAACCGTCGCCGTCTTTGCTTCCGCTCCCGCCCTGATCTCCGCCGCGCTCGCTGATCCGCTCCATACCCGGATCTCCTCGCACCAGTCACCTCAGCTCGCCACGGGATTGCTCCGCTTCCCTCGAT
>DYRS01000153.1 GCA_020718585.1 Chthoniobacter flavus
GCGGCAGCGCGCACTTCTTCGGTAGGGACGGCTCGCCGCAGCCGTCCGGGGCCACGGCAAGCGGTTTCGGCGAAACCGCCCTACCGAGTGATCCGCGCGGCAGCGCGCACTTCTTCGGTAGGGACGGCTCGCCGCAGCCGTCCGGGGCCACAGCAAGCGGTTTCGGCGAAACCGCCCTACCGGGTGATCGTCTCAGCCACTGGCTCTGGAGCCCTGAGCCTGCGCAGCGCAAAAAATTCCTTGAGCAGCCCGGCGCAGTCGTCGGCAAGCACGCCGGACGTGATTTCGCTGCGGTGGTTGAGCTGCGGCATCTGGAGGATGTTGATAAGCCCGCCGGCCGCGCCGCCCCTGGCGTCCGGGCATCCGAAAACGACCCGTCGGACTCGCGCGTGAACGATCGCGCCCGCGCACATCGGGCAGGGTTCCTTCGTGACGTAGAGGTCGCAGTCGGTGAGCCGCCAGTCGCCGACTTCCGCCTCCGCCTGCGTGATCGCCAGCATCTCCGCGTGCGCGGTGGCGTCCTTCAGCAACTCGACCTGGTTCCAGGCCCGCGCGATGATCGTCCCCTCGCGGACGACGACCGCCCCGACCGGCACCTCGCCGGCAGCGAACGCCCTCCGCGCCAAACGCAGCGCCTCGCGCATGAAATATTCCCCGCTCGCAAGTTCCATGCGTTCAGACTACAACAAAACAATGTCTCCGCGCAAAACCATCGTTGCCCCCTCGATCCTCGCCTGCGACTTTTCACGCCTCGGTGCCGAGGTCGAGCGCGCGGACGCGGCGGGCGCGGATTGGATCCATTGCGACGTGATGGACGGACACCTTGTGGACAACATTTCGTTCGGCCCGGCCTTTGTCGAAGCCGCCTCCCGGCACACCCGGCTGCCGCTCGACGTGCATCTGATGATCGAGCGCCCCGACATCTATGTACCGAGGTTCGCGGATGTTGCCGCCTCGATCACCTGCCACGTCGAGGCTGCCCACGACGTCTCGAAAACCCTTCTGGCAATCCGCGACTCCGACTGCCTCGCCGGCCTTGCGGTCAGCCCTCCGACCCCGCTGGAGTCGATCCGCCCCCATCTCGGACACTTTGACATCCTGCTCATCATGACTGTCAACCCCGGGTTTGGCGGGCAGCCATTCCTCCCGGAAATGATGGAGAAAGTCTCTGCTGCGGCGGATTGGCGCGCGCGCGATGCGCTGGACTTTCACATCGAGGTGGACGGCGGGATCAACCGAGCGACGGCGGCTGTTTCCCTGGCATCGGGCGCGAACGTCCTCGTCGCCGGCACCTCGGTTTTCAAAGCCGCCGACATCGTCGCAGAAATTGTCGCGCTGCGCGAAGGCACGCCTCGATAGCTGCCACCCTTTCCTATTCCGGTGCGCTCAGGTTTCCGGAAGCGGGAGCGGGAGGGCGTTGCGCGTAGAGCAATCTGAGCACGGCGAGCCCGGCGGCGGTTCCCAGAAGATCGGCCAGCCAGTCGAACGGATCGCCGCCGCTCCGCCCGGTCACGAAAAGCTGGTGGATCTCATCGCCGAGCCCAATCCCGCAGAGCAGGATCATCACGACGAGAAAAATCGTCGCCCAGCGGATCGCGAACGTCGCGCGGATCGAGGCGCCGAGCGACATCGCCCCCCCGGAGAAAAATGTGAAATGCAGGATTTTATCCCAGTAGAGGATCGGGTTTTCCGGGCCGATTTTTCCAGGCTGGCTCGACGCGTAAAAAAGCAGTGCGATCCATGCGGCGAACGTAAGCCAGAGCAGGGGGACCGCAATCCGCCAGCGCGGAAAAAATATGGGGAGTGCGCGCGAGTGCATGAAGGAAATCAGCCGGCCACCGATCGAACCGTGCCGTCGGCAAACCGGGTCGTGAGAACCTGTCCGGGCGAGACGGCGGCGGCCGCACGGATCAGCCTGCCGTCGGCGTCAAGGGTGAGCGTGTATCCGCGGGCGAGGGCGGCCGACGGGTTCAGTGCACCGAGCAGGGCCGCGTTGCGTTCGAGCAGCGAGCGCTCGACCGCGAGACGGTTTTCCGGGCACCGCAGCATCGCCGACCTGGAACGCTCAAGGAACGCAAGTGCCTCGCCGATCTTTTTGGCCGGGCTGTGAGAGGAGAGCACACCCGATGCCCGTTCGACGACCAGCCGGCGCGCGCGCAATGGTTCGGACGCGCCCCGGCCGAGGTCATCGGACATCCGGTCGAGATCCTGACCGCACTGGCGCAGCCTGCGCGGGGGCTCGGAAAAAAGAACGGTCCGGCGGAACCCGTCGGCCCGCTGGCGGAGCACCTCAAACCGCGAGACCGCCGAGCGCCGCAGGCGCGAGCCAAGGTGGGCGAGCCGCGCAAGCAGCTCTCCCGCATCGGCGCTCAGGATCTCGGCCGCCGCGCTCGGGGTCGGAGCCCGCACGTCGGCGGCAAAGTCGGCGATCGTAAAATCTATTTCGTGGCCGACGGCGCTGACGACCGGCACCGCGCTCGAGCCGATCGCGCGCGCGACGACCTCCTCGTTGAACTCCCACAAGTCTTCAAGGCTCCCTCCGCCGCGAGTAAGCACGATGACATCCACCGGCCCGATTCCGGACGCGGCGGGATCGCCGAGCAGCGCGACCGCCTCCGCGATCTCTGCGGCGGCTCCCTTCCCCTGCACTCGCACCGGAAAAATTACCACGCCGATCCCTTTCTGACGGCGGTGGAGGACATTTAAAAAATCCCGGATCGCGGCACCGGTCGGCGATGTCACGACCCCGATCCGGCGCGGAAACGCCGGCAGCGGCCGCTTCCGGTCCTGGCTGAAAAGCCCCTCGTCCGCAAGCCGGCGCTTCAACTCATCAAACTTTGCCTGCAACGCGCCGGCACCGCGCTCGCGCACCCGGCGCACGATGATCTGGTAGTTCCCGCGAGCCTCATAAACCGTCGCCTGCCCGAATATCTGCAACTGCGCGCCATCGGCGACCACCGCGCCCCGGATCTGCGCCGCCTGCCCGGCAAAAAGCACGCACGCAACCTGCGACGACGCGTCCTTCAGCGTGAAATACATGTGGCCGGACGCCTGTCTGCGGAGGTTCGAGACCTCGCCTTCGACCCAGACATCCCCGACCCCCAACTCGATCAGGCTGCGGATCGTGCGGGTCAGCGCCGAGACGCTCAGCACCTCGGGCTCGGGCGGACGAGCCGGGGCGGCCGACTCGCGCGGTCCACCCTTCAGGTTGAAATCAAGTTGCGTCGGCTTTGGCATCGAATGGGCTCGTTATTTCCCTCGCGCGGCGAGCGCGTCGGCGACCGCGGAGGAGACTGTTTCGACCCGGATGCTTTTCATGCAGGCGTTATTCGGGCACGACGTCTGGCGGTTGTTGGTCGCGCTCACGCACGGGCTGCACGCGAGGCCGGCTGTGATCGTCCGGCATCGCGGCAGCAGCACGCCAAACAGCCTCGGGGTTTCCGGCCCGAAGAGGACGACGGTGTGGACTCCGGTGAGCGTGGCAAAATGCGCGGGTCCGCTGTCATTCGTCACCAGCACGTCGGCCAGCCCGTAGAGCGCGAGGAGTTCGTGCAGGGTCGTGCGCCCGGCCACGCTGAACGCGCGGTCCGAACCGACCGCTCGCACAATCGCCCCCGTCTTCTCCGCCTCGCCGGGTCCGCCGGTGAACGCGATGAAAAGCCCGGGCACCGAGGTGAGGAGGTTTTTCGCGAGCGCGACGTAGTTCGCGTCGTCCCAGCGCCGGAGCGGGAGCAGGTCGCTCGCGTTCGCATTGAGGAGCACGAGCGCCCCCGGCTTGCCCCCGCAGCCCTCGGCGACGAGCCCCTCCATCGCGGCGATCTCGGCGGCGGTCGGGACAAACCTTGGCGGCTCGAAGGCCGTTGGGTCGGGCGGGATCCACGGAAATTGCGGAAACGCCCCCGGATCGGCATCAAGCGCGGCCACAAGCCCGCGAAACGTCGAACTCGTGTGAAGGTGCGGGTTATACCGCGGTCGGTGCGTAAAAAGATTCCCGCGCCACGGCCCTTCGGAAAAATACGCATGGAACCCGACCCGCTTCGGAATGCCGGTCAAAAAACTGAACGCCGCAGTCGCCCGCGAAAAAAATTCCATATCCACCAGCGCCTCAAGCCGGAGCCGCCGGATCTCGAAGAGTCGGCCGACCGCAGTCGTGAGGATCTCGGCCAGGCTCCCGGTGCGCACGGTCAGCACGTTCCCGTGCGGGATCAAATCGTGCGCATCCAAAATAAACCGGTTCTCGTCGAAAACCAAAAAATACACGTTGTCGCGTCCGAACTTTTCGACCGCGTCGCGGATTGCCGCACCGGCCAGCACCGTCGAGCCCTGCTCGGCGAGCTTCACAAAGAGCATCCCCCGCCGCCCGCCGCCGCCCGCCTCGCCGCACACTCCGAGCCAGCGCAGGACCGTGCAGCACGCGCAGGCCGCAATCCCCGCCCACTTGTCGAGCCGCTGGAACAACGGCGTGTTGGACGCCAACCCCGCCATCACCCGATCCCACGCTCCCCGGTCAACATTCGCATCCGCCATTTCATATCCGCCGCCCCACCCGCGCGCAACACAGCAGTTCTCAGCTTGAAATAAATTGGCGCACCTCCGATAGTTGCAAAAAAGCTGGGTAGCCGTTCACGGGGTGTAGAAGCAGAAGTCAAAATTGCAATCAGTCATCTGT
>DYRS01000154.1 GCA_020718585.1 Chthoniobacter flavus
CTGGAGCTTGCCGCCCCCCACGACGTAGGCGTAGTTCCAGAACAGGTCCCCGCCGCCCACCCCTCTTTTTCCTCTCGTTCGTGAATTGGCCCTGCCCGATGGATTCCCGCAAAAAATTATCATCGCATACCGCCCTCCATCGTGCCCATGATCATCACCGATACCATCCCGGACATGCTGAAGAAAGTCGTCCTCACCAACATCTACACTGCGAAGTCCACCGAGATCATCGTGGACACCGAGGACGATGCGAAGGCGGTGCTGGGCGCGGGCAAGGCGCCGAACGAGACGGCGGTTGTCACGGACATCACCGGGATTGACGAGGGGGTCCAGCGGGCGACCGGAAAAAAGCCGAACCTCGAGGAGTCGGTGACGCTCTTCAGCGGGATGGCGCGATGCCTCGAGCGGAATATTTCGACGATCAAGAGCCTTGAGCTCATGGCCGCGCGCCTCAAGTCGCCGCGCTACCGGGGTGCCGTCGCCGACATCTCGCACCGGGTGCTCTCGGGCGACAAGCTCAGCGACTGCTTCGGGATGCACCCCGACCTGTTCACCGAGGACATCATCGCGCTCATCCGGGCGGGTGAGGAATCCGGCCAGCTCCACGCGGTCTTCAAGCAAATCGCTCAGGGGCGCGGAAAGTCCGCGAAGATCCTCCGCAAGCTCAAGTCCGGCCTCATCTACCCGGTCATCGTGCTGATCCTCGCGTTCGGGGTCGTCATCATCATGGCGTTCACCCTGATCCCCGCGATCTCGAAGCTCTATATCGCGATGAATGCATCACTGCCGCTTGCCACGAGGTTCCTTATGGGGTTTTCGGAAGTCTTGCTGCACCGGCCGTATCTCATCGCCCTGCCGATCATCGGGTTTGTCATGTTTTTCAAATACTGGCCGAAGCTGTATCGCAAGCCGCCGGTCCAGCTTGCGATCTCCCGCCTGCCGACGGTGGGAAACATCATCAAAAAATCCGCCGCGATGATCAGCTTCCGCACGCTGGCGCTGCTCCTGCAGGCGAACGTGAGGATCTCGACCGCGCTTGAGATCGCGGGAAAGTCGTCGAACCACATCGAGTTCGAGCGGTTCTACGAGGCGATCCGCGAGCACATCGCCGACGGGCTCTCGCTCCCGGAGAGCTTTCTCATGGAATCCCACCGGCTCGGCGCTGACGGGCGCACGATCGCGGCGGTCGTCCAGATGGCGGGCGAGACCGGCGGGGTCAACGAGATGCTGGACGAGATCGCCACCGACTACGAGGAGGAGCTCGACATCATCGCCAGCCAGATCGACAAGATCCTCGAGCCGATCGTGCTCGTCATGCTGGGCACGATCGTCGGCGGCCTTGTTTATGCGATTTACGGCCCGATCTTCAACCTTAGCAAGGTCATCCTGCCCCAGAAAAAAGGTCCCGAACCTGCGGCGATTTCGGCACCGCGTTGATCCGCATGACCGCGCGCCCGGAAGCGATCGGCTCGATCCTGGTCCGCAGCCCGCAGATGCTCATCTCGATGATCCTCCGCCTCCCCGGGCAGAGCGTCTACTCGAAGGCTCTCACGCTTTTTGTCGTCTTTTCGTTCCTCCTCGGCGTCGCCGTCGTCCTCCTCACTAGCGGGATTATTCTCCGCGAGTTCGAGCAGACCGAGCACCAGGAGATGATCGGCACGCTCCAGCGGTTCAACCTGATGCTCTCCCGCGAGACCCGGCCGGTCGAGATCTCCGTCGCCGACTGGCTCCGCCGCAACCGCGCGCCCGCCGGCTCACTCATCGCGCTCGACCACGCCAACACACTCGCCCCTCTTCATCTCGACTTCCTCTCGCTGGCCGATTCCGGCGGCACCGTCACCAGCTCGGTTTTCCGCGACGCAACGGTCGCGTCGGTTTTTTCGGAATCCACGACATGGACCCGCTGGGTCACAGGCTCATCGGACACCGAGCTTCCGAAGGCCGGATTTATCCTCATGGGCGACTCGCTCACAGCCGTCGCCTGCCGGAAGACAGTCGGCGGACAGATCCTCGCAGGCGGACGAATTTTCGATGACGAATCGCTGGCGTTTCTCGAGGGGATGTTCGGGGCCCGTGTGGCATTCGAGCCGCTTCGGACCGTGCTGGTGAGCGGGGGGACGAATGAGCCGCTGGTGCGGATGCTCGCCCGCAACGAGTTTTTCGTGCGCGTCATGGGACCGGATGAACTGGTCGGCCAGATCCTTGTGCGCGGGATCAACGGGATTCCGATCGGCCAGATGCGCCTGTCGCAGGGACGTCCGCTCTACGCCGAGGGGCTGCGGGCAGTAAAGGTTTTTCTTACCGTGCTCACGCTCGCGGGCGGCACGTTGTTTCTTGTGATGTGGATCCTGCTCGACCGGACGATTCTCGCGCGCATCCGCGACCTCACGCGCCGGGTCGAGCGCGAAAAAGAAATCCTCCCGCTTCGGCTCGACTTCCAGGGCAGCGACGAACTCGCCACGCTTGCCCGCCGGATCGAGGATCTCGCGGGCCAGCTCGACCGCGCGCGCTGGAGCTACCGAGCGGTCGTCGAGGACCAGAACGAAATCATCTGCCGGTTCAACCCCGGGTTCGAAATCACGTTCGCCAACGGGATATTCCGCCGCACGTTTCCGTGCGCGGGCGGGCACGGCGGGTTCCTCAGCCGCTGCCTGCCGCCGGTCACGTTCGACCTGCTCTCGGAAAAATTCGCGGAGCTCGACCCCGCGCGTCCAATCGCCACGTTCACCCACCAGATCCTCGACCGCGACGCCGAGGCCCAGTGGTTCCGGAGCACGCTGCGCACAAACTTCCTGCCCGACGGGACGCGCGCCGACGGGCAGTGGGTCGCCGCCGACATCACCCCGCAAATCCGCGCGCAGCAGCAGCTCCAAAATTCCGAGCGCCAGCTCCGCGCGCTCTCGAACCGGCTCATGCGCCTCCAGGACGACGAGCGGCGGAAGATCGCGCGCGAGCTCCACGACTCGACAGCGCAGAGCCTCTCCGCCCTCGAGATGAACATGAGCCTGCTCGAGCCGATGGCCGACGACGAATCCAGCCGCAGGCTCGTCGCCGAGACCCGGCAGATCGCCCGCGACTGCTGCATGGAGCTGCGGACGATCTCCTATCTCCTGCACCCGCCGCTGCTCGACGAGGTCGGGCTGCCGTTTGCCATCCGCTGGTTCGCGGACGGCTTCACCAAGCGCACCGCGATCAGTGCGACCCTCGACCTCGATGAGGCGTTTCCCCGCCTCGACCCCGGCGTCGAGACCACGCTCTTCCGTATCCTCCAAGAGGCGATGAGCAACATCTACCGCCACTCCGGTGCCAAACGGGTCTGGATCGCGCTCGAGATGCGCGACGGCTCGGCCCGGATGGAGGTCCGCGACAACGGGACCGGAATCCCGTCCGGCACCGGCCCGGCCTCGGGCGTCGGGCTCGCCGGCATGCGGGAAAGGCTTGCGCAACTCGGCGGGGAGTTGGAGATTCGCACGTCCCCCTACGGAGTGGGCATCACCGTGAAAGTTTCCTGCCATGCCGCAGACCAATACGAAAATCCTGATTGCTGATGACCACGAGATCGTGCGCCACGGCGTGCGCAACCTGATCGCGAGCGTCCCCGAATACGAGTGCTGCGGTGAAGCGAAGACCGGCCGCGAGGCCGTGCGCCTCTGCGCGGAGCTTCTGCCGGACGTTGCAATCCTCGACATCAGCATGCCCGAGCTCAACGGGATCGAGGCCGCCCGCCAGATTCTCAAAGCCTGCCCGCAGACAAAAGTCCTGATCTTCACCGTTCACGATGCCGAGCGCCTGGTTTACGAGGTTTTCCAAGCGGGCGCGCACGGCTACATCCTCAAGTCCGACGCCGGTCGCCACCTGCTCACCGCGGTCGCGAGCATCCTCGACGGACGCCATTACTTTAGCTCCCAGGTCTCCGAGGTCCTCTTCGAGAGCTTTCAGCGGAAGGACATGCCGCACACCTCGGCCGCCGCCGCCGCGAAAACGACCTCGCGCGAGCGCGAAACAATCCAGCTCCTCGCCGAGGGCCACAGCAACAAGGAGGTCGCCGCCGCCCTCGGGATCAGTGTCAAAACCGCCGAAACCCACCGCGCCACGATCATGCGCAAACTCGGCCTCCACTCGATCGGCGAACTCGTCCGCTACGCGATCCGCAACAATATCATCCAAGCATAATAGCCACCGGCTTACGCGCCTTATGCGTGCTGGGCGGCTTCCCGCCTGCCGAGCGCGATGGCGCTCAGGATCATCTGGCGGATGAGCGGGTCGCAGTTTACAAATCGAACACGCGCGGAAAAATCCTCGGGGTGGTGGGCCATGAGCGTCGCAACCAGCGCGTTGCCAAACGAACTCGTCATGTTCGTCACACCATGGAAATCCATTGTCACTTCCCGGCCTTGTGTCAAAGCCGGTTCGACTTCGGTAAACCTGAATGCATTGGCAACGTCGCCGTTTGCCAGGAACGAGCCAAAGCGTTCTTTCATGGGAAAAACGGACGCCCTTACCAGTGATCGGGCGCATGCCCGAAAAGTGCAGACGAGGCGGCCCACAGGACCGTGGGCGTCCCGCCCGCTTCTTCCGAAAGCGGGCAAGATGCCCGCGCTCCCGGTTTCACAGATGCACCCTCT
>DYRS01000155.1 GCA_020718585.1 Chthoniobacter flavus
ACCTTGCCGAAGGGGAATTCGAGGAAAATCGCCATCGCGCTTGTGGTGAAAAAGCACGTCTTGCCAGCAGGCCTACGGTGTGTCAACATGCGCGGACATCAACGATACATTAACTGCATGGGCAGCAAACCAAACACTTAAGAATTGGCGCAGTCATTGCTGTAGTGGATTGTAATGCATTGAAAATCAGCAGGATATCCTGCCCTGTGGTGTAACGGTAACACAGCGGCCTTTGGAGCCGTTATTCATGGTTCGAATCCATGCGGGGCAGCCATTTTTCCCGCCGGAATCAGGATGCCAGCCTTGGAGGAGAAGGCGTTTTTTTCCAGGCCCGGCGCTATCGAACGATACCAACAAGGCAGCGGACAGGCGTTGAGGAGCGTGGTATGCAGTAAGCGGATTACAAGGAACTGAGTCGGCAGCGGTCTGTCCGCTCCTCGGCGTCCCTGTCCCCAGCCCTGGGCGGCCTATCGAAAAACCGCAGGATGATCCTCGACGGCAGGATTTTCTGGCGGAGGCCTTGCGACAAAATCGTCACATTCGCAGTGGAAATTGAGGCTTGTGCATCCCCCGTGCGTGTGCTTTGCTGGATAGGATGATTGATTCGATTCCTTCGGCATCGCCCGCAAAAACATTGACCGAGCAAATCGAGATTTTCCGGGCTTCCGGCCATGTGACGCTGGATGCCGTGCGGGAAAAATTCAACGCCCGCCTCGACCGGATGAATGTGATTTTGGCTAATCTGGGGCAAGCCGACGGAATCCCACAGAAGAGGGTGCGAGACATCCGGGACATGATGGGAGTGCTCGGCAATGCGGAGATGAAGCCAGCGAAGGGCCGCCTGAAGGATTTAAAGACGATGGCCTCGATCTGCAATGACTTGGAGATGACGGTTGAGCACTGGCTCTGACTTCCAGGTTGCGGTAGGCGACCGACAGCCTGCAGAAGCAGGCAGCAGCAATCGGGCATTCCATTTGCCCTCGCCGCAACACGGACTGGACATCACAGCGGCTTTCCGCTAACGCACCCGGCATGGGAATTTCCGCAAAAAACCACGCGGTCGGCCTTTGGGAATTTCCCAGCCAAACCAAGCCATGACTCCGATTCCCGACAACGTCCACGGGGCGATTCTCATCAGCATCATCGATTTCGTTTTGAGCTTCGTTATCATCTCGGGCATCGGGGTTGTCCTCGCGATTCTTCCCGTCGTGAACAGGTATTGGGCGATTGACGACAAGGATCTGAAGGGCGGGCATTGAGCGGCCGGGGAAGACTTCACAGGCATCCGCAAAAACAATAAGTATGCTGGACCAGTTGCTTTCGCTTTTCGAGTCGTTGATGGGCCAGACCGGGCTCGCCCACCTTTACTGGGGGAATTTTGTGATGATCGCGGTCGGCGCGGGGATGATCTATCTGGCGGTCGCAAAGAAATGCGAGCCGTTCCTTCTCATCGGGATCGGATTTGCGTGCATCGTGGTGAACATCCCGGGCTCTGATCTCGCGCTTCCCGGCGGGCTTTTTAATTACGCCTACAAGGGGGTCTCGCTGCTGATCATCCCCCCGTTGATTTTTCTCGGAGTGGGTGCGATCACCGACTTCGGGCCGATGATCGCGAACCCGAAGCTCGTCCTCCTCGGTGCCGGCGCGCACCTCGGGATCTTCGTCGCGCTCATCCTTGCGAAGGTCCTCGGGTTCACGCTCTCCGAGGCCGGGGCGATCGGGATCATCGGCGGGGCGGACGGCCCGATGGCGATCTTCGTCACGATGAAGCTCGCGCCGCATCTGCTCTCGCCGATCTCGGTCGCCGCGTATTCCTACATGGCGCTCATGCCGGTCATCCAGCCGCCGGTGATGAGGCTGCTCACCACGAAGGCCGAGCGAAACATCCAGATGGCGCAGCTTCGCAAGGTCAGCCGACTCGAGCGGATCATCTTCCCGCTCGTCATCGCCGGGATCGTCAACCTGTTTTTCCCGCCGGTTGCGCCACTGGTCACGATGCTCATGCTCGGCAATCTGTTCCGCGAGGTTCTTCTGGTCGGGCGCCTCGCTGAGACCGCCGGGGGCGCGCTGCTCAACGTCGTCACGATCATCCTCACCGTCGCGATCGGCTCGACGATGTCCGCGAAAACCTTCCTCTCGCTCGAAACCATCGAGATCATCGGGCTCGGGCTCCTCGCGTTCGTCTTCGGCACCGCCTCGGGGGTCGTGTTAGCGAAAATCATGAACCTCTTCCTGAAAACGAAAATCAACCCGCTCATCGGCTCGGCCGGGATCGCGTCTGTTCCGATCGCTGCGCGCGTTTCGCACATCGTCGCGAACAAGGAAAATCCCAAGCTGTTCCTCATTTACCATGCGATGGGACCAAACCTTGCCGGCGTGTTCGGCACCGCGATTTCCGGAGGCATCCTGCTCGCCCTCCTCGGCGTAAAGTGATCAACCGCCCACCCCAACCCCGCAGAACCCGATAATTCCATGAGACCACCCATCCAAACCGACGAAACATGCGGCGGCATCATGGCCGCAAACCATCACGTCCTGACAGCCAGCATGACGATCGCCGAATGCCTCCAGGCGATGATGGAGCACAAGCTGCTGGCGATGCCGGTCGTTGACGAGATCGGCCGATACATCGGCCAGTTCAGGAAAAACCTGCTCATCGCGGCGATCCTCCCGCAGGTCGCGGTCCACGACCCCCGATTTGACAGGATTTCGGCAGTGGGCGACGGAGGGTTGATGTCTGAGACGATGGACGACGTGCGCGAGCGATTTGAGGCGATCGCGGACAAACCGGTCCGCCGCTATCTTGATACCGACACCCCGGTGCTCCAGCCTGACCAGCCGATGATCACCGCGATGCTTTACCTATTCCATGGCAGAAATTTTCTCCCGGTCGTCGAGCCCGCCAGCGGACTTCTGGTCGGCGTCATCACCGCTTGGGACGTCCTGGGAAGCATCGCCAAGAGGGGCTGAGGAAAGTCGTCTGGATCTTGGTGCCATCTGGAGAAAATCGCAGATTGTAGAAAACCGTTGATCTCACCCGGCGATGGCAGGGACTGATCGCCGAGCCGTCCTGAGCCACGGCAAGCGGTTTCGGCGAAACCGCCTTAACCGGTGGGGAAACCGGCGAAACCGGCCTTCCTGTGGAAAATCTTACCGATTTTCCACGGGTTCTGGAGCACTGAGGCTAGCGCGAGTAGAGTTCGACGACGAGCTGCTCGTTGACGATCGGCTTGATTTCCTCGCGGCTCGGGATGCGGACGACGTTGCCGGTGAGGTTGTCCTTGTCCACCAGCAGCCACTCCGGGGTGGTGGCGATCTGTGTGAGTTCGACCCCGCGGACGCCGAGGCGCTTGGATTTTTCGGACGGCTTGACCGAGACGACGTCTCCGGGTTTGAGGTTCATCGAGGCGGTGGACGACTTGCGACCGTTCACGCGGATGTGCCCGTGGGCGACCATCTGGCGGGCACCTCGGAGGGTCTTTGAGAAGCCCATTTTTTGGACGATGTTATCGAGGCGGGTTTCGAGGATCTGGAGCAGGATCTCGCCGGTGACGCCGCGGCGGGTGCTGGCGATCTGGAAATACCGGCGAAACTGCTTCTCGAGGACCCCGTATTGGTGGCGAAGCTTCTGCTTCTCGGCGAGCGCGATCGAGTAGTCGCTCTGCTTCCGTCGCGATCCCTTCGGTCCGTGCTGGCCGGGAGGGTAATTCTTGTTCTCGAAGGCTTTCGGCGATCCGCTGATGAGAACACCGTAGCGGCGGCTGACTTTTGTTTTGGGTCCGGTATAACGTGCCATGGAAGTGTGAAGTATTAAGGCTAAAGTTTTTAGTGGTTTTTTGCAGAAGTTCGGGTTTCAAGGTTGGGTTTCGCCGCAGGGCTTAAACCTTAAAACTCGATGCTAGACCCGGCGCTGTTTCGGTGGGCGGCAGCCGTTGTGGGGGACGGGGGTGACGTCGCGGATGACCGTGACATCGAGCCCGACCGCCTGCATTGCGCGGACGGCGGATTCGCGTCCGGCGCCGGGGCCTTTGACCCGGACCTCGACCTCTTTGAGCCCGTGACCCATCGCTTGGCGGCAGGCGTCCTGGGCGACCATCTGGGCGGCGTAGGCCGTGCTCTTGCGCGAGCCCTTGAACCCGCACTTGCCGGCGCTTGACCATCCGATCACCCCTCCACGGAGGTCGGTGATGCTCACGATCGTGTTGTTGAAGCTGGCGCGAACGTGGGCGATCCCGTGGTGAATGTTCTTGCTGCCTTTCGCCTTGACGATTTTGACCGGCTCGATCGCGTCGTCGAGCGAGATGTTCAACGAGGCGGGAGTCGGCGCGGCGGCAGGAGCGGCGTCTTTTCCTTTTTTTCCGCCTCTGGTCTTCGGAGATTTTGGTTTGGCCTCGACGGCGGGAGCAGCGGCAGGTGCCGCAACAACGGCAGCAGAAGCGGCAGCAGCTTCAACGACCGGTGCGGCCTCGACAGCAGGTGCCGTGGTCTCGGCGGCCGGCGCATCCTTCGCGGCAGCGGGCACTTTTTTCTTGGGGGCGGCCTTGGGCTTTTTCGCGGATGCTTCGGCTGCGGGTGCTTCGGCTGCGGGTGCGGGTGCTTC
>DYRS01000343.1 GCA_020718585.1 Chthoniobacter flavus
AGGAGGGAGGCATTGATGGCCGCGAGCACGGCGTAGTCCTCGACGAAGCGGTCCCAGGGAATCCGCGCCTCGAAGAGGTGCATCCACACGCCCATCTTTGCCGTCAGGAAATCCTGCCGGAATGCCTCGAAAAACGGCAGGCTGCGCAGGATCATATCGGAGAAGAGAACGGCCAGCGTGAGGGTGGTCGCGGTGGCCGGTTTCATGTTGCAGCAGGAAAAAAAGAAGGCGAGGCAGCTTGCGGTGAGGAGGCTGGCTCCGATTGCGAACCCCGAGAGGGCATGGAGCACCAGCCCGGGCCAAAAGTCGTGCAGGGCAAAGATCCCTTCCGTCGGCACAAAGACAAACAAACCGCCCGGGCCGGAATGCGCCAGGCCCATCCCCAGCGAGGTGAACGAAATAAAAAGCGCGAGCACGAAGGTATAAACCCCGAGGGAAAGGATTTTGACGGTCAGGATGCGCGTCCTCGAGACCGGGCGGCACATCGTCATGCGCAGGGTGCCGTCCTCGACCTCCTTCGAGACAATATCCCCGCCCACCAGCGCGAGAAACAACGCCCCCAGCAACAAGACCGTCGCGGCCGTGACCAGAAAGGCGAGGGTGAGGCCCGAGAGATACGCGGAGGGATCGTAGCCGGCGCGCCCCAGCACCCTTTCCATTCCCTTGCGGGCAGTGGGGGTTTGAAGCAGGAGCAAAACCGCCACCTCGAGGCCCAGAAAAGCCGCGAACCCGATGTGGGTGCGCTTCCTGAAAAACAGCTTTTTCAGCTCCCAATAAAACTGCCGGGCGAAAAGTGTCACGGTCGGGTTCATCGCGCGGCCCGTTCCATGTAGAAGTCTTCGAGCGATTTTTTCGCGCGCGCGACGCCGCCGACCCGCACTTCGCCCGCGACCAGGGCCGAGATCAGATCGGCCACATCAACCCCCGCAGGCAACACGACCTCGCGACCTTCGACGCGCGCCCCGCACGCCCCGAGGGGGCCTGCCGCCCTGTCCCAGTCGTCGAGCTCGAGAAC
>DYRS01000344.1 GCA_020718585.1 Chthoniobacter flavus
TCATCGCAACAAGAGGACGGGAGCTGTCTACGCCTATTCCGTGGAGAGCTATTGGGACAAGGCCAAGAAAGCGCCCAGGAACAAACAGGTCTGCCTTGGGAGGCTGGACGAGGCGAGCGGAGAGATCGTCCCGTCGAGGAGAAGGGCTCCAAAGGCCGCCGCCCCGCCTTCCGCTCCCGGCGTCTCGGCGGAGGCGAGGGTGGCGGGCCCGGCGATGCTGCTCGGGCAGACCGCCGCGGAGACCGGCCTGGCCGAGATTTTGGGGCGTTGCTTCCCCGGCAACCATGCGGAGATATTGAGCGTAGCCTGCTTCATCGTCCAGAAGGGGCTGCCGTTGTCGCGGATCGACGCGTGGAGCGAGGGGCATGTCCACCCGCATGGGGCGCCGATCGCCAGCCAGAGGGTCAGCGAGCTGATGGCCTCCATCAAAGAGGGGGACCGCCAACGCTTCCTCTCCCTCTGGCTGGCGAGGATGGCCGAGCGCGACTACCTCTGCTACGACATCACCTCCATATCCTCCTACTCGAAAGCCAACGAATATGTCAAATGGGGGTACAACCGGGACGGCGGGCGCCTTCCCCAGATCAATCTGGCAATGCTCTTCGGCCAGAACGGCGGCCTCCCGGCGTACTACCGCAGAATGCCCGGGAACATCTCGGACGTCGCCACGCTCAGGACCACGATGAAGTCGCTGGACTTCCTGGGATCAGGGCGGGCGCGCTTCGTCCTGGGCCGGGGGTTCCACGGCAGGGCGGACATCGACGGGATGCTCAAGCTCCGCCACCACTTCACCATGGCCGTGCCGTCCGGCCTGAAATGGGTCGAGGAGGTCGTCGAAGGGCTCGCCGCCGGGATCCGATCGCCGGCGAACTACAGGAGCGTGGACGACTCCGAGGCGTTGTTCATGGCGACCAAGCTGTTGAGCTGGGGCGAGGGCCGCAGGAGGGTTTATCTGCACGTCTACCACAACGCCAGGCGCGCCGCGGAGGAGTTCGACGAGCTTACAAGAAGGCTG
>DYRS01000156.1 GCA_020718585.1 Chthoniobacter flavus
GGGTGCGGCTCTTCTGGAACGACGGCCCTGTGGATCAAGTGACGAGCCTGAGGTGGGGCCGTTTGGCGGCGCTGACGAGCTGGGGCGGGACTCCGTCTGCGTAGCGGGCCTCGTGGTTGCGAGTTCGCTCCTGCTCTTCGTGGAAGACCCAGTAGTCGTCGAAGTCGCCGCTGCTGCGTAGGGAGCGAAGTCGAAGGATGGCCTCGGCGCCGGGCAGCCCCCAGCGTGCGCCGGTGATGTCCATGCGGTCGGAGATGAGGTGGCGGCAGGCGCCCTCAATGACGCCTGTCGCGATCGGCAGGCCGTCGCGGAGGTAGTCGTGGTAGCGCAGGTTCTTCGCGTTTGCGAGCAGGTAGCGGGCGCACTTGTCGGCGTTCTTGCGCTGATCCGGGGTGAGCTTGCCCTTCGTCGCGCTCTGCTTGATCCCCGCGGCGACGCCGGAAGCCTTGCCGTCGAGGATGCGCGCGAGACGCACGTGAACCCACTCCTCGGCCCCCTTCGAGCCTTCCTTGTGGAAGACGTAGGCGGCCTTCCAGAGGTATTCGAGCACGTGGATGAAGTCGACGACGATGGTGATCTCGGCGCCGATGCGCTGGGCGGCCTCGCGCACGAGCTCGAGTTGATGGCGTGCGCCATCCACCAGCACCACCCAGCGCTTCGTCCCGTTCGGGTCGCGTGCGTGCGCCTCCTCGAAGGCCTCGGTGACTACTTGGCCCGGGGGTTTCTCCAGACTTGCCCAGACCCGCTTGCGCTCCGGCCGCGGCCGCGGTGCGTCCTCGGTTGCGTCGCGAACGCGCCGCATCCGCCCCGCGACGACCTCGGGACCATGAACCCAGGGGGCGATGGTGTAGACGGCAGCGACCTCAGCCATCCGTTTGCGGTTGGCCTTCTCGCCCTTGGACAGCCGCGTCGTGAGCTTGTGCTCGCTTCGCTTGGCCGCCTTCTGGGTGCCGGGTCTCAGCCCGTCGAAGCGCATGACGATGCCCTTGCCGTCGAAGCTCAACACCAAGACCTCGCCCGTCGCGTTGGCGTCGCCGTTATCCTCGGTGCCGTCGTAGAAGGCATCGAAGTCCTGAGCCGCACGAACGGCGAGCTGTTCGAGCTGCCGCTTCGCGACCGTCGCCCCCGTCATCCTCCGCAGCGCATCAACGCCCTCATCGAACGACCCGCGCGACGCCTCCACCCCGCAAAGACGTTGAACCTCGAGAGATGCCCGTTCAGGCGGCAGGTTCAACTCCGAGTCCACAGGGAAGCGGCTGTCGAGCCCGCGACCACTGTACCCGTCGCGCAGCACCTCAATGACCCCGAACACGGTCATCAGGGACCTCCACCCACGACGAACATGCTTCCGCTGCTCGCCGTCCTCGCCCACCACAGGCCCGAGCGGCTCTTGCTGACACCGAAGCGCCACATGCGCTCCCAGCAGGCGCCGCAGCACTTCGCGTCCGCGCTCTGCCAGGTCCCGTTCAACCTCGCTCTCGCTCAACGACCTCGCTTCCGAGGTCAACCAGTCCTTCACCTCGCCGAACGTCGCGTCCGCCGCGCCAAAGATAGACGCGTCCGATCCTGCCGGGTACCGTGCCGCTGTCATCGAGGGGCCTCCTGGGTGGGTTGTCGCTCTCGCAAGCCCATACCTACCCACAGACGCCCCTCGATGCACCCTTTCGCGTGCGGCAACCCGTTGATCTCTCAAGATGATCCCGTCGGCCTAGAAGATCCGCACCCCTCCCACAGCGCCTCGAGCGCCTTCGGGTCCTGGCCGGGCGGCGGGTTGTCGACGAAGAGGTGGGCGCCGCCCGAGGCGCAGGCGACGGCGAGCTGGCGCGGGTCGCGGTCGGGGTAGCCCGGCGCCTGGAACTGGATGAAGTCGACGCGGGGCGCGCTGTCGCCGCGCTGTAAGCGCCCGGTAGAGGCCGTCTTCTAAGCCCCGCGTCGGCGCGCGACACTCCGGCTCGTCCTGGAGGAGGAGTGTGCAGATGGCGACAGATACCGGAGGGGGCCCCGCGGCCCGTCTCGAGCAGGCGAAGCGCAGCGCGTACTGGCGTGATGAGGACGCGCGCGCGGTTCTGGACGTGTGGCTGGTGAGCGGCCAGTCCGTGGCGAGCTTCTCGGCGACGCACGGGCTCCAGCGAGCGCGTCTCCATCGCTGGAAGCAGCGGCTGATGCCCGAGATCGCGGAGGAGACTGCCGCGCTGTTCTGGCCCGTGAAGGTCGCGCCCGAACCGCCGCGCCCGCGCGACCTCGAGGCGTGGCGCGTCGAGCTCGCTGGCGGAGTCTCCATCGCCGTCCCGTGCGCGGGCGGCGCCGCGCTCCTGGCCGAGACGCTGGCGGCCATCCGCGAGGGGTGGGCGTGCTGACCTTCCCGGCGTCGGTGCGCATCTTCGTCTGCGTCGAGCCCGTCGACCTCCGGCGCGGCTTCGACCGCCTGGCCTCGGCGGCCCGCGAGGTCGTCCGGCAGGACCCGGTCAGCGGCCACCTGTTCGCGTTCCTGAATCGCCGGCGCGACCGCGTGAAAATCCTCGTGTGGGACCGCACGGGCTTTCTGCTGGTCTACAAGCGGCTCTCCCGCGGCACGTACGCCCTCCCGACCCGTCCGCTCCCCGGCCAACGCCACATCGAGGTGGACGGCGCGAGGCTCATGCTGATGCTCGAAGGCATCGAGCTCAGCGGCGCTCGGCAGCGCAAGCGCTACCAACACGGCACATAGGCTCAAAGCGGCTTGCATCGCGGGATCGCGTGTGATCTTATCCCCTTATGGCAGCCGCCGCTTCAGCCCCCGTTGCAGCGCCACGTCGGACCACGAAGTCGCCCGAGGTGGACAGCCTGCGCGCCATCGTCGCCCAGCTCCGCGAGGAGGGGCGGGTGGACGACGCCTTCGAGCACTCGTTCACGGCGGTGCAGCGGGTCCTCGACCAGGTCCGGACGCTCCAGCTGAAGATTGCGGAGATGCGCAAGAAGGCGTTGGGGCAGACCTCGGAGCGGGTGAACTCCGAGCAGCTCGAACTGCTGCTCGAGCAGCTCGCGGCGCTGACCGCCGAGCAGGACCCGGCCGTGGTCGACGCGGACTCCGACGAAGAGAAGGAGGCTGACGCGCGGCTCGACAAGGAGCTCGAAAAAGAGCGCGTGAAGGAACGCGAGCAGCAGGCCAAGGACGCCGAGCTCGAGAAGAAGAAGAAGAAGCGGGGCATCGACACCTCGGAGGCCGCGCGTGAGGTGCATTTCTCGGAGCTTCCCGAGGAGGAGCGCACGAACGCGGAGACCGGCAAGGTCGCGCGACTCATCGGGCACGACACTGTCGAGATGCTCGAGTACGAGGCAGGGCGCTTCGTGCTGCATGTGACGAAGGTGGCGAAGTACGGCTTCGGTGGCGACGGTGGCGACGGCGTCCTCTCTGCGCCCGCGCCAGACAAGGTCCTCCCGCGCGCCCTCGCCGGCGCCAGCGTGTACGCCGATCTCATCGTGAGCAAGCTGGTCGACCACCTGCCGCTCAACCGCATCCATCAGCGCTACCTGCGAGCGGGGGTCGACATTCCCCTGTCGACGTTGGCGGAGTGGATGGCCGTGGCCTGCGACACCCTGGCGCCCATCGTCGAGCGCCTGTGGCTGCGCGTCGAAGACGCCGTCGTCGTCCGTATCGACGCCAGCGGCATCAAGGTCCAGGATCCCGACGCGCCCGCGAACATCACGCGCGGGACCATGTGGTGCATGGTGGGTGACGACCGGGACGTCATCTTCCGCTACGCCGAGACCGGGGCCGGCGAGGCCGGGCCCTGGAAGTACCTCGCGGGGCGCAAGGGCTACAAGCAGTCCGACGGCGCGAACGTCTTCGACCGCCTCCACAACGGCGCAGCAGCCTGCGCCATCGCCGTCGGCTGCAACGCCCACGCGCGCCGGAAGTTCGTCGCCCTCAAGGACGTCGACTCGCGCGTCGCCTTCGCGCTGCAGCTCTACGGGCGGCTCTACAAGGTCGAGCGCCTCGCCAAGCTGAGAAAGCTCGACCCCGATGGGCTTCGGGAGTTGCGGCAGAAGGAATCGGTCCGCATCGTCGACAAGCTCTATCGGTGGTTCGCCAAGCACGCCAAGGACGACCCGCCCGACCAGCCGCTTACCAAGGCCATCGCCTACGCCATCAACCACCGCGAGGCCTTGACGCGATTCCTCGAGGACGGCCGCCTCGACATCGACAACAACCTCTGCGAGCAGCAGATCCGCGCGCTGGCGCTCGGCCGGAAGAACTACCTCTTCGCCGGCTCGCACGACGCCGCCCGTCGCTTGGCCGTGGGCTACACCCTGACGCGCACCTGCGCGATGCACGGCGTGGCGCCGTTCACCTACCTGACCGACGTTCTCGAGAAGCTCGCCGCCAGTTGGCCGCAGGCTCGGCTCGACGAACTCCTGCCCGATCGCTGGCAGGAGCTACACGCCAAGTAAACGGCCGCGCCCCCCCGGCGCCCGCGGCCTCGCACCCGCCGCGCCCAGCAACGGTGTCAACCGGGCGCTTACGGAGTGGGTTCACGTGCGTCTCGCGCGCATCCTCGACGGCAAGG
>DYRS01000157.1 GCA_020718585.1 Chthoniobacter flavus
AGATTGGACGGACGGACGCCCGCGTTCAAGGCGGATTCTCGATTTTCTTGCGTGTGGTTCTGCCGCCTGTCCCGGCGGCCGGCTCCGACCGGAGCATCCCGAGCGCGGTCGCGCGCGAGGCGGGGATCTTTCCGCAATACGAAGCGAGGGATTCCGCGCCCGCCGGGATCCCGAGAACCCGCGCGAGCTCGGACTCAAAATGATCGAGTGCCCGCAGGCTCGCAGGCCGCACCCGCAGGAACCCGAACGCGCGCGAAAGCAGGTCAAAAACCTCCCCGACCGGCTCGTTCGGCTGGGTGATCATGTCGGCAAGCTCGGCGAAATAGCCGGCAAGAAACAGGTTCGCACACGGGGTCGCCAGCGTCGCAAACGGCTCGGTAACACGCACCTCGCGCAGCGAGTGCAGGGAGGATTTTCTGGAAAGGGTGAACGCGATGTCCACCGCATAAAAAAGGTCGAGCTTGCCGGCAAGCGGGCTTGACGGGCGCCTGGCGCCGCGGGCCATCGTCGAGATCTTCCCGTGGTCGCGGGTCATCCATGTGACGATCCAGCTTGTCTCGCTCCAGGGACGCCTGCGGATCAGGATGGCCGGGGATTCCTCCATGCCCGCCGAACATCGCACGCGGAACCGGGCGGTCGCGATAGAAATTTTGAAATTGGTTCGCGGCGGGCGGGCAGGTATTCTTGCCGTCCATGAAGCTTCGCGCTCTGATTCTCTGCCCGCCGGATTTTGTTGCCCGCGTTTTTCCTTCCTCTGTGACGGAAATGATCCTCGCATCGGCCGATCTTCCGTGGCCGGTGCTCGACCCGGCGCGCTGGCGCGAGGCGGGGCCGGTGCTGCGCGAGGCGGATGTGATTTTCAGCACGTGGGGGATGCCGTCGCTGGATGCGGAATTTCTCGCGGCAGCACCTGCGCTCAGGGCGGTGTTCTACGCGGCGGGTTCGGTCAAGGGATTCGTGACAGATGCCGGCTGGGAGCGCGGGATCGTCGTCTCGAGTGCCTGGGCCGCAAACGGGGTTCCCGTCGCGGAATTTTCAATGGCCGCGATCCTTCTCAGCCTGAAACGGTTCTGGCATTTTTCCCGCTCGGCTCGATCCGACGCGCCTCGCCTCAATGACCTGCACGTCCCCGGTGCCTACCGCACGAAGGTCGGCCTTGTCTCGCTCGGCGCGGTCGGCCGCGCGACAGCCCAGATGCTTGCGCCGTTCGACGTCTTGCGGTTTGCCTACGATCCGTTCCTCCCGCCCGAACAGGCTGCCAAGCTCGGCGTTTCCCTTGTTCCGCTCGACGAGCTTTTCCGGGAATGCGATGTGGTCAGCCTCCATGCGCCGTGGATCCCCCAGACCGAAAGGATGATCACCGGCAGCCTCATCGCCTCGATGAAGGAGGGCGCGACGCTGATCAACACATCGCGCGGCGCCGTGGTGGCGGAGGACGAGATGATCGGGGTGCTTGAACGGCGTCCCGACCTCTCGGCCGTGCTCGACGTCACGTATCCCGAGCCCGCCGCCCCGGACTCACCGCTCCGCTCGCTGCCGAATGTCGTTCTCACCCCGCACATCGCGGGCAGCATGCAGGGCGAGTGCGCGCGCATGGGAAGCTGGCAGGCCGACGAGCTCCGCCGGTTTGTCGCCGGCGAACCGCTCCACCACGAGGTCTCCCGCGCGATGCTCGCGCACATGGCGTGAGCGGCTCCGCACCGGCGGACGACGGATTTTTTCCAGCCGGTCGGCCGCTCCTCGCGCTGGCGCCGATGCAGGATGTGACCGATCTCGCATTCTGGAAGCTCATCGCCGGGTATGGGGGCCCGGATGTGTATTTCACCGAATACTTTCGCGTCACCACCGGCTATCGTCCGCGCCGGGAGATCCTTCGCTCGATCATCGAAAACCCAACCGGGCGGCCGGCCGTCGCGCAGATCATCGGCAACGATCCGGAGTGGATGGTCCGGACCGCACGCTCGCTCGAACTCCACCCGGTTGCGGCGATTGACCTGAACCTCGGATGCCCGGCGCCGGTCGTCTATCGGAAATGTGCGGGCGGTGGCCTGCTGCGCGATCCCGGGCGGGTGGACGCCCTGCTTGGCGCGCTGCGCGAGGGGATCGCAGGGCGGTTCACGGTGAAGACGCGGCTCGGGTTTTCGAACCCGCAGGAATTCGACCGCCTGCTCGGGATCTTTTCGCGCCACCGGCTCGACATGCTCACCGTCCACGCCCGCACGGTCACCGAAAAATACGGCCCGCGCGTGCATCACGACCGGGTCGCCGACGCCGTGC
Organism: Chthoniobacter flavus; assembly: GCA_020718585.1. Lineage (GTDB taxonomy): Bacteria > Verrucomicrobiota > Verrucomicrobiia > Chthoniobacterales > Terrimicrobiaceae > QYQL01. The sequence goes on from DYRS01000157.1 coordinate 2,278, forward strand.
GCGCTCTCCCGTTTCCGGTCGTCGCAAACGGCGACGTCTCGTCGTCCGACGATGCGGTGCGCGTGCTCGGGGCGACCGGAGCGCGCGGGCTCATGATCGGGCGCGGCGCGATCCGCAACCCGTGGATCTTCCGCCAGATCCGCGACCGGCTCGCTGGCCGCCAACCCGACCTCCCGAGCGGCCGCGACGTGCTCGCGTATATCGGGGCGCTCTACGAGCTTGGCGGCACAAACGGCGCCCCCGAGCGCGCAAGGGTGCAGCGGATGAAAAAATTCACGGGCTTTATCGGCGAGGGGATCTCGCAGGATTTCCTCCATGCGATCCGCCGGGTTTCGACCGGACGGGAATTTTTCGACACGTGCCGGCAGGCGCTCGATCATGACCGGCCGATGCCGCTCGCCCCGGTGTCCGGCCAGGGTTGATCCACTTGCCGGCCCAGCGGACTGGAACAGGAAGCTGGCCGAGCAGCCAGAACACGGGCTCAAGGAGTCCGGAAAGCCAGACATCGCGGAGCGTCCTCCTCCGACCGGGCAGCGAGCCTGCCGCAGTCTGGCGGGCGGCGAGGATCGCAAGGTGAAACAGCCATCGCCTTGCCGAGAGCGGCCGCGCAAGTGCCGCGACGAACGAGGCGGCAAGCCCGAACGTGAGTGGCAGCCCGAGCGAGCCGCCGAGATTGCAGACCCGGAACGTCGCGAACACCCGGTGCTGGTGCAGCACCCACGCGCACACGCTGTCCGCCGGCGGCTCAAGCGTGAGGACATGCCGGGAAATCCCGACCGTCCCGCCCGCACGGACGACCGCGCGCCCGAGCTCGTGGTCGTCGGCCAGCACATCAGCAAAGGCCGCCCAGCCGCCCAGCCCGGCGACAGTAGATCCCCTGACCGCCATGCACGCCCCGGTCAGAAAATCCACCCGCCCAAACGCCCGGAGCATCGCGACCCCCGGCCAAAGTGACAGCTCGGTCGCGGCCGCATCCATCCGCGCAACGCATCCCCCGCCCGCCCCAAAAACATACGGCGCGGAAAATGCCGTCGTCCCGGCCGCCTGCCAATCCCGACGAAACCCGCGCAGAAATTCCCCGCCCGCCCGCCCGTCGCTGTCCAATACAATCCACCGGTCGTGCCCGGCAAATGGCGCGAGATGCACAAGCTTCCCGACCTTCGGGTTCAAATTGTTTCCGCCTGCCGGGACCGGCGGGCACACGATGTCAACCCCCGGGAATTTTCCGATCAGCCGCTCGCAGAGCGCGCGCGAGCGGGCATCGGACGCTCCAAAAACAACCCGGTCGCCGGGCTCGATACCGTCCAGGAACCGCTCCATCCGGCGTGCGAGCGACCGTTCGCCGGGTTTGAGCGGACACAAAAACGCGACGGGTTCGAGCGGAGGATCCGACCCGGCCGCGCCGTCCGACCCGGCTCCGACCCGGAGCCACCGCCGCAGGAGCACCGCCGCAACAAGAAAGTAAGCGGCCGTGAAGACCCCGATCGCAACGGAGGCGGCCCGGCCGATGCCCGCGCTAGCCAACGACCGGAAGAAGGTTCGTGCTGATCGCCCGGTCCACCGAAAGCGCCCCGCCGCCCGCGCACAGAAGGGCGAAACCGCAGGCCCACAGGATGAAAGGATATTCCACCCCGGCAAATCCCGGCGCCGATCTCGCGAGCACCACCAGCACCCCCGACATCACCGCCACCACCGCGAGCCCGCCAAGCCGGGTCAGAAACCCGAAGAAAAGCAACGGACACACCGCAACCTCCAGCACGATCACCAGGGAGGTCAACACCGCCGGAATCCCGAACCCCTCGGGCGACGCAAACCTCTCGATCGTGCCCTGCCATCCCTGCCCGCCAAACCAACCGAACGCCTTCTGCGTCCCATGGAAAAAAAAGATCCCGGCCACCGCGAGTCGGAGCAAAAGCAGACCGACATTTCCGGGGGTGTGAAAGAAATAATAGACGGGATTTTTCGTCACAAGCGGCATCCCTACCAGAACCGACCGCCGCCGGAAAGCAAAACCATCCCCAACACACAGGGCCAATTCACGAACGAGAGGAAAAGGAGGGGTGAGCGGCGGAAACGGAGCGGAGGGCGGTGCGATGGTGGTTGGCGTTCATCGCGTTGAAAAAGTCGGCGGTCGTTTTGTGGTGGCATGTTGCAATCTGTTTAGGTCGGTTATCTGCTGCGAAAGTGACGAAGAGCCAAAAGTCCTCGCACGGTTCAAGCAGCGCGTGCGGGAAATCACACGAAGAAAC
>DYRS01000158.1 GCA_020718585.1 Chthoniobacter flavus
ATGGGAATAGATGCGCCGGGGCTTTCGTGGTTCTTTGGGACCATGCAACGTTCCTACTGCGTTTACATCATCTCAATCATCCTCGCGATGTCGGGATGCCTCCGTGCCGCCGGCACCTACGATTATCTTTACGATTTCATCAGCGACCGCACGCTGGGGGCGGCGGGAAATGATCAGCGCCGCATTGCCATCCCGCGTAAAAACGGGGTGGAGATGCCCGTGATCAAGGCGGTCGTTTGCAGTTATCCCGGCTCGGGGGCGAGCGGGAATGCAGGAGCCCCGCACGTCTCGATGGCCCGCTGGGCGTATGACAACGGGATCGCGTTTTACTCGGTCGGCTATCCAGGCTCGGACCCGGCCGAGACGGCATCCGATCTGGCGACATTCGCGGGGCCAGGCTACGTGAACAACGGGGCGCTGACGTATGCGCCGCTCATCGTCCAAGGCGGATCCTACGGGTGCAGCACGGCGATGGCTGTGGCCTCCGACTACGCGACGCGGGTGATCGCGCTATACGGCTACCACAAAGGCTCGGCGAGCTATCCGGACTTCCCGCATTCCGTTCCAGCGCATGTCAGCTTCGGGGAAATGGATTCCGGCTATTCGGATTTCAACACGACTTACCATTGGCAGGTGCTCGCAGACTGGCAGGCGCAGGGCGGGGCTCCGCGCTCGTTCCAGTTCGACCGCGAGTCCGCCCACACCGAGATCGTGGACCGGCCCTCGCACTTTCAACTCTTCGCGGAGTCGATGATCGCGCTGCGCTTCCCGTATCAGCAGGGCGTCAGCGGAAAAGATCCCGCTCTTGGTCTTGTCACGCTCACCCCGGTCAACCTTGCCAACGGCTGGCGTGGCGAGCACCTCTTCACCCCGTCGAATCCGGCGGCTGCCACAGCGGGGACACTGCCCTACGCGCAGCGGGCGAAGGATTGGGACAGCCCGAACCTGGCGATCAGCCCGGCCGCTTCGTTTGACCGGGAAAATCCCTACATGCATTCCTGGTTTCCGGACGGCAATCTTGCGGCGGCATGGCGCTCGCGGGCGGGTCTGGGCACCCGCCAAATGAAACTCTTGTTTCCAAATCTTCCCTCAAGCGACGCTCAGGACAACACGATCCGCACTTCGGTTTTCAACACCGACCAAACGCTCGCCTGCGAGCTGGATCCCGGCCTTTTCACCGCGGCGACGCGGGTGGAATTCCACGATGGAACAACGCTGGTTGGGGAGGATGATTCGTATCCGTTCACGCATTCCTACGCATGGGCACCGGGCGACGAGGGGATGCACGTGCTTTCCGCGATTGCGGTCAACGACGCGACCGGTGAGCAGCGGGTGAGCGGCTGCCGGATCGTGCGCGTGACACCGAAGCAGGTCGCCGCGAATACCGCCCCCACGATCTCGGAAGTTCCCGCGCAAACCATCCCGGTGGGCACGACGACCCTGCAAATCCCGTTCACGGTCGGTGATGCCGAGACGGCCGCAGCCTCGCTCGGGCTCCTTTACGTGAAGGAATCCTACCGCGTGGACAGTGACCCTCACAACGAGGGACTGGCCATCGCGCACACGGCCACCTTTGCCGGCGCGGGTGCCAATCGCACGCTGAATCTCACGATCACGGACACCGCCAAGACCGGCGTGATCTGGGCGGTCGTTCAGGTCAACGACGGCGGCCTGCAGGCCAATTCTTACATCCGCATCAACGTCGTCCCGACCACCGCGCAGCCGCCCGTCTTCGTGCCCTATCGGCATCTGAACAGCGTGTATGGCACGCTCGGCGAGGTCGCCTTCAACGGCGGCTGGAGCAAGGAGCTGTCGTTCCGGGTCCACGATCCCGACACCGCGCCGGAAAACCTCGCCGTCACCGCCACCACCAGCAACCAGGCCAGCATCCCGGACGCCAATGTCATCGTCGGCGGCTACGGCGAATATCGGACCCTTCGCGTGAAGCCAACCGGCACGGGTTACACGACGGTCACCATCACGGTCTCCGACGGCACCAACTCGGCGACCTCGCAGTGGAAACCGACCCCGGTCGCCGCGACCAACACGCCCCCTTCGCTCAATATCCTGCCAGACACCGCGACCTACGTCGGCGAGGTGGAGGCAGTCATGGTCCGCCCGTATGATTTCTTCACAACGAGCCAGCCGGTTTCCGGCTTCACGGCCTTGAATGTGACAGCGACCTCGGACAACCAGCCCCTTCTCCCGGACGCGAATATCACGGTCGTTCCGGCAGGTTATGAACGCGCGATTCTCTGCCAACCGGCCGCCGGCCAAACCGGATCCGCCAATGTGACGGTCACGGTCACCGACGAAGGCGGGCTGACGGCCAGCGACACATTCACCCTGAGCGTGGGAGGTGCGGTGACCCCGGTCGTTGTTGGGGAGCCTGCGGCAGTCACCGTCGCATCCGGCGAAGGCACGATCCTCACGGTCGATGCCACCGGCGGCAATCCGAAAACCTACCAGTGGTATCTCGGTGCCAGCGGCGACACATCATCCCCGGTCGCGGGCGCGACCTCGGCCTCCCTCGCTTTGAGCGATCTCACGGTCTCGGGAAATTATTGGGTGCGTGTGACCAATCCGGCCGGCAGCGTGGACAGCGCGGCGGCGGCGGTCACCGTGATCACCGCTCCCTCCATCACGGAGCATCCGGTTTCGGTTCAAATTTATTCCGGAGCGACCGCAACGTTCTCGGTTGTGGCCACCGGCGAGCAACTGGCCTGTCAGTGGTATGAGGGCGACCGCGGAGTCGTCAGCTCACCGGTGAGCGGCGCGACGTCTCTTTCCTTCACCACCCCGGCTCTCACGATCACAAAAAAATATTGGGCGCGCGTGAGCAACCTCGCGGGCACTGCCGACAGCTACACGGCCACCGCATCGATCAAGGCCCGTTCGTGGGTCGCCTATCATGATACGAATACGACGGTCGGCGGGAATGCGGCCAACGTCACCACTGCGGCTGTCGCCACGACGCCCGGGACAAACACCGGCCTGCTCAATTACCAGACCGGCGCATCCACCGGCGTCTCGCTCAACGCCCTGCTCACCGGCACCAAGGTGGCCAAGACCAACGGGGCCACCGCTCCGAATTCGGGCACCGATGCCTACAACGCCTTCAATGGCATCATCTCGTTCACGGGCAACCACTCGGAGCAGTTGGGGAGTTCCACCAACAATGTCGTATTCACCTTCTCCGGGCTCGACCCGGCGGCCCGCTACAGCGTCGCATTCTACGCCGCCCGGAATGCCTACACCACGCCGAACCGCTTCACGATCAGCGGAGCGGATGCGTTTCTTCCAGGCCACAGCAATGGCGTCGGCGACGCGGGCGACAGCGATCCGGCGACGGCCGACGTCGCAACGGGCACCGGCAGCACCACCAACGGCTACCTCGTGAAATGGGTCGATATCGCCCCGGGATCCGATGGAACTTTCGCTGTCGATGTCCGCACCCATACCGGCACGAGCGCGGCCATGATTCCCCAGGCGATTTTGCTCGAAGCCTTCACCAACACGCCCCCTGCCGCCGAAATCCAGGCGCAGCCGCAGGGGAGCACGATTTCCTACAACACCGGTGCCAGCCTCTCGGTCACCGCCACCGGCACCGACCTCGCCTATCAATGGTATGAAGGTGCATCCGGCGTCACCACCAGCCCGGTTGTCGGTGCGACCTCGTCGGCTTTGACGACGTCCGCGCTGACCGCCGACACCTCGTTCTGGGTGCGCATCACGAACCCTGGCGGAACCGTTGACAGCGCGACAGCAGAGGTCACTGTGGCACCCGAGTTGCCGGAAATCCAGACGACCTCCATACAACCTGGAACCTCCGGGGATGCATTCTCCGTGACCTTGGCCGCGTGGGGGGGCAGCGGCGCGCTCACCTGGAGCGTGGCCTCGGGGCAGCTTCCTCCCGGGCTTTCGCTCAACACGACGAGCGGCGTAATTTCCGGGACGCCTTCCGCAGCGGGCACCGCCCATGTCGTGATCCGCGTCACGGATGCGCTCGGACGCAACGCCGACAGCGTGTTCCCGGTCGAGATTGGAAAGATCGAGTGGAGCGCCTACCACGACACGATCACCACCGCCGACGGCAACGCCTTGGGCCTGAGCTACGGCAATGGAGCGAACGCCAACAGCGCTGCAGCCCTCAAAGATTTTGCGACCCAAGAAGAGGTGAGCCCCACCATTTCCATCACCTCGACACTTGGAACAAACGGCGGGTTCAAGGAGGGGGGCGTCCCGGCTCCCGATATCGCCATCGGGGCCGATGCCGCCGCGATTTTCAACGGGATCATCTCCTTCGGCACCCGCGAGTTCGCTCCTTACTGGTGGAATGCCGGCGTCAATGTCTGGGATCTCGGCACGACCGGGCAATCGGTCATCTCGTTCTACCGCCTCGACCCGGCCAAGCGCTACGAAGTCGCCCTGTTTGCGGCCCGCCCGCAATACGACAGCCGCACAAACTACGCAATCAGCCTCGCCTCAAACGCCGACCCGCTTCACAGCGCCGGCGCGATCAGCC
>DYRS01000159.1 GCA_020718585.1 Chthoniobacter flavus
GTTTAACCGCAGCGAACTTCATGCCGTCACAAAGAACACAAATAGACGCATTTCATTATGTTCTCTGCCGCTCTTTGTGGTTCCCTCTTCATCGTTTTTTTAGCCCAAGCTGCTGTTCTGTCAGTAGGCCCAGTTGCTCCCATGCGAAACTTTTTTTGCGCGAGAAGATTCGACTTGTCAGGGAATCGCGGTCAGATTTCCCCTCAATGTCCACGCCGACCGACGATCTGCCATCGGAGACGTCCGGGGTCCCGCGCCCCGGCGGGCTGAGGACGTTTTACCGGATTGATGACGAGGCCGGGCGCACGCTTCACTGCGAGCAGGGCGAGGGTCAGGTGATTGTTTACAACACGCCCACGATTGACGACGAGGCCGACCTGCTCGAACTCCACAATATTGACTACCACACGCTCCAGTCGTCGCTCGACCCGGACGAGCTTTCGCGGCTCGAGTTCGAGCACGACCATGCCGCGATCATTTTCAAGCGCCCGAAGAGCTTCTGTGCGGACGACAATTTCCTACTCAAGCTGACCTCGACCGGTGTGTTCATCTACGAGGATTACCTAGTGGTGGTGATGCCCGACGACGCGCCGCTTTTCGAGGGCCGCGTGCCGTTCCAGATCCACTCGACCCAAGACATCATCCTCCGCCTCCTCTACCAGAGTATCTCGCACTTCGAGGGCCACCTCAAGGCGATCAATATGCTCTCCGACTCACTCGAACGCAGGATCATCACCTCGATGGAGACAAAGTATCTCCTCAACCTGTTCGCGCTGGAAAAAAGCCTCGTCTATATCCTGAACTCGATCAACTCGAACGCGGCACTCCTTGACAAGATGAAAGCGGCGGCGGAAAAGCTCGGGTTCGACCACGAGCAGACGAGCATCCTCGACGACATCGCGATCGAGAACCAGCAGTGCCTGCGGCGCTCGGAGATCTACGCGCAGGTCATCGCTGGGCTCATGGACGCCCGCGCGTCCATCGTCAGCCACAACCTCAACATCCTCATCAAGCACTTCACGATCTGGACGATCGCGATCATGCTCGCGAACCTCGTCGTCGGGATCTTCTCGATGAATGTCCGCCTTCCGCTCCCGATGGAGAGCGACATGTGGCCGTTTTATCTCATCAACATCCTCGCCGTCGGATCCGCGATCGGGGTCTTCTGGCTCTCGCGCGTGAGAAAATGGTGACCCGTCGCCAGAACAAAACCGTGGCCGGTCCGAGGTCAGGCGAAGATATCGCGGCCATTTTCGCGGCCTTGGAGGCGGCGGATGCGGAAGATGTGGGCCGGCCGGTGGTGTGGGTCGAGCGAGACGAAGTTGCGGGCACCGCGCCATGAGAACTGTTCGCCGGTGAGGAGGTCCTCGACGACGTAGGGTTCGTTTTCGGCGATTCCAAAATCTGCGAGCGGGACATGCACGAACGCGGTTTGCGGCTGCCAGGGGTCCACCGTCACGATGACGAGCACGAGATTGTCGAGTGCCTCGGTCGCTTTGCTGAAGCAGAGGATGTTGTCATTTTCTACGGGCCGGACGCGGAGGTTTGCGTATTCTTGGAGCGCGCGGTTGTGGCGGCGGATCGCGTTCAGCTTGCCGATGTATTCCTTGATGTTGCCGGGGGCGTTCCAGTCGCGACCCTTGAACTGGTATTTTTCCGAATCCGCATATTCCTCGCGTCCGGGGAGCGCGGAATTTTCGCAGAGCTCGAACCCGCTGTAGATCCCATAGACCGGGCAGGCCATCGCGGCGAGGACCGCTCGGATCATAAACGCCTGGCGTCCGCCGAGCTGGAGGAACTCGGGCAGGATGTCCGGGGTGTTGGTGAAGAAGTTTGCGCGGAAAAATTCTTTGAGGTCCGACTGGGTGAGCTCGGTGAAATACTCGGCGAGCTCGTATTTCGAGTTTCGCCAGGTGAAATACGTGTAGCTCTGGTTGAACCCGGCCTTGGCGAGTTCCTGCATCATCTTCGGGCGGGTGAACGCCTCGCTGAGGAAGATGGCGTCGGGGAATTTGTCGCGGACCTCGGCGATGACCCACTCCCAGAACGAGACCGGCTTCGTGTGCGGGTTGTCCACCCGGAAGATTCGCACGCCGCGCTCGCACCAGAAGACGAGCACGTCGCGGAGCTCGTCCCAGAGCTCGCGCCAGTTGTCGTTGTGGAAGTTCAGCGGATAGACGTCCTCGTATTTTTTCGGCGGATTTTCCGCGTATTTGATCGTGCCGTCCGGGCGCTTGAAAAACCATTCCGGGTGGGATTTGACATACGGATGGTTGGGCGAGCAATTGATCGCGAAGTCAATCGCGATCTCCATCCCGCGGTTCCGAACCTCGCCGACGAGCCACTCAAAATCCGCGAGCGTCCCGAGTTCGGGCGCGACGTCCATGTGTCCGCCGCCGTTGACCCCCTGCTTGTTGTTTCCGATCGCGTAGGGGACGCCGGGTTCGTCGGGTTCGCAGGTCACCGAGTTGTTCCGGCCCTTGCGGTTGCTGGTGCCGATCGGGTGGATCGGTGGGAAGTAGATCACGTCGAAGCCCATCGCCTTCGCGTCGTCAATCCGGCCGAGGCAATCGCGGAATGTCGAGCCGGAATCCGGCTTCCCCTCGGCCGAGCGCGGGAAAAATTCATACCATGCGGCAAATGCGCCGAGCGGGCGCTCGACAAAGACCGGGTGGACCGGCTCGGCGGCCGTCGAAATCGAGCGATCGGAATACACAGTCATCAGCGCGCCGAGGTCGGGGTCGCGCGCAAGCGCGTGCGCGGCAGCGGCGTCGGACGCCCGCATCGTGTTCGCGAATCTTTTGAGCGCGGCGGCGTCCGCGCCGTCAGCCCGCGAGGCGGCGGACGCGATGAACGCGGCACCCTCGAGGATCTCGCTCTGAAGCTCGCGCAGGCCGGCTTCGAACTTTTTTTCCAGCTCGTGACGCCAGGAGAAAAAGACATCCCCCCATGCCTGAATTGTGAATTCCCACGGGCCGGGATCGGTGACGCAGAGCGTGCCGGTCCAGCGGTCGTTGATGATCGGTGCCATCGGGGTCTCGCGCCATGCGGGGGTGCCGACCGGCCGCCATTTGAGCATCGCGGTGACCTCGTCGTGGCCCTCCTTAAAGATGTCGGCTTCGACGACGACCTCCTCGCCGGGCGCGCGCTTAATCGCGTAGCGGGCATTGTCGAGCGAGGGGGTGATGCGCCGGATGATGGCGGTTTCGGGCTGTTTGTTCATGGCAGTGAATCGAGTATGCGGACAAGGGGATGCAATTCGTCAAGCCGGGATGCGACTTCGCGGAGCGATTCCCGCGCGGCCGGAATGTGCGCGAGAAAGTCGGCCCGGCCTTTTTGGATTCCCAGAAACCCATACGCTCCGAGCGCCTGCATCAGCCGCTGGATCGCGCACCAGTCAAAGATTTCGCGGAAGCCCTCCGGGATTCCCCTGCCGTCGCGCTCGACAAGCCGCTCGTAATAGCCGAGGAGCTCGTCGCGCTCGTCCGCGCTGAGCGCGACATACGGGTCGTAGAGAAGCGAGGCGAGGTCGTATTGCGCGAGCCCTAGGCGCATCCCCTGAAAATCAATCAGCCAGGAGGCTCCCTCGCGGACGATGATGTTCTGCGACTGGAAATCTCGGTGCACAAGTATGCGTGGGAGCGAGGCCAGGCGCGTGGCGGCCGCACCGAGTGCCGGAAGCCCGGCGAGGCGGCGGACGTCATCCGGCGGCACCAGGAAGTGCGCGCCGAGGCAGTGCTCAAAAAAATACCCCTGTTCCCAGAGGTAGAGACTCTCGCTGAATTCGCGTTCGAGCGTGAGCCCGGCGACCGCCGGATCCCGCGACGCGGCCGAGTGCATCTTGTGGACCTCGATGAGTGCGGACTCGTAGAGTGGACGCCGGGTCGCCCACGGCTGCCCGCGGAACGACCACAGGTCGCGCTCGCCAAGATCCTGCATCCAGATCAGACCCTCTGCCGGATCGTGCAGATAGACATGCGGGACCCGCACGCCCGAGGCGGCGAGAAATGCCGTGATCGCGACGTAGTGACGGTTTTCCTCCTTGTGCCCAGAATACTTCACCAGAATCATCGAGCGATCACCCGCGCGAATCCGGTAGAATTTTCTATCCGACCCACCCTTCTCGACCGCCGCGACCCGGAAGTCCTCCGGCGAGTGGACTGCGAATCCGCCGGGGGGTGGTTCTCTGGACGTGCTGGTGGATGCCATCGTGATCGGGAAGGGGGATAGTCAACACTGACCCCGTGCGCGAGGGAAGCCGGAATTGCCGGTGCCTTGCCTAGCCCCCCAATCATTACGATCCCTGCCCAGGCTGCCAAACGGGTGCTGCGGGCAAGCCGCCTCGGTGGGATCGAGGCAGAATTCAGACGTGAGGCGGGGGAGTTTTCGCGCTGAGGCGGCGTGAGATCGGTTCTGCATCAACAAAGAGCACCTCCATGGTGCGGTTTATTTCAACTCAGGGCGCCCGTCGAGCAGGTTGAGGTATTTGCCCGCACTCGAAGCGCTGTCGGCATAA
>DYRS01000029.1 GCA_020718585.1 Chthoniobacter flavus
CCGTTATGAAAAAAGCTCTCACTACCGGAATCACCGGACAGCACGGCTCCTGCACCGCCGGGCTGAAGTAGCCGCCACGCCATGGCATTTTTCGGAGTCATTGTCGGGTTCGTCGTCTGGTTCCTCGTCCGGTATCTCGTGGCCGGGATTTTCACGGTGGACCAAAACGAGCGGGCGGTGAAAACCTCGTTCGGGAGGGCCGAGCGGATCGGCGGCCTCACGACGCTTGACGATCCAGTCGCCGAAATGCTCAACGACGAGGAGCGCCCGAGGTATGCCTACCCTCAGGTGCGCGTGATCCCGCCGGGCGGGCCGTATTTCAAGTGGCCGTGGGAGCGCGTGTATAAGACGCGGATCGCGGTCCAGACGGTCAGCATGGCCTACGACCCGGAGGATGCCGACGCGAACGAGGGCGGCACCCGCCTGAGCGCGGTGACGAAGGACCAGCTCGACACCGGGCTCGTCGGCCAGCTCAGGTTCCGGGTCTCGGAGCGGAACCTGTACGCGTGGTTCTTCGGCGTCAAAAACCCGCTCGCCCACGTCATGGGGTTTTTTGTCAGCGTCCTCCGCGAGCGGATCGCGAACTTCGAGGCACCGGTTGCCACCGGGGACGACGGGCTTCCGGCCGGAGTCGCCGGGATCTCGATCAACGACCTCCGCAAAAACCTTTCCGCGCTGAACGAGCACATGGACCACGAGTGCGCGGGGGCGGCCGCCCGCTACGGGGTCGCGTTCGACGCCTCGCTGATCACGAGCATCGACCCGCCGCCGGAGGTCGAATCCGCCCTCGCCGCAATCAACACCGCGCACAACCAGGTCTCGAGCGACATCAGCCTTGCCCAGGCGCACGCGGACCAAAAAATCGTGCAATCCCGGCGCGCGGTCGAGATCGAGACGTTGAATGCGCAGGCCGAGGTCGAGCCGCTCCTTGCACTTTCCGGCCAGGTTTCCGCGCTCGGTCGCAGCGGTCCGGGCGTGCTGGCGGCCTACATCCGGAACGTCAAGCTCGCTCTCTTTGGAAAAGCCGGGCACGCGATTATGGAGGATCCCCGATGAGCTTCGTCATCGCCGCTGTCGTCACGTTTTTTGGCATGTTTCTCATCCTGCCGTTCCTTCAGTTCCTCCTGCGCCTGCTCGGATTCTATGCGGTCGTCGAGGAGGGGACGTGCCATGTGTATGTCCTGTTCGGAAAGGTCCGCGCGGTGCTCGACGACGCTGGGTTCTATTTTCTGTGGTTCAAGCTCGGCCTGGCCGCGCCGATCGTGAACTGGCTCGGCAAGCGGTATATCCTCGACCGAAAGCTCGACCAGATCTACCTCCGCAGCCAGGCGGTGAACAGCGAGGAAGGCGCGCCGATGGGGATCGGGATCTGGTGCGAGATGCGGATCGGCGACCCGGTCGCCTACCTGTTCAAAAATGCCGACCCGCGCGGATCGCTCGCCGCCAACGTCAGCAACGCGACCGTCCGCTGCCTCAGCAACATGAAGCTCTCCTCGATGCTCGAGAACCGCCATGTGATGTCCCAGACCGTGCGCGCCGAGGTCAGCCCGAAGTCCGAGGAATGGGGGTTCCAGCTCGGCAGTATCTACATCCGCAAAGTCCATTTCCGCGACATCGCGATGATCGCCCAGATCCAAGAAAAAGTCGTGAACCGGCTCCGCCAGGTTACGAGCGCGATCCGGCAGGACGGCGCGAACCAGGTCAGCATCATCACGAGCACCGCCGAGCGCCAGGCCGCCGTCGAGTTCGCGAAGGCGGCCGCCATGCGCCCGGAGATCGTCGGTGCCGCGCTCCGGCAGATCGGCGAGGAGCCCGATGCCCTCGAGGCGATGTTCGACATCCTCGAGACCCAGGCAATCCTCGGCGGCGGCGCGAAGATCACGCTTGTCCCCCCGAAGAGCGATTTCCTCACCCAGCTCGTCGCCGGCTCCACTGTCTCCAACACGCCGGACCACCCCAATCAATAAATAATAATCCGTGGAAACCAACCGGAGCCGATAGACGACGCGGACTGGTAAACCTGACCGATGCGCAAGCTTCCGGCAGGTCAGTCGGCAGGGAGCGCTGTGACCCGCCGGCGAACGCGTGCGAAGAGTGTTGCCGCCGCCACGGCCAGCCCGACGACGTAGCCGAACCAGATCCCGACGGGCCCGCCGCCCAGGACGAAGGTCGCAGCCCACGAGACCGGAAGCGCGACGACCCAGTAGGAAAAAATCCCGATCCACATCGGCCCGCTCGTGTCAGCAAACCCCCTCAGCGTCCCTGCCGAGACGACCTGAACGCCATCCATAATCTGGAAAATCCCTGCCATGAACAGGAGGCGTGCGGCCAGCAGCACGACCTCAGGGTCCGCGATAAACCAGCCCGCGATCGACCGTCCGCCAAAGACAAATGCGGCAAAAGTCGTGCCCATGAAGAGGACCGCGAGGATGTGCGCCCCGTAAACAACCGGCCTGATCCGCGCAAATTTTCCAGCGCCGCGCGCGTGGCCGACCCGCACCGCGACCGCCTGCGAGAGCCCGAGCGGGACCATGAATGCGGTCCCCGCGCACGTCATCGCGATCTGGTGGGCCGCCAGTGCCGGGGCACCCAGCCAGCCCATCATGATCGAGCCCGCCGCAAACCCGCCGACCTCAAAAACAACCATCCCCCCGGCCGGAAGCCCGACAGAAAGGATCCCGGCCGCCGCGCGGCCGATCTCCGGCACCAGCCAGCGCACCGGCCAGCAACCGCGCAGCCCGGAAGATGCCGACGCATAGACGAGCACCGCAACCATCACCGCCGTCCGCGCCGCAAGGGTCGCCCATGCCGCCCCCACAAGTCCCATCGCCGGCGCGCCCCAGTGTCCGAATATCAGAACCCAGTTCAGCACCGCGTTCAGAGCGACGCCGGACAGGATGATCCAAAATGGCGGCCAGGGACGCCCGAGCGCCTCGCAAAAGTTTTTGACGACCGTGGTTGCGAACGCCGGGACGAGCGACCAAGCGCAGATCTCAAGGAACCGCACGGCCGCAGCCGTCACCTCGGGGGGTTGCGAAAAAATGGAAAGCCGCGGGAAAACCAGCGAGGCAAAACCGGCGACAACCAGCGAGAGGAGGGCGACCGCCACGAAGCCTCCGCGCACGCTCGCTGCTGATCGCTCCGCCTCGCCGGCGCCGTGCGCGTGCGAGGCATGAATGCTGACGGCCGAGAGCAGGCCGAACCCGAACAACAGCGGCACCGAGAGAAGGGTGTTTGCAAACCCGCACGCCGCAAGCGGGACCACCCCCAGCCAGCCGACCATCACGGTGTCCACCCAGCCCATGAGCATCTGCCCGACGTGCCCGGCAATGATCGGCAGTGCCAGCGCCGCCGTCCGGCGGTTCTCAGAAAGCAGTGATTTCATCGGCGATACCATGCGCCCAGACAACCCTGCCCGCACCGCGCCCGCTTGCGCGATATTTCACAGGAAAATTTCGAATTCCGCACGGGAGACCTATTTTTCCAGAAGTGCTTTTTCTTCGGGGAGAAGCGTGGCGGTCGTGATGTCGGCGCGGACGGAGGCGGAGGCATCGCCCATTCCGTTCGCATCAAGCAGGGCGGAGAAAACCGCTTTCTGCCCGGGCAGGAGCTGCCCGAACTGAACCTTCGAGCTTTCGAAGATTTTGAGTCCATCGGCCGCGCGTCCGGCGCGGAGGAGGGCGAGCGCGCGGGTCATTTTGAGAGGGAAGAGGTCCGGGTTGTCCTGCTCGAGCACGCGAGCACGCTCGAGCGTGCGCGAGATATCGCGCTCGGTCAGGAGGAGGAGGTAGTTGCGGTCATTGGCTACGGCGGGATCCTTCGGCCAGCGCTTGTGCATCTCCTCGAGGATGCCAAGGAGGCCGGCGGAGTCGCCGCGGAGTCGCTCGATATTGAGGAGTGCCTCGTAGGCACCGCGGGCGGCGAGAGGGTCGGACGTCAGCCGCCTGAGCACGATTTCGGCGAGGGGGAGCCGGTTGCGCTGGTTGAAGTAGCCGGCCAGATAAAACAGGAGGTCTCGGTCCTCGGTCGGGATTTTTGCTGCGCGCTCGAACCCGATTTCGGCGATTTTGTCCTGTCCGAGCGCTTCGTGGCATCTCGCCACGTAGAGCTCGCGCAGCGCGGGTTCGAGCGGGTTCTGTGAGGACTTGAGTATGTTCATGATTTCGTCCCACCGCCCGAGTCCGGCGGAGGCGTCGAGCCAGACGAGGAAGAGGTCGCGCCGGGTGCGGGCGGTCATGAGCGGGAGAAGGTTGAGCGCACGCTGGTTTTCCTTCATGCGAACGAAGAACGATGCGAGCGAGCGCTTCTCATCGAGCGTCTTCGCCTGCCGGACGAGTCCGTCGAACACCGCCTCACGCTCGTCCGGGCTCGCCCGGACTTTTGACGCCGCGATTTCGATCCGGCCGTCAAAGCTTCGGCCGGGCAGGGATTCCACTGCCGAGGCCGCGCGGCGGAGGAGGTCTTCCGGGACGCCGGGCGTGGCAAGGATCGCGTCGAGAAGCTTGGGGTCTGGCATCCCGTCCGGCGGGTTGTCGAGAAGCCATTTCGCGGCCGCCGCCTTGGCATCGGGCAGCGGGACCGACAGCAGGATCTGCGCGGCGAGCGAGCGGTCGGCCGGGGCGGTGCGGTCGGCCGTCATGATGCCGGAAAGGATTTTATCCGCGGTCGGCCAGTCGTTTGCGGCGAGCGCGTAGCGGGCGAGGAGAAGCTGCACGCGGGGGTCGTCGGGCAGGCGGCTCGAGGCTTCGGAGACGGCGGCCAGGAACGGCGGATACGAGCCCGAGCGCAGGAGGGAGTCGGAGTAGTGGAGGTAGTCATCGCCGGTCGCCTTGCCGGTCGCGAGGAGCGTGCGGTAGAAGCCGAGCGCCTGCGGCGTCCCGGCGGCCGCGTTCAGGCGCGCGGCCGCGCGCAGGGCAGCCGGGTTTTCTGGAGCGAGCTGGAACGCGGCGATCGTTTTTGCGTGCGCCCGCACCCAGTCGGCGGAGTCCATCGCCAACTCGGCCTCACGGGCGATCTGCCCGGACCTCCATTCCCGAAAAAACGAGAACCGGGGGAGGACGAAGAGCACCGAGATCGCGGCGAGCAAGCCGATCACGGCGATCGCGGACGCCACATGCCAGGCTCTCAACCCGCCCGCACGGTTCGTGTCATTGGTTGCCATGTTTCGGACCCTGCTCGAAACCGAGATATTTTTCAAATGCGAACCACCCGCGCTCCGGTTCGCCGAGCCGCCACTCCGCACACCCGAGCACATACCAAAACCCAGGGAACAAGCTATGGCGGGCCTCGGACGAGCGAAGGACCGCGCGGGCGCGGGCGGGATTGCCGGCGCGGATTTCCTGGAGGGCAAGCTGCACCGGGGGCGGAGCCGAGGCGAGGATCTCGGCGTCAGTGAGTCCCGGCGAGGTTGCGGCGGCGCGGCAGGCGGCGTCGAAGTCGCCGGATGCGGCAAGGCGGGACGCGCGCGCAGCGGCCACCGCGGAGGAGAGCGCACTGACACCGGAGGCCTGCGCAAGCGCATCCTCGTCTGCCGCCCGGAGCGCGGCCGCGGCCAGCGCGAGAGGTGTGCCGGGATCGTCGGCTCGTGCGGCCAGCCCGACGAAGAGCAGCGCGTCCGCCTGCGTGGCCGCCGCGCCCATCGCCCGGATGCGGACCGCCTGGCAGGCGGCGGTGCTCGGAGGGAGGGCAAGGATCTCCGCGCGCAGCTCAGGCAGATCGGCCGTTGCGTCGAGCAGCGAACGGAGCCGCTCCGCCCGGCCGGCAGGCGGAGTCCGCTCGATGAGTGCGCGCGCCGGGATCATGGCCATCCGGGCATCCTTCTGCGCGACAAAAGCTGCGAGGGCGCGCTCGGGAGGTTGCTGCGAAAATGGCTCGGCGAGGAAGAGCCGCTGCATGAGCCCCTCGGCCAGCGGGTCGTCGTCGGCTCGGATCGCGCGGTGCACCTCGATCTCGATCACCTCGAAATCCAGCGGATGGACCGTCAGCCAGAGCTGGGTGGCATCCGGCGCCGGGGCCGGAACCGGCTGATCCGGGCGGATCACCTCCGGCCTAGGGATCCCGCTCCATCGCATGGCGAGCAGCGAGGAGAGCACGAGGCAGATTGCGACGAATGGGCCGGCGAAACGCCCGGTGCCGGACGGCGCTGCCGCGTGGACCGCGCCGACGCCGGCGAGCGAGCAGGCGAGCACGAAGACCGGTCCGCAGTGGGCCGGCACGTCAAGGAACCCGTGAGCGGCCACCGCAGCCATCGCCGCAAACCCGACCGCAGCTTCGCCGGGCCGCCGGTCGGCGAGCACCCAGAGCCTCTTGACAAGCACGGCCGCAACCGCCCATGCGAGGACACCGGCCGCCAGCCCGCTCTCGCAGACCAGCCACAGCCAGTCGCTCTCGGGATGGAACGCCCGCGCCGACGAGGCCGACGCCGCCCGAAAAAACGGAAACGCACCGTCGAAATTTCCGAGTCCGACTCCGGTGAGAGGAAACATCGCCGGCAGCCGCCATGCGTCGCGCTGGATCGCCAGCCGGAAATCTGCCCCGGAAATGCCGGCATCGGCGAACCTCTCGACGAGCAGCGCATGCGGCAATAAGAACCACACCGCCCCCACAAACAAAATGCCGACGAGGCAGGCGACAGTGGCTGGCCGCCAATTCCGGCGAACCGTCCGTGCGCGCAGCGCGGGGACGATCCAGCCGACCGCGCAGCCGACCGCCGCAGCACCGAGCGCGCCGCGCGAGCCGAGCGACACGAGCGGAACCGCACAGGCCACCGCCGCCGCCATCCAAAGCCACCGCCGGTCGCTCGAAAAAATCGCCTTCATCGCACATCCCGCCAGCGCGACGGCCGCATACCCGCCGGCCTGGTTGCGCGTTCCCCAGACGGATCGGAAAATTTCCGCCCAGGGTCCGCGCCATGCGCCGCTTTCCCAGCGGCCGACGGCGAGGGCGAGCGCGACAGCGACCGCAAGCCAGAGTGCGGCCGACTGGCGGTCCCCTGCGAACCCGTCGCGCGACCGGCCGCAGATCCACCAGAGGTATGCGAGCCCTGCCAGATACCGTGGCCACGCGACGAGCAACGCCAGCGGTTGAGGTGAGACGCACGGCGACGCTCCCGGCAGCGCGGCTTCCCAAGGCGGTGAAAACCACGGCGGCAGCAGCGCTGCCAACGGTGCCACGGCAAGACAAAGGAGCAGAACTCCCGGCCACTTTTCAGGAGCGGGCCGCATCGTCGCGCACGCCACCGCAACCCCGAAAATAAACCATGGACTGACGAAGGCGGACAGCCCGGCCAGAGCCAATACCGTCGTAATCTCAACAGCCTCCCTGCCACCACCGTTTTTTCCCCTCGCCGACACGTCCGGGCAGGCTACCACCGGCGCGCCCCGCGTGCAGGATAAATATTTGCCGATTCCAGAGGCGTGTGCATCTGGAAATGACTCCTCCCGAAGCCGGGCCGACTGAACGCGAGCTCATGAGATGGCACGAAAAACATGAGTTCCAAAAGCCTTGACGGTGCGGGGGTGCCGGGCAAGCATCCATGCGTGAGGATGTCCGTTCGAAAATCTCCCGGGCGGTCGGCGCTTGCTGTGGCCCACGAACTGAAGCGGAGCGGCGGACTTCCGGTCGCCGAGCTGGCGGCCCGGATGGGCAGGAGCTACATGGGAGTAAAAGCGCAGTGTCTCGCCCTTGAAAACTCCGGCCACGCGGTGTCCCGGAACATGCATAACGGGACCGGTCGACCGCTTTTGTGCTACCGTCTCAGCGATCTCGGACACGGGCTGTTCAATTCCTGCGATAACCAACTCGCCGCCTCCCTGCTGGATTCGGCGAGGACGTTGTTCGGCCCAAATGCTGCGGAGAAGCTCCTCTACCTCCACTTCCAAAAGCTCGCGGCAGCCTACGTGGAGAAAATTCCGTCGGAGGCACCCGCAGGGGAAAAGCTTGCGGCGCTTGCAAAAATCCGCGAGTCCGAAGGGACGATGGCGTCGGTCGAGGGCGGCGCGCTCATCGAATCCCATTCGCCGCTGGCCCGGATCTTCGACTTTTGCCCGGCGGCTGCCGGGATGGAGGAAGCCGCGCTCTCGAAGGCACTCGGACGCAAGGTGACGCGGGTCGTCGAGCCCGCAGGCGGCAGGGTCCGCTTCGAGTGAGCCGAGCGGTTGTTCCTTTTCTGGAATAGCTTTTCAGGCTGATGCGCCCTGCTTCTCCACACTTGAGAGAACCGATTTCTCCGGCAGCGGACGCGCTTCCTGCTCGAAGATCCCTTTGTGTCCGGCGGCCAGCATGGCGGCGAGGTGGGATTTTTCGGGATCGGTGAGGAACCGGGATTCGAGAAGGCGCGCGATGGTTTTGCGGTCGCCGCCGGTCAGCGCGGGTCCGGGACGGGATGCATCGAACGCCATGCCGAGCGAGCCGATCTCGCGGGCTGCGCGCTTTCGGAGGTCGTGCAGGATTTCAAAACCTTTCGGGTCGGTGTCCCCGCAGTGCAGGATCACGACGTGCGGCGGGAGGGCGCGGAGGAACTCGATGATCGCGGAGTGCGCGAAGCCACCGTGGCTTCCGCTGCCGGCGAGGATGTCCCTGGAATTGCGCTTTGCGAGCTCGTGAAGGACGGTCAGATTTTCCACGGTGAGGCATCGCGCCGCAGGGGATTCCAAGGCCGCGCGGCGGAGATCCCGACGGTCAATTCGTGCTGGCGCGGAGAGGAGTCCGAGGTCAAGAACTCCGGTGCCAGGAAAACACAGGCGCAGCGGGCCGTGCAGGATGACGGCCCGTTCGTTTTCCATGATGCCGAGGTTTTCGAGCGAGGCGACGGCACCGCCGGTGATGCGGGCGAGGCATTGTTCGAGGCGGGCTTGCAGCGATTCCAAGCGTTTGGAATCCCCGCAGAGCCTGCAGCTTGCAAACCGCCTGAGGGATTCGGATTCCCATGCCAGCAGTCGCGGAAGCAGGCTCAGGATCTCGCGGGCTTCGTCCGGATGGTCGCGGAAAAATGGATCCGTGGATCCGCCGGCCCCGGCGGTGCCCGTCCACTCGAGGCAGGCCGCCTGCCATCCCGACCGCCACTGTTCCGGGACCGGGAATTCTGCAGCTTCGAGAAAGAGCGCGGCGAACGCGCGGCGACGGAAGGAAGGCGGGACGAGCCCGAGCTGCGCGAAGAGCCGTTCCTCATTCGCGGCAGAAAAGCGCACGCTCATGGGAATGTCCGTGCGGCGGTGGTGTTCGATAAGGAGGAGGTCGCTGCGGTGCGCCTCCTCGAGATCGCGTTCGGCGCAGATCCGCAGATCCCCGCAGCCGCATCCCGCCTGGCGCAGAAGCACCTCGTAATCCACGAGCAGGTCGCGGGCCGCCTGCCCGGTGCGGGCGGCACGGGTTCGCACGTAGCGGGCCGCGAGCGCGGAGAGGACTCCGCTATTTTTCGGCGGCTCCATAGCGGGCCATCGCCTCCTCGCGCGTGAGCGAGACCGGGACGTTGCGGATGACGTTGCGGCGGCCGACCGACTGCTCGCGTTTCATGACCGTGATCATCTGGTCGCACATGTCCATCGCGTAGGGGATGTTCCCGCTCGACATCGAGAAGACGCCCTGGAGTCCGAGCTGTTTGAGCGCTCCGATACAGTCGCGGATCCGCTCGCCGCTGAGCTTTGAGAACGCCTCGTCGATCGGGACGATTGCGAGCGAGGGGTCGCGGCGGCGCCGCTCGTAGCGGTGGTAGGCGCGGAGGTAGCACGCGAGGATCGCGATGAAATACGGAGACTGGTTTTCCCCGCCGCTGAACTTCCCGGAATGCCGGTCCACGCTGCTCGGCCGGGCGTCCGGGTCGCGCGAATCGGTCACATGCATGTCGTAGTCGTGGTAGTGCCGGTAGTCGAGGAACGCCATGACCTCGCGGCTCGTCGGCTGCTCGACGAGCTTCTGAAATATGTCCTCAATCACCCGGCGCAGGTCGGCATCCATCGAGGCGAAAAACAGGTCGTCCTCGGCCTGCGCGAACGATGCGTCCACGAGGTCGCGGTAGATTTTCATCTCGCGGTCGGGGTTTGGTTTCCTGTGGATTTGGTAGCGGTTGTTTCCGATCGGGGTGCGCAGCTCCTGGTTGAGGACGGCGATGAGGTTTTCGACTTGGAAGAGCGCGGCGTGAAGCTTTGCGAGCACCTGGGTGCGGAAAAGGTGCTGCCAGTTGGATCGCTCCCGCGCCGCCTTTTCCTCGTAGGCCGGGATGTCGCCCTCCGCGATGCGCGCGAGCCGGGCATCGTAGGGCGCGTTGTCATCGGCCTCCGGGTCGAACTCCGCGAACCCCGGATGCGCCTCGGCGAGCGAGCGGCGGAGGTCGGTGAGCTCCTGGCGGAGCCTCAGGGTTTCCTTGTCGCATTCATGGAACCGCTCGCGGGCGAGCTCGGCCGCGACCTCCTTGACCGGACGTTCGGAGAGAAGCGAGTCGCGGAGTTCGGTGAGCCGGGCGAGTTCGAGCGAGATATCCGGCCCCTCGGCCTCGATCCGGTGTAGGCGGTCCCCGGCCGCCGAGGCCTTGCCTTCGGCTTCCCCGAGTTCCCGGCGGAGGGTAGCGAGCTGAACCCTGCGCGAAGAACCGATCAGGCTGTCGCGGTCCCGCCGGGCCGCATGGAGCCGGGCTTCGGCCTCGATCATCTGCTGCTCCTTTTCTCCGATCCCGAGGTCGCGGATCCGCGCCATCTGGCCGGAGTTCGCCTTCAGCTCGTCCTCTTTTCCCGCAAGCAAGGCGACCTCGGCGAGGTCGTCGTGGACCGACTCGCTGTCGAGGCGTTCGGATTTCACAAAGTCGAGAAACTCGCGCACCGCACGGATTTTCGGTGCGAGAACCTGAAGCCGGACGGTCACGTCGCGGAGCTGCTCCTGCAAAAATTCGCGCTGTTTTTCCAGTCCGCGTTTTCCGATGCACGGGTTGTTTTTATAGTGCGCGCGGCGCTCGGCAAACGGACGGTTGTATTGGAAGCCGTCCGGCAGGATCGCCCGCGTATGCGAGCGCAGGTCGGCGGCGGATTCCACGCACATCACGTCGCCGAAAAGGTGGGCGACGAGCGCGGCGGCGACCGGATGCGAAGTCTCGATCTTCTCCGCCAGCGAGCCGGGCAGAACATTTCCCTCCAGTGCAAGCGCATGGACGGGATGGACGAGCGATTCGCGGATGGCGTCGGATTTCAGATCGCGGCAGATCGCTTCCGCCCGGTCGAAATCCACCTCGGATACCACCACGGCAAACTTCCTTGTGAAAGCGACCTCGGCCGCGGCCCGCCAAGCTTCGTCGGCGACCTCGCAGAGCTCGCGGAGCGCGCGGGCCGGATTTTCGGCACCCGCTCGCGGAAGCGACCCGTTCAGCGCGTTGAGAAGGACGCTCGCCTCGGGGACGACGCCGAGCCGGAGCGCGGCCAGCAGGTCGCCGAGCCGGGCGCGCTCGCGCTCGAGCGAAGATTCCTCGGCAAAAATTGGACGCGCCACCGCCTCGACCGACCGGTGCAGTGACTGCACGGCGGACGCAAGCTGCCGGACGCGACTGCGGATCTGCGCGCCGCCAGCATCGCCGAGCGCGAGCGCGGCGGTCTCGACCGCTTTTCGCTCCGAGGCTTCCATCGCGACCGGAAGCTCGAAATTGATCCACCGTCCGACCTGGCGGACCCGCGATGCGACCGCTTCCTCGACCGATTGCCCGATATCCCGCAGGCGGGCGATCTCGCGGGCAAGCCGCTTGTTTTCCCCGCGCAGGTGCAGGAACAGTTTTCCGTCTTCCGTCGCGGTGAGCGCAGTATGGAGGGATTTGGCAAGCGCATCGTCGTCCGCAATCTCTTTTTCGAGGGCGGCCAGACGGACGTCGTCGGCTTCGAGCGAGGCCTCGAGTTCGGCGACCCGCGCGCGCAATGCTTGTAGGATTTCCGCCGCCGCCTCATGCCGGAGTTCGGCTTCGAGGTGGCGGAACAGCCGCTGGTCGCGGAGAAACTCCGCGTGCCGGAGGAACGTAGATTCCACCGCTTGGAGCCGGGTCATCTGATCTCGCAGGATCCCGAGCTCGTGCTCGAGGCTGCGGAACGCAAGGAAGCTGTCCTTCACCGGCTGGATGTCCACCTCGCCGGCCGGGAGGATGTATTGTCGGCAGAAGTCGTTGAAGCTGCGCAGGAACGTGAACGACATCGCGGCGGGCAGAAGGTAGTCGAGCGTGCTCCGGTCGAAATTGAGATGCGTCGGGATCCCCATTTCCCGGCGGTAGCTCTCCATCGTGTCAAAGACCGTGCCCGCATTGTCGCGCACCAGGCGCTTGAACCCCGCGAAATCGAGCGGCGTGCGATCCTCGTGCAGCCATCCGGATTTTTTGATCCGGTCGGGGATGAAGAACCCGTTTTTATGGTTCGGCTGGTTCTGCGCGACGCTGTCGAACTCGATCCGAAGCCCCCATGTCTCGACCCGCTTGCCGTCCGGCCATGTGAACTCCAGCGCGACATACGTCACAGCCCCCTTGTCGCGCATGTATTGCGGCGTGCCGTCGATGTCCTGCTTCGTGTCGCCAAGGCAGTAGCTTTTCAGCGTGCGCGTCGAGGCACTGCCGGTCGCCGACTGGTTGTATTTCGACTTCTGGTCGCCTACGAGCACGAGCTGGATGAGATCCATAAGGATCGATTTTCCCGAACCGGTGACGCCCGCGATGAGGAGGTTTCCATGCACGTCGAGGACATCGTTGTATCCGAACCAATTGATCGCGTGGATGCGGGAAAGGATGATCCGGCGGCTCATGGCGCCTCCTCCTCATCGTCCTCGTTTCCCTCGTCGGGCGGCGTCGCATTGAACCGCGCGGCCAGCCGGGTCCACTCGGCGAGATCCTGAAACGGGATCACGAACCGGATCGTCGGCAGCACGCGGACGGTCGCGGTCGCGAGGTCGTCGGCACCGGTGAGGCGGACGAGGTTCTTGCGGTCGAGC
Source organism: Chthoniobacter flavus (assembly GCA_020718585.1). Classification (GTDB taxonomy): domain Bacteria; phylum Verrucomicrobiota; class Verrucomicrobiia; order Chthoniobacterales; family Terrimicrobiaceae; genus QYQL01. The sequence continues at coordinate 12,943 of DYRS01000029.1, forward strand.
AGGCGGAGGATTTCGCGCATTCGGGATTCCGAGGGGAGCTTGAGGCGGTTGAATTTGTCGGCGAGCCGGAGGTTGAAATCCCGCACGGGAAATTCGACTTCGGCGGTGCCCGCACCTCGCTCGCTAACCTCGCCGTGAAAATCATACCACAGCGCAAGCGTGACGAGCGTCTCGTCGAGGCGCAGTCGGCGGAGGAGTCCGGGCGTCTCCGGCAGGGCGGCGAGGATCCGCTCCTCGCGCAGCCAGACCGGTTTGAGCCCGATGAGCCCTGCCCATTCCGCGACGAGCGGGGCGCGGTTCTGGCACCAGTCGTAAAGCTCGCGGTGCTCGTCGCGCAGGATCGATCCGTGCGCGAGCAGCCGGTGCGCGGCCTCGCGCAGGCACGCCCGGTCGTCCTCGGCAAGCTGCGGGAAGATCTGGTTCTGCGATTGGCCGGGATCCGGAATCATCAATCGCGGCAGCATACGGAAACTGCAGTGTTTGACAAACCCAACCCGGACAAATCTCTGGCCCCAATGACCTCAATCGTCGTGGCGACAATCCGACGATTGAGGTGTTTCTTCCCGCCAGAGTCGGACAAGGGTGTCCCGATCAAATCCACGCGCTGGCTTCTTCCCAAGCGGCTTGCAGGCCGCGCTCGCTGATTGCTGCTTCAAGAAACCGTTTAAATGAAAATGCCTGCGATTTCTGGCACCCGCGCTCACAACATGCCTGACAAAAGTCTTCCGGGGTGCCAGTCTCTCGGTGATGATTCCGTTTCGCAACCTTGCTGAGACCCGTGCGCCGGACGGGGCGCGGTTTTCGCTGCACGAGCACGACGGGGAATATTTTTTGAAGTTGAACGGACGCCAGCTCATGGGGTCGAACGCGACGGTATCGGAGGTTATGCTTGCCGATCTGGCGTGCCGGTTCCGGAGGTCGGTGGTGCGGCCGCATGTGCTGATCGGCGGTCTGGGGCTCGGGTTCAGTCTGCGGCGGGTGCTGGATCTTGTGGATTCGTCGGCTTTGGTGCGGGTGGCCGAACTTCTGCCCGATGTGGTCGTCTGGAACAGGCAGTTTCTGGGTCGGCTCAACGGGCGCGTGCTTGACGATCCGCGCGTCGAGGTCTTTGCGGGCGATGTGTTTGACGCGCTCCGGCAGTCGCCCGGGCGCTGCGACGCGATTCTCCTCGATGTGGACAACGGCCCGACCTCGTTCGTGCAGGCAAAAAATTCCAGGCTCTACAATGCGTCCGGGATTTCTCTGATCCGGCGCGCGCTGCGTCCGGGCGGCCGGGTTGCGTTTTGGTCTGCGGAGCGCGAGCCCGCATTTCTTGCCCAGCTTTCCCGCGCGGGTTTTCATGCTGAGGAATTTGAGGCGAAATCCCACGAGCGCGCGAAGCGTTCCGCCCATCGGATCTACGTCGGCGAGCTGGCCTGATGATCCGGCAGGAGCTGAGCGCATTTCCGATGGCACAATCTCCCCGAGTTTCCGACGACCTTCGCGGGCTGCTCGAGCTGGCCGGGGGAGGGGACTTGGCTGTTTCGGAGGTGATGCGTCACACGGGCGGGCGCGGGCTCCAGATGCTCGCCATCGTGCTGAGCCTCCCGTTTCTGTCGCCGGTCGCGATCCCCGGGCTTTCGATTCCGTTCGGCGCGGCGATCGCGGTCTGCGGGCTTCGGATTGCGTTTCGGCGGAAGCCTTGGCTTCCGGAATTCGTCGTCCGCCGGAAAATCCCATTTGCGGTGCTGGAGAAGACGCTTCGTTTCGGGATCGCGATCCATGTGCGGATGGAAAAATTCCTGCGCTTGCGATGGGCTGCATTTGTTGACGGCGATTCCGCGCGGATCGCGGCCGGCCTGGTGATCGCGTTTGCGGCGGTGCTGCTGAGCCTTCCGATCCCGCCGCCATTCCCGCTCACGAATACGCTTCCGGGATTTTCGATCATCCTGGTATCGCTGGGGATGCTCGAGCGCGACGGGCTGGTGATATTTTGCGGCCAGGCGATGTGCGCGGTGGCCGCCGTGTATGTCGCGCTGATCGCGATGCTGGGGGGGGCGGGGGCCGCGAAGCTGTGGGGGCTGCTCGGGGCGTGGCTGTGAATTGACTGGGGGGGGAGCGGATTACGCGGCTTCTGGCAGCTTCCAGGAATCACTGATCGTCCGGAGCCGCGACTGGTGGGAGCCGAGCCGGGGGACGCATGCGATGAGCGCCTTCGTGTAGGGATGCTGTGGGTTTTTGAGGAGGCTTTCGGTGTCGCCGTATTCGACGATCTCGCCGCGGAACATGACGGCGACCCGGTCGCAGAGGCCTCGGATGATCCCGAAGTTGTGCGTGATCAGGATGAGCGCCATTCCGAACTCCGCGCGGAGGCGGCGGAGCTCGGCGAGGATCTGCGCCTGGATCGTGACGTCGAGCGCGGTGGTCGGCTCGTCGGCGACGAGGAGGCGCGGGCGGCAGCCGAGTGCCATCGCGATCATCGCGCGCTGCTGCATCCCGCCGCTGAGCTGGTGCGGGTAGTCGTGCATGCGCTTTTCCGGGTCAACGATCCCGACCGCGCCGAGCCACTTGACGACCTCGGCATCAATGTCGGCGACATCCGGCCGGTGGAGCCGGATCCCCTCGGCGATCTGGCTGCGGATCGAATAGACCGGGTTGAGCGAGGTCGCGGGTTCTTGGAAAATGTAGGCGATCCCGCCGCCGCGCACATGCCGGACCTGGCGCTCGGACATCGCGAGGACATCCTGCCCGCGATAAAGGATTTTGCCGCCGGCATATTCCGCCGGCGGGGTCGGGAGCAGGCGGGTAAGCGAAAGCGCGGTGACGGTTTTTCCGCTCCCGCTCTCGCCGACGATCGCCAGCGACTCGCCATCCTTCATCGAAAGCGAGACCCGCTTCACGGCATCGACTGCGCCGGTTTCGGTGCGGAACCGGATCGACAGGTTATGGAGTTCGAGGAGGTTCATGCGATGGGGCCGAGGGCGTCCTCGCAGCGGGCGCAGAGCGTCGGGTGCGCGGCGCTGGCTCCGACCTCGGCGCGGTGCCGCCAGCACCGCTCGCAGCGTGCGGCGGGGGTTTTGCAAACATCCACCGCAGGCTCGTCGCCGCCCGCGACCTCGAGGTCGCTGAGGATGAACAGCTCTTCGAGCTCGCCAGATAGCGATGCCAGAAGCGGCATCTCGGAGGGCGGGGCGACGAGCCGCACGCGGGCTTCGAGCGCGCTGCCGATGCCGCCCGCCTTCTGTACTTTTTCGACCGCCTGCGAGATCCTTGCGCGGATCGCAAGCAGGCGGTCCATGTCGCCGACCGCGCCGGGATTTGTCCACCGCGCGTCGGGCTCGGGGAAGAGCTGGAGATGCACGGATGGTCCGGGCTGGAAATACTCCCAGGCCTCGTCGGCGGTGAACGCGAGGATCGGCGCGAGCAGTCGGGTGAGCGCGTCAAAGACCTTGTGCATGGCAAACTGCGTCGCGCGCCGCCTCTGCGAGTTCTCGTTGTCGCAGTAGAGCCGGTCTTTTGTGATGTCCACGTAGAGGCTGCTGAGATCAACCGCGCAAAACTGGTTGATCGCGTGGTAAACTTTGTGGAATTCGAGATCGCGGTAGGCCTCGCGGCATGTGGCGACGACCTCCTGCAGGCGGGCGAGAATCCACCGGTCCACAAATGTCAGTGCCTCCTCCGCCGGCGGGTCCGACAGATCGTAGTCGTGGAGGTTTGCGAGGAGGATGCGCAGCGTGTTCCGGATCCGGCGGTAGGAATCGGAGAGCCGGGTGAAGATCTCCTCCGAGAACGGCACGTCGTCGGTGAAGTTCACGCTGCTCACCCAAAGCCGGAGAAGGTCGGCTCCATATTGGCCGACGTAGTGGTCGGCGTCGGTCGGCTTCTTGTAGGCACCCTGCGCGGACTTTGAGATTTTTTTCTTTGTATCCACGTCCACCACGAACCCGTGGGTGAGGACCGCGCGATACGGCGCGACCTTGTTCATCGCGACCGAGGTGACGAGCGAGCTCTGGAACCACCCGCGGTGCTGGTCGGTCGCCTCGAGGTAGAGATCGGCCGGGAACGCGAGCTCCGGACGCCTCCGCAGGACCGCCTCGTGGCTGAGGCCGGAATCAATCCACACGTCGAGCGTGTCGTGGTGCCGGGTGGTTTCCGTAGGCAGCCCGACCATCGCCGCCCATGCGGCGTCGTCGAGCTCGAACCACGAGTTCGTCCCGCGCTCGGCGAAGATGTCGGCGACCCTGCGGATCACCGCCGGATCGAGCACCGGCCCGCCCGAGGCATCGTAGAAAACCGGGAGCGGAACCCCCCATGTGCGCTGCCGCGAAATGCACCAGTCGGGGCGCGACTCGACGGTGCCCCGGATCCGGTTCCGGCCCCAGTGCGGGAGCCAGCGGGTCGCATCAACCTCGCTCAGCGAGGTCTCGCGGAGCTCGTCAATGCGGATAAAAAATTGCTCAACCGCGCGGAAGAGGATCGGAGTTTTTGACCGCCAGCAGTGCGGGTAATCGTGCGGGTAGTCGGCTCGGGAGACGAGCGCGCCGGATTCCAAGAGGATCCGAATCACCTCGGCATTTCCCTGGTCGAGGACGTGCATCCCGACGAGCGAGGGAACCCCGCACTCCTCGGTGAACCTGCCGGCTCCGTCCACCGGCGAGAGCACGTCGAGCCCGTTCGCCTGCCCGGCAACATAGTCGTCGGCCCCGTGCCCGGGCGCGATGTGGACCTGCCCGGTCCCTTTTTCCATCGTGACAAAATCGGCTCCGATGATCGGAACCTCGCGGTCGAGGAACGGATGCCGGGCCGCCAGGCCGACGAGTTCGGCGCCGGAAAATTCGCGCTGCGCGAGCGTCTCCTCCGGTCCGTTGAAAACCACGCCGCCAGTCTCCCCGAGAAATGAATCGCGCAGGGCGTTGGCGACCACGACCGTCCGTCTCGTGCCGTCCTTCAGCTCAACGCTCAGCACCCCGTAGCGCTCGGCCGGATGCACGGCGATCGCAAGGTTGGCCGGGAGCGTCCACGGCGTGGTCGTCCACACGACGAACGACGCGCCGATCCCCGCAAGCGGGCCAGTGGAGGCACGGAACCCGACATGGATCGCCGGGTCCACCCGCTGCTGGTATTCGACCTCGGCCTCGGCCAGCGCGGTGTGCGCACCCGTGCTCCAGAGCACCGGCTTTTTTTTCCGATAGACGAGCCCGGCCTCGACGATTTTTGCAAATGATCGGATGATGTCGGCCTCATACGCCGGGTCGAGGGTCAGATACGGATGCTCCCAGTCGCCGAGCACGCCGAGCCTGCGGAATTGGCGGCGCTGGATGTCAATGAACTTCCGCGCATATTCCTCCGAGCGCCTGCGCACCTCGGCCGGCGCCAGCCCGGCCGACGACTTCACCACGCGAAACTCGATCGGCAGCCCGTGGCAGTCCCAGCCCGGAACAAACGGCGCACGAAAGCCGTCCATCGTCCGCGACTTCACAACGAAGTCCTTGAGGATCTTGTTGAGCGCAGTCCCCATGTGGACGTCGCCGTTCGCAAATGGCGGGCCGTCGTGCAGCACGTAGAGCGGGCAACCCTTGCGCGCCTCCTGGATTTTTTCGTAAAGCCGCTCGCTCTCCCACCTCGCAAGCATCTCCGGCTCGCGCTTCGCAAGCCCGGCCTTCATCGGGAACTCTGTCTTCGGCAACCTGATCGTCTGTTTGTATCCGCTCATGGAAAAACGGCACACCTAACAGCCCGCAGCCTGGCGGTCAAACAGGAGAAATGCGCAATCAACGACAGCGATGTGGCGATATTTTTTTCAAAAAAACAAAAAAATGTTTACCACCGGGAATTTGATCCCCCAAAAACTTGGCACGCCTGATGCTTCCGTCAGGTTGCAACATGCCTTAACCCAAGTTTCTTATGACAAGGCCTGAACCCCCATAAA
>DYRS01000345.1 GCA_020718585.1 Chthoniobacter flavus
TTAAGTAAACTGTCCCTGGAATTGTGCACTCGTCCGCTTCGGCACCGCGCGCCTCGCCCTATTTGCGCACCGTCCAACAGCCACAGCGGGGATTCCGGGGACAGTATTGCAACCCACGGCTAAGGCGGACGTCCGCTGCCCGTTTGCGTGCGGACCCTAGCCGGCGAAGTTCCGGTGACTGCAACGGCTCGGTCACTGTCCGCCGATTTGCCGAGGACCTTGTGCTGCGGGGCGACCAGAGTCGCCGGGGCCCCCAAGCGGGACGCGCATGCCGTGGTCAGCCGGCAGGGTCCTGCGATTTGGCCGATGCCGGCAGCCGAAGCAACCGTTCGCTGCGCCAGACGCGAACGATGCGGGCGCGACCCGGGTCCCGGCGATAAACGATGCGGAAGGGCGGGTGGATCAGTTCGCGCAGGAAGGGTTGGCCAAACTCTGGAACGATCCGCCCGATGTCGGGATTGTCGGCGAGGACCTCTGCGCGCCGAAAGATCTCGGCGACGAGCCGGTCGCCAACCTCTGGTACGCCCTCCGCGGCGTACCACTCCTGGATGCCCGACAAGTCGCCGAGGGCGGACTCGGCGAAGTCGACTTCGGCGGCGGCCACGGCCTCTAAGCCAGGCCGAATCTGGCCTTGGCCTGCGCGAGGGAGATCGCCCGACCGGCGTCCAGGTCGGCTAATCCGGCGACCACCGCGCGCATGAAGGCGCGCTCCTCCGCGGCTTGCTCGTAGTCGGACACGGACTGCATGACCGCGACCCCGCGGCCTCGGCTGGTGAGCAGGACGGGTCTATGCGCCTTGGCGGCATTTCTAACGACGCGCCCCGGATTAACCTTGAGGTCAGCCAGCGGGATCACGTCTTCCGAGAACTTCACATTCATGGGCTACCAACTCCGAGTCTGTTTGGCTCCGACAGTAGCACCTGTTAAGTGGTCTGCCAACAGGGCTGATCGCGAGGACCGCCGTGCATGGGAATCGGGCAGGCGCTACCTTGGTCGCCGACCGCC
>DYRS01000160.1 GCA_020718585.1 Chthoniobacter flavus
ACTGACCCCTTTTTCTGATCAGGCCTTCGCGTAAAGCTCCCCGCCCTTTTCCACAAACTCGCGGGATTTTTCTTCCATCCCTTTTTTGAGCGCGTCCTGATCGTCGAGCCCGTGCTCGGCGGCATATTTCCGGACGTCCTCGGAGATTTTCATCGAGCAGAAATGCGGGCCGCACATGCTGCAGAAGTGGGCGGATTTCGCGCCTTCCTGCGGGAGGGTTTCGTCGTGGAATTCGCGGGCGGTATCCGGGTCGAGGCCGAGCGCGAATTGGTCCTGCCAGCGGAACTCGAACCGGGCCTTGCTGAGCGCGTTGTCGCGGTATTGTGCTCCGGGGTGTCCCTTTGCGAGGTCGGCGGCATGGGCTGCGATCTTGTAGGTGATGACGCCCGCCTTGACGTCCTGCTTGTCCGGGAGCCCGAGGTGTTCCTTGGGCGTCACGTAGCAGAGCATTGCGCATCCGAACCAGCCGATCAGCGCGGCGCCGATCCCGCTCGTGATGTGGTCGTGCCCCGGCGCGATGTCGGTCGTGAGCGGGCCGAGCGTGTAGAACGGCGCCTCATGGCACCATTCGAGCTGTTTCGCCATGTTCTCCTCGATCATATGCATCGGGACATGGCCGGGGCCCTCGTTCATCACCTGTACGCCCTTCGCCCATGCGCGCCGGGTCAGCTCGCCCTGGGCCTCGAGCTCGCCAAACTGCGCGGCGTCGTTCGCGTCGGCGATCGAGCCCGGCCGCAGCCCGTCGCCGATGCTGAAGCTCACGTCGTAGGCGGCCATGATGTCGCAGATGTCGTCCCAGTGGGTGTGCAGGAAATTTTCCCTGTGGTGGGCGAGGCACCATTTCGCCATGATGCTGCCGCCGCGCGAGACGATGCCGGTCATGCGCGAGGCGGTGAGCGGGATGAACCGCAGGAGGACGCCCGCATGGATCGTAAAATAATCCACCCCCTGCTCGGCCTGCTCGATCAGCGTGTCGCGGAAGATCTCCCAGGTGAGGTCCTCGGCGCGGCCGTTGACTTTCTCCAATGCCTGGTAGATCGGGACCGTGCCGATCGGGACCGGAGAGTTGCGCAGGATCCACTCGCGGGTCGCGTGGATGTTTTTCCCCGTCGAGAGGTCCATCACCGTGTCGGCTCCCCACTTCGTCGCCCAGCGCATTTTCTCGACCTCCTCGGCGATGCTTGAGGCGACCGCGCTGTTGCCGATGTTTGCGTTGACCTTCACGAGAAAATTCCGCCCGATGATCATCGGCTCGAGCTCCGGATGGTTGATGTTCGCAGGGATGATCGCGCGGCCGGCGGCGATCTCGTCGCGGACAAATTCCGGCGTGATCTCGGCCGGGATCCGCTGCGGGAAGCGGCGGAAAACCGAGGGCGTAAATTCCGAGTCCCGGGACAAAGCCGCGTGCTGGTTGTCGAGGTCGTTGCTGGCCGCCTGCGCCGTCCGCATGTTTTCGCGGATCGCGATGAATTCCATCTCCGGGGTGATGATCCCCTGCCGGGCATACCAGAGCTGGGTGACCGGATGGTTTGCGGAACCCCGGAGAGGTTTCCGAAATGCGGGCCGGCCGTTGTCCAGCGGGCCGGGCGCGCGGCCCTCGTATTCCTCGACGTCCCCGCGCCCGACGATCCAATCCGCCCGCAGTGCCGGCAGCCCGCGCTCGACCGTCCCCTGAAATGCGGGGTCGCCCCACGGGCCGGAACAATCATACACCCGCACCGGATCGTTCGCCTCGGCCCGGCCGATGAAATCTTTTGTCGGCGAGAGCGCGATCTCGCGCATCGGAACCCGCACGCGCGGGTCGAGCGAGCCCGCGATGTAAATGCGGGTGGAATTCGGAAACGGAAGGACGCTTTCGCCGGTGGATTCTGATTTCATAAATTGATGGCGGGCACCGGGCGTGCGAGGCGTCGGATTTCCGGCGGGAGATCCGCCAGCCGGTCGTCCGCGCTCATGCGGTCAATGTAGAGGATCCCTTGGAGGTGGTCAAATTCGTGCTGGATCGCGCGGGCGAGGAACCCGTCGGCCTCGAATTCGAGGGGCACGCCGGCGAGGGCGAGCGCACGGATGCGGACCGAGAGCGACCGGGGCACGTCGCCGCTCAGGCCTGGAAAACTCAGGCAGCCCTCGCTTTCGACGCGGAGTTTTCCGAACATTTCGATCCGCGGGTTGATCAGCACAAGCGGCATGAGCGGCTCGAACTCTGCGGGTTTCCCCGCGATCCGCATCGCGCTCGGGCGGTCCTTCAGCCGGGGGACATCGAGGACGAACATCTGGAGCGGACGCCCGACCTGCTGGGCGGCGAGCCCGACCCCCTTGGCTTCCCGCATCGTGTCAACCATGTCCTCGGCCAGCTCCCGGATCCCGGCGTTGATGGCCGCGACACCGGCTCCCCTTGTGCGGAGCGCGGGATGCTCGTGAAGCGCGATCTCCAGGATCATCGGCCTTCGGGCTCCGGCTGGGTGAAGGTCGGGATGTTTTTAATGCCGGCCAGTTTGAGCGCGTCGAGGACCTTCACCACGACCCCGAACGGCGCGTCGCGGTCGGCCTGCATCGCCACCGGCCGGTCGGGAGCGGCGGTCCTCGCGCGGATCAGCGCGTCGGCCAGCGAGCCGAGTGCCACCGGCTCGTCGCCGAGCGTGATCTCCTCCGCGCTCCGCACCTGCAGCACAAGCGGCTCCTGTTTCTCCTGCGCCACCGCCTCCGCCGACTTCGACTCCGGAAGGTTGATCTTCAGCCTCGGCTGGTCCTTGCGGAACGTCGTCGTAACGATGAAAAAGATGAGAAGGATCGCGAGGATATCAATCAGCGAGACGATGATGATGACCGGCGACCGGCGTTTGCGCGTGTGGAACCGCATGGCCGCTACTTGATGACCTGCTTCTCGACCTGGGGGAGCTCACCGTGCGGATAGCATTTCGCAAGGAGGTCGGCCGCCATGGATTCCATGCTCACCGCCATCACCTCGACCCGGCGCTGAAAATACGTGTAGGTGACAAGGCAGGGAACCGCGACCGCAAGGCCGATGATCGTCGTGTTCAGTGCCTCCGAGATCCCCCGCGCGACAAGCGTCGGGTCGGCGGTCGTGCCCAGCGTCGCAAAGATTCCCACCAGCCCGGAAAGCGTTCCCAGCAGGCCGAGAAGCGGGGAAATGCCGGTCGCGATCTCAAGGATCACTAGGCCTTTTTCCATCCCGGTCACCTCATGCCGGGCGCGCGTCTGCACCGCCTCGATGTTCTCCGCCTTCTGCCAGTTCAGGTGCGCGATCAGCACGCCCAGAATCCGCGAAACCGGCGACGGATGCCGCTCGATGGCAAATTGCAGGAGCCCGATGTCGTCGCCCGGTGCCAGCTTCTCGAGCGCGATCACCACCTGCGGCGGGATCACGATCCTCTCGCGCAGTGCCCGACCGCGCAGGATGATCACCGCGCACGAAACCAGCGAAACGGCCAGCAGGAAGACCATGAACGGCCCGCCCTTCACGAAAAAATCAACGGCGCTTGCGAGAAATGATGTCATCAGTTGCTGAGAATGGTGAACGAGTAGTCAATTTCAAGACGCCCGTTGTCGAGGAGTTTTACGACCTCGGGCGGAATCGGCGGGATCTCCGCCTCGATGATCGAGCTGATGCTCACCGACGCGAAGCTCTCGTTCGACGTGTTCGAGAGGACTTTCACTTTTTGCGGTTTCCCATCCGGTCCGACCTGAAACCGGATGTCCACCGTCCCGATGTTCAGGAGCCCGATCTGGTTGTTCACGTAATAATACCAGCGCGAGCCAATCGCGTCGGATACCATCTTTTTGTAGCGTCCGAGCGGGGTCGCCGCCGCGTCCACCGACGCGCGTCCGCGGTTCGTGATGTTCCCGCGGATCCGGGTCACGCGGGTCTCCGGCTGGAATCCCGACGCAGCAGCCAGCTTCGGCCTGACCGCCTCGGGCTTCGGCGCCACCCGCAGCGCGAGCTGTGCGGTCGGGGTCGAGGCGGGGGCGGCGGCCTCGGGTTGCACCGCCGACTCCGGCGTGGGGACGGACGCCTGCGCCTGCGCACCGACCGCGTAGTTCCGGCTCTCGAGCTCGATCACCGGGGACTCCCGTCCGTCCACCGAAGGGACATCCGCCGCGCCTGTGGGGGCACTCTCGCTGGCCGCCCGCGTATTGTTGTCCGACTCGAACGCGGCATTCTTCGGCGCATCCGCAACGTTCTGCGGGACCGTCCGCACGAACTCCGGCGCGGCCGGTTTCCGTGGCGCTTTGGCAATCATCGTCACCTCGATCGGAGCCTCCTCCGGCAACGGAGAAGTCGGAGGGTTCCATGCTGGCAGCGACATCGAGAGCGCGATGCACCCCGCGATCAAAAGATGCACGAGCACGGATCCGAGCACCGCAGCGGCTGTCTCGCGGCGGGAATCGGATTCCATCTCAAGGGCACTCATTCGCGCGCATTTTGCCAAATCCCGCGCGCGATGGAAGCGGTTTCGTCGCAGGCTGCGTGTCTCCC
>DYRS01000161.1 GCA_020718585.1 Chthoniobacter flavus
CCAACTTTGCCATCGCCGTCCCCCGCAAGTCGGGTAGTTGTCTTGCTTTCCTATGATACACATGGCTAACTGCGACTTTGATAGACGAGACGCTCAGATGCTACAAAAATCGGCCCGTTGCGAGGCTGGTGCGAGGGGCTTCCGGCCATCTCGACGAACGGTCGTTTGTTGAGACGGCCAGGTGCCCGTCGATTTTCTGACCGAGGCGCAGCAGCGCCAGTATGGCCGTTACCCGGACGTGGTCTCCGCCGCCCAGTTGGCGCGTTTCTTCCACCTCGATGACACCGACCGCGACCTGATCAGCCAGCGCCGCGGCGACGCCAATCGGCTCGGCTTCGCCCTGCAACTGCTGACGGTCCGGTTTCTCGGCAGCTTCCTGCCAAACCCCGTCGCGGTCCCGACCACCGTGGTTGACCATGTGGCCCGGCAGCTTGGTATCGCCGAGGTCGGCTGCCTGTCGAACTACTTGGAGCGCGAGCCCACACGCCATGTGCACCGCGCCGAGATCCGGGCGCACTACGGTTACCGCGACTTCGGTGAACCGCCCTGGTCTTTTCGGCTCAGTCGCTGGCTGTTCCTGCGGGCCTGGTTGAGTGAGGAGCGGCCGAGCCTGCTGTTCGACCTGGCCACCGCCTGGCTGATCGAACGTAAAGTGTTGTTGCCGGGTGTCACGACCCTGACCCGCTTGGTCGCCCGCATCCGCGAGCGCTCGGCCAGCCGCCTGTGGCGACGGCTCTGTGCCTTGCCGTCGGCCGCGCAGCAGGAGCAGCTCGAGGCGTTGCTGCTGGTCCCCTCGGGAACCCGTTTCAGTCACCTGGACCGGCTGCGCCGCGGCCCAACGCGTGTCAGTGCGCCGGCCTTGATCGGCGCGCTGCACCGGCATCGCGAATTGCAGGCGCTGGGCATCGGCACGCTGGATCTGACGGGGCTGCCGCTGGCGCGTATCAAGCTGTTGGCCCGGACGGCGGCCACGGCCTGGGCGCCGACCATTGCCCGTATGCCGACGCCCCGGCGCCTGGCCACCCTGCTCGCCTTCGTGGCCGTCTACGAAGTCGCCGCGCTCGATGATGCGCTGGATGTGCTGGACCTGTTGATCACCGACATCGCCGCGCAGGCCGAGCGCTTGGGCCAGCAGCAGCGCTTGCGCACCGTGCGGGATCTCGATCAGGCGGCCCTGGCACTGGGCGAGGCCTGTGCCCTGCTGCTCGATCCACAGTACCCGGACCAGGAGGTGCGCGCCGCGGTCTTGAAGCGCATCCCCGAGGCACGGCTACGCCGCGCCATCGCGACCATCGATACCCTGGCACGTCCGGCCGACGACCACTACCAAGAGGAACTCGTTGACCGCTATCAACGGGTCCGGCGGTTTCTGCCCGCGGTCCTGCGGCATGTCCAGTTTCAGGCAACACCCAGCGGTCGCCCCGTCCTGGATGCCCTCAATTTCCTTGGCTCCATCGAGGGCAAGCGCCACGCCGATTGCCAAGCGGCACCGCGCGAGAGCATTCCGACCCCGTGGCGCCGGCTGGTCATCGACAAAAACGGCCAAGTGCAGCGTCCGGCCTATACCCTATGCACCCTGGGACGCCTGCAAGATGGATTGCGGCGCCGGGATCTCTACGTCAGCCCCAGCGAGCGGTGGGGCGATCCCCGCGCCAAACTCCTGCAGGGCCCGCAGTGGGAGACGCAACGCGGTCCGCTCTGCCGTTCCTTGAATCTGCCGGTGAACGGGAAACAGGCACTGGCGCAGCTCGGCACCCAACTCGACGCGGCCTATCGACAAACCTTGGCGAACCTACCGGCGAACGCCGCGGTCAGGATCAATCCAGACCATCCCACGCGACCCTTGACCCTGAGCCCGCTGGACCACATCGATGAGCCGGACAGTCTGATTGACCTGCGTGCCCGCGTGAACCGCCTGTTGCCACGGGTGGATCTCCCCGAGATTCTCCTTGAGATACAGATGCGTACCGGGTTCGCCTCGGCCTTCACCCATGTCAGCGAGGCCCAGGCCCGGATCAGCGACCTGCCGACCAGCGTGTGTGCCGTGCTCTTGGCCGAGGCCTGCAACATCGGCCTGGAACCACTGATCCGCGAGGACAATCCGGCGCTGACCCGCAACCGCCTGAGTTGGGTTCAGCAGAACTACATCCGCGCGGACACGCTTGCTCAGGCCAATGCCTGCCTGGTCGAGGCCCAAACGGCGAATCCGCTGGCCCAGCAGTGGGGTGGCGGTGAGGTCGCCTCCGCCGACGGCATGCGCTTCGTCACCCCGGTGCGGACCATCAACGCGGGCCCCAACCGGAAATACTTCGGCGCCGAGCGGGGCATCACCTACTACAACTTTTCCTCGGACCAGTACGCCGGGTTCCACGGTTTAGTCATTCCGGGCACGCTGCGCGACTCGATCTACATCCTCGCCGGGCTGCTGGAGCAACAGACCAGTCTCCAACCAGTCGAGATCATGGCCGATACAGCGGGAGCCAGCGACATCGTCTTCGGGCTCTTCTGGCTGCTCGGCTATCAATTCAGCCCGCGGCTCGCCGACATCGGCGGCACCCGGTTCTGGCGGCTCGATCCCGACGCCGATTATGGCGCCTTGAACTCGCTGGCCCGGCATCGGATCAACGGGGCACGCGTTGTCCGGCAGTGGGAGGACATCCTGCGCGTTGCCGGCTCCCTGAAACTGGGCGCGATCCGGGCGGACGAACTGATGCGCTCGCTGCTCAAAGGTGATCGGCCGTCGAGTCTGGCCCAGGCCATCGCTGACCTGGGCCGCATTCCCAAGACGATCCACCTGCTGAACTTCCTGGACGACGAGACCTACCGGCGCCGCATCTTGATCCAGCTCAACCGCGGCGAAGGGCGCCACGCCGTCGGCCGCAAGATCTGCCACGGCCAGCGTGGAGAGATCCGAAAACGCTACCGCGAGGGGCAGGAGGACCAACTGAGCGCCCTGGGGCTGGTCGTCAACGCCGTCATCTTGTGGAACACGATCTACATGGCCGCCGCCTTGGAGCAGTTACGCAGCGAAGGATACGTGGTCCGGCCCGAAGACGTGGCCCGCCTGTCCCCGTTGTCGACCCATCATATCAATGTCTTGGGTCGCTACGCGTTCTTGCTGGCCGAGCAGGTCGCCCGCGGCGGGATGCGACCGCTGCGCGGCCCAGAGGACGATGACTGGCCCTTAGCGTAAGTTTTCGTTCCAATGATTGTCAGAGCCCATGTTTCGCCCCGAAGCCAGGGCCGGGATCGTAGATGCCGCGAAACTCGCCATTCAGAAACGGCCTCATCCTGTCCTTCCACAGGCGGCGGCGCTCGGCCTGGAAGGCAGCATCGTGCATTCGGTCTCTAAGAGCCTTCAGCGGCTGGTCCTCAGTCCTGGCATAACGTCACACCGAAGGCCTTGGACAGATCATCTAAGTCATGCTCCAGTTTCGTCGTCAGCAGCAGGCGGTGGCCAGTCGCCGTGGTTTCCAGTTCGAACTCGCCGTAGTCGATGTCGTCGAAGTCGAAGCTGATGACCCGAGTATAGATCTTACTCTTGTCGCCGCAGAGTGTTTGGAGGGCGTCCAGGTCGCGGAGATCCGCCATCTGGAACGACAGGTCCACCGATAGCTTTTCATAGGGGAATGCCTTTGAGATCGCCAGCTCCGCGATCTGATCGAAGGTCGCCGGATAATCGGCGTCGGCATCGCTGCGACGACCGAAAGCCACCCGCCAGCACACCTCGAAAATGCGACCGCTGGAGAATTCTCTCACCGCGATCCCGAGCTTGTCCATTAGTTGCGCGCAACTAAGTTCCAACGGACACCAGAACCCCTCCGGGTCATGTTCGAGCAGTCCCCCCCAGGTTTGTACCTCTCTCCCGCCCGAGTGCACGATACGAAAACGGCCATCTTCGTCGATGAATTCCAACGGGAGATCCAGCCGCCCTGCGAGGCGCTCGAAATGCCCCTTCCGAGCCGGGGTGTCGGTCATAAGCGGAAGCCCGTTAACGATATACCCGAAGGCATTCTCCCCCTTTTCGACCCTGACCTGCACCCGCTCACCATAGCCACGGCTCTGCTTGGTGCCCTTCAATTCGAAACCGACCTCAGCGACCAGCATACCCAACTCGCCGATGTCCCCAGCGGCACTCTGTAGGACGCTGCCGAGCGGTACAACCGATGCCTCGGCCGCCTTAAGTCGCCCCTCCAAACACAAATCGGTAATTCGCAGCGAACGCAGCGCCTGCAATCTCGACCACTGCCCTTTGGCGAAGCCTAAGTACACAAATACGGGTTCCTGTCCAGACCGCTCGATAACGCCGCCGAAGGTCCTTCTCACGAGATCGGCAATGGCATCGACACGGTTCAGGCTAATCGGATCCGGCACCTTGTAGGTGAAAGTCTCGGACATTGACGGTTCTCCTCTAGCGATGGGATATCCTAACTATACGAATCCGTTCTCGCTCCAGATACGATTGGATTTGCG
>DYRS01000003.1:0-2854 GCA_020718585.1 Chthoniobacter flavus
AAAAATTCCGGCGCATCTTGTATCATGTTATTTCTGCTAAGCTCATAAGTGCCCACGGTATGGACGGCTTGTTTGAATGAGACCTCGATTTTAAAGCGCACCCCATAGATGGCGATGATCTCCAGCGGTTGGAGGGAGAGGTCGGTGGAGAGAAAAACCCTGCATCCCCGGGTCGGATGAATGACGGCAACGAAACGCACGAGACCGCCGACCGGGTGCCAGAGGAGATCAACATGGCGATAAGAAAGCACGACACCTTTTTCCCCATAGACGGGACTGGGAGCTTCGGTGAACGCCGAGGCGTCATCAAACAGGGTCTTGAGGCGAATCTTCGGGCCGTAGCGGCTCAAAGGCGGGCGTCACGATGGATTGAAAACAAACCGGGCTTGAAGAAGTTGATCACATCAGCGACATTGCCCGCTGTGAAACTTCCATCCGCCTCCTCTGGAAAATCCGCCGGCTACACACTTTTCGAGATCATGCTCGTGCTCGGCATCATCGCCGTGCTCGTGAGTTCCGCGATCTACATGTTGGTGGGCAACCTCGACGTCGCCAAGGAGCAGCGGGTTGAGGCAGACATCCAGGCGATTTCGATGCAGCTCCGCACCTACGAAATGCTCAACTACCGGAAGCCGACGACCGAGCAGGGGCTCAAGGCGCTCGTGCAGCCGCCAAGCTCGGACCCGAAGCCGCGAAAATGGAAGCAGCTTATGAAATCGGTTCCGCTCGATCCCTGGGGTGCGGAATATGTCTATCGCAATCCCGGACGCCTGAACCCGGGCGGTTTTGATCTTTATTCGCTCGGCTCGGACGGTAAGGAAAGCGACGACGACTCCGGAAAAGAGAGCAATGCCCCCGCGCCAAAAAAATAGGGACGACATTTCCGACCGCATCTCAACTCCGAATACGGGCAGGCCGCCCGCGCTCCCGGGAGGCTACACGCTTCTTGAGGTCCTTCTTGCCATCGGGGTCATTGCCGTGCTGATGGGGATCACCGTGCCCTATCTCGCCGACTCGTTCGGAAAGTCGCCCGGCGAGGAAATTGCGGACACCGTCGCCCGGACGGTGCAGGATGTCCGCGCAAGCGCGGTCGAGTTTGGCGAGGCCCGGCGGATCTCGATCCTTGAGACCGGACTGGTTCCGGAAATCAGCTCGATTCCGCCAGCGCGGCTGCCCGGCGGATGGAAGCTCGAAGTGCGCCGGCTCACCGAGTCGAGGTTCCGTAAGCCGGGAAAAATCGAATCATGGGGATTCAACGGTGCGGGGATCTGCGAGCCTCTGGCGCTCCGGCTTCGGTGCGGCAACGAGTCGGTCGAGCTCGCGTTCGACCCGCTCACGGGACTTGTCATCGATGAATAAGAAATGGCGGAATGCGGAATGCGGAATGCGGAATTGGGATACTTTGCGCACAAGTGCCGCACAGCGCGCGGATTCTATTGATTCCAAATTCCAAATATCCCATTCCAAATTATCCAAATCCGCCTTCACGCTCTTCGAGGTTCTCATTGCGCTGGGGGTTTTTGCGATGGCGGTGACCGGGCTTGCGGTCGCGCTGGACAGCGCGGTGGGCGCGGCGGTCGAGGCCCGCGAGCGGGCGCTCGCCCGCGTCGTCCTGGAATCCCGCCTCGCCGCTGCGATGTCGGATCCTCCCACCAACGGGAAACGGGTCGTCGAGGCTCGCGACAACCACGGGATCCGCGTCGAGGAATCGCTCGACCCGTTCGAAGCGAAAACCACGAACGGAACGCTCATCACGGGGCTGTGGAAACTCAAGATTTCAGCAGACTTCGGGAGTGCCCGGAACGGCAGGGAATCCGCCGAAATCCTGATCTACAAGCCGTGATGGAAGAAATGCGAAATGAGAGCCAAGCGGAGCGAGACAGACTGCCGGAGGCAGCCCGAAGGGCAAGCTTGCGAGTCAAATGCACAATGAGGAATTGGGCCGCTTTGCGTCCGAGTGCCGCGCGAAGCGAGGGTGACATTCATTCCAAATTCCAAATATCCCATTCCAAATTATCCAAATCCGCCTTCACGCTTTTCGAGGTGATTCTCGCCCTGGCCCTGCTCGGGCTCCTGACCGGGGCGGTTTATCAGATCAGCACCGCCGCGAGCGAAGCGAGCCGGGCGACGATGGACGAGCAGGCGGCGGTCCGACGGATCGAGGCATTTCTGAAAGTCACGCGCGACGCATTTCTAAACCTCCCGCGCGAGGGGCGGGTCCAGCTCCGGTTTGCGAAGTCGCCAACAGGCGCCCCGATTCCCGAGCTGATTTTTGAGGAGGCTGCCGGAATGTTCGGGGTG
Source organism: Chthoniobacter flavus (assembly GCA_020718585.1). Lineage (GTDB taxonomy): Bacteria > Verrucomicrobiota > Verrucomicrobiia > Chthoniobacterales > Terrimicrobiaceae > QYQL01. The sequence goes on from DYRS01000003.1 coordinate 2,302, forward strand.
CCAAGCCTCGGGGGAGGATCGCTCGTTCTGGCCGCGCGACCGCGGGCCGACGGCTCCCGCACCATGTCGCTCCTCCTTGTGCCCCGCGACCTCCCGGCTGCTGATCTCGACCGCCTGAAATCGGGAAATTCCTGGATCCCCCTCCTCCCGCGCGTCGAACGCGTCAAATGGTCGTTCTTCCTCAACGGCGAGTGGAAAGACGAATGGCCGGCCGAAAATGGGCGCCCCCTCACCGTGCGCCTTGAAATGGAATCCCTCGATATGGGCGGATCACAAATTGATGCGCAATTCTGGCTTCCCCCGCTCGCTCCTGCATCGGCGACTCCCCCGGCTCCTTCGACCCCTCCGAGCGAGTCAACCATTCCAGCCAAGCCCACGCCTCCTGCTCCCCCCACCCCGCCCATGCGGAAAACCCGCTGAGCACTATCGCCCCCTCGCGCGGCAGCGCGGACTTACCCGGTGGGGATGGCTCGCCGAGCCGTCCGGGGCCGCAGCAAGCGGTTTCGGCGAAACCGCCCTACCGGCTGCTCGCGCGGCAGCGCGGACTTACCCG
>DYRS01000003.1:2954-6615 GCA_020718585.1 Chthoniobacter flavus
CGGTTTCGGCGAAACCGCCCTACCGGCTGCTCGCGCGGCAGCGCGGACTTACCCGGTGGGGATGGCTCGCCGAGCCGTCCGGGGCCGCAGCAAGCGGTTTCGGCGAAACCGCCCTACCGGCTGCTCGCGCGGCAGCGCGGACTTACCCGAGGGCGTCTCGCGCGATAAACACGTGAGGCCACGATTCCGGGGTATTCACAAGGCCCGCACGCACTGGATTCATGAGAATATAGTCGGCTTTTTCGTGAACCGATTCCTCCTTTCGGAGGCGGTGGTCGAAAAAATCCCGCTGCCACTCGAACCCTCCAGCGCGCGCGGTCCATCGCTTGAAATCCGAAATCGCTTTTCGCATCGGCTGCGAGGGATCGGGAAACCAGAGCAGCGCATGGACGTGGTCCGGCATGAGAAGAAAGATGCGGCAATACCAAATGCCGTCCGCGTGTCGGCGTGCGACAGCCTCAAGAATCGGGCCGGCGTTGCGCGTGATCGCGTCTGACCCGCGTTCACGAAGGCCGAATGTTACAAAGAACAACGCATCCTCGGAAACAATGCCCAACGGCGTCTCATGCGGGAGATGTTTTCTTCGGATGGACATGTCGGTGAACATTCCACGTCTCAGCGGTTTTGGCAAAACCGCCCTACCGAAAAACGTCTGCGAAACCGCCCTACCGGGTGCTTGCGCGGCAGCGCGGACTTATTTTCCGAGCGAGCGGTTCTCGAAGGTGGGCGAGGGCAGGGTTTCGGGGAGACCGAGGGGCTCGACGATTTCCTCCTGCTCATCATCCTGGCGGACCGGCTTGCCTTCGGCATCCATCAGCCGGGCGGTGACGAAGATGATCAGGTTCTTTTTGATCTTCTGGTCCACGTTCGAGCGGAAGAGGCGCCCGGCGAGCGGGATGTCACCGAGGATCGGCACCTTGTCCTGCACCTTCTGCACGTCCTCGCGGATCAGCCCGCCGAGGGCGACCGTCTGGCCGTCCCAGATGCTCACGTTGGTCGTCACCTTGCGGGTCGAGAAAATCGGCTGGTGGATGGTGTTGGGCGTGATTACGAGATCTGACCAGGTCCCAGTTAGAAGGCTATAAGTCGGAGACAAAATCGGACTGCCATAGTCTATAAAACCATCAAACTCAACAACTTCTGGAGATAGATTTAAATCAATAGTGTAATTGTCCGGTCCTACAACAGGGAGAACCTCTAGGGTGACGCCCAGATCACGGGTTTGAAATGCCGTAGGAGTGGTAGGCACAGCCACACCTTGTATATTTAAGCCAAGGGTTAAATTACCACTGGTGCCCGGCTGCGGCGGATCGAATTCCGTGGGATACGGGAAGTTTCGGACGACCTTAATGACCGCCTTGTTGTCGCTTTTGACCGTCACTTTGGGAGCCGACATGAGGTCAACTCCCTTTTTTTGATTGAGCGCGCGGATGACAAACTGGAATTGGGGGTTTGAGAAAACTCCCGAAAGCCCAAAAATAGCGGGAGCCGGAGTGAAAGATGATGCCACCCCGCCAGCCTGCTGGAAGAGAAGCGCGTCAATGGAATTTGCGGTGACTGCGGCATCTCCGCCAATGCCGGTTCCGGATCGGAGGCCACCAGTGACAGGATCCGAGCCGGTGGTACCGAATGGGTAGGTCTCACCGTTGACTGATTGGCCGTAGCCCTCGGTGCCGCCGGCACCATAGACACCGCTGCCGCCGATTTGGAGGGGACCGAGCATCCAGTTGAAGCCCAGTTCCTTCATATTGTTCTGCGAAATCTCCAAAAATTTCGCCTCAATTTCAACCTGTGTCGGCTGCACCCCCATCGCGGCATCCACGAGGGAGTCAATGAGGTCGAGGTTGCTTTGTGTATTGCGCACGAAGAGCTTGCTTCCGGCCGAGACATACTGGGCAGACGAGCCGGGGGGGAACGGGACTTTCTGGTCATCGCGAAGGTAAACGAGCGCGTCGCGACCGCCTTTGACTCGGCTGTCCTTGAGGTTGGGGCCACTTCCGGCGACCGGGGCGGCGGCATCGGTCGGGGCACCAAAATTCGCCGGGATGAACGTCGGCGGCACTCGGTATTCCTTGGTAAGGATGTCGTCGGTGTTTTCCGTGTTTGGGACGATCGAAACAGCATACGACTCGACCTTATATTTCAGACCGGCCAGCTCGGTGAGGTAGCGGAGAGCCTCGATAAGCGGGACATTGTTGAGTGAAAAAGTAATTTTCGAGTCGGCGTTGACCGAGGGCGCGGCAGCGTCGCCTGCGGCTGGCGCGGCATTCGGATCGGCATTCGGATCGGCGGTTGGCGCGGCGGAGGGAGGTGGCAGCTTGAGAACGATGTTCACCCCGCGCTTCTGCTTCGGATCATCGGTGGTGGTGTCGAGCTTCTTGCTGATTTGTTTGAGCTGCTCGACCGCTTCGCGGATCGTGGTTTCGTTGAAGTTGAGCGAGGGGATGATGATCCGGTTGAGTTTGGCTGTGATCGCCTCAGCCCCCTGGCCGGCATTGTTGCGCGACTGGGGGCCTGCGCCGGTGTCGCGGTTCTGGATTTTTTTGACTGGCCGCTCCCATGCGCGGTCCACGAGCCAGAGCATCCGGCTGCGGGTTTCGTTGCGGACGTCGGTGTAGTAGTTCGACTTCTGGTTGTTGACCTGTTCCATGCCTGCGCGGGCGGCGCTGTTGTAGGGATCAATGTTGAGAACCTGCTCGTAGCGCTTCATGGCAAGGTCGAAGCGCCCGGTGGCATAGTATCCCTGCCCCTCGTTCAGCAGCTTGAGCACCTCGTCCCGCTGGGCTGCGAACTGCGGCGTGACGGTCTTGTTGTAGTAGTCCGACTGCTCGAGGTTCGAGAGGAACTGGACGGCCGGTTTGAAGCCCGGGTTGAAGCGCGGGAGGAGAATGGTTTTGGCGACCTGCTCGGCGTCGGAGTAGCGACCATTTGTGACGAGGAAGTTTGCGTAAGCCAGCGCGCCGTTGCTGAATTTCGCAAGGGCAGGCTGACGCTCCATCGCCGTTGCCGCACCGGGCGGAATGCGGTCCATCGCATCGAGATAATTCACGTAGGCCAACTCAAAGTCCTTGTCAGCCATTGCCTGATCGCCCTTCGCAAGCAACTTCTCTGCGAGGACAACATCCTCTTGGCGGCGGACGATCTCCCGGTCGGAAATGGCAACGGGGCTTTGGGCGGAAAGAACCGGAGCGAAGAAAAAGAGGAAAGAGGAAAGAGGAAAGAGAAAGGATGGGAGAGCCCTTGGGGAACGGGCACATGCGCAAAAAATCCAAGCAAGGGGACTGCGGAGATCATGCGGGCTGGAAGCCCACGGTCCTTTCGGGAGGAGGTGCCAGGTCAGAAGAGAAGCGCTTATTTTCATCGGGAAGGAAATTTATTGCGGGAGGGGCACGCTGAGGGCATCGCCGGGAATGGCCTCGGCTTCAATGGCGGAGGCGTTTGGAATGGCCACCACCTGGTCCTCCTCGTCGGTGCGGATGAGAGGCTGACCGGCCGGGTCAATCAGGCTGGCCGTGACAAACATGATGAGGTTGCGCTTGATGTGCTGGTCGGCCGTTGTGCGGAACAAGCGGCCGACAAGCGGGACGTCTCCGATGATCGGCACCTTGTCCTCGACTTTTTGCACGTCCTCGCGCATGAGCCCGCCCATGACCACGGTCGA
>DYRS01000003.1:6715-45327 GCA_020718585.1 Chthoniobacter flavus
AAATCGGGCTTCCGTAGTTGATGAAGCCGTCGAACTCGATCACGCGAGGAGCAAGAACGAGCTCGATGGTGTAGCCGTCCGGACCGACCGTCGGCTCGACCTCCAGAGTGATGCCGGTCGGCTTCATTTCAAAAGCCGTCGGGGTGGTGGGAGTCACAGGACTGTATTGGGAGATTCCGACGCTGGGCGCGACTTGCGGGAGATCATATTCTGTCGGGTAGCGGAATTCGCGGACGATTTCGATCGTGGCGCGGAGCCCGCTTTTGGTGGTGACTTTGGGAGCGCTGACGAGGTCCACTCCCTTTGACTGGTTGAGCGCGCGGAGAATGATCTGGAACTGAGGGTTGGTGAAGACGCCGGCGAGTGCCAGGACGGCGGGAGCGGTGCCAATCGGATTGCTGAAGAGGAGCGCGTCCACGGCATTTGCGCTGATTGCAGTCGAGCCCGAGCGGTTGCCGGCCGTGATCGGGCCTTGAGACCCGGACGTGGCACCGGTGGGAACCCCTCCGCTTGAAAATGGGAAATTGGCGGGATTCATGCCGGTTCCCCCGGGGGTCGTTCCGCCGCCGCCGTAAACTCCGGTGCCGAACGGCAGGGCGAACTGGCCGAGGAGCCAGTCGAAGCCGAGTTCCTTGAGATTATTTTGGCTGACCTCGAGGAATTTCGCCTCGATTTCGACCTGAGTTGCGGGGGCGGTGAGCGAGTTGTCAACGAGGGTATCCACCAGATCGAGGTTCGACTGGGTATTTTTGACGATCAGTCGGCTGGTCGAGGCGACGAAGTTTGCGCTGGCGCCCTCGGGGAACGTGACCCCCTGGGTTTCGAGGAATTCGCGGGCACCCGAGCGGTTACCGACCACCGACTGCGAGCCGGCTGCGACACCGGGGGCGGAGGCGGTGGCGGGGAGCGAGGTGATGAAGCTGGGCGGGACCTTGTATTCCTTGGTGATGAGGACATCGGTCGGCTCGGAGAGCGGGACGACGACGACCGAATACGGTTCGACCTTGAGCTTGAGGTTGGCGGCGCTGGCGACGTATCGGATCGCCTCGCGGAGCGGGATATCCGAGAGGGTGAGCGAGAGCGGGAGGGTCGAGTCCTCCTGCTCCTTAGCGAGTTTGAGAATGATATTGACGCCCTTGCGGTTGGGGTCCGACTCGTCCTTGTCGGCGGCGACGGCGAGGCGCTTGAGCTGGTTGAGCGCCTCGCGGATTGTGGCGTCGCTGAAGTTGACCGTCGGGAGGATGAGGTCGTCGAGCTTGCGGTTGATCGAGGCGGTGCCGCGCGAGTCAAGCTGCGGCTGCTCGATGATCTGCGAGCCGACCACCTCGAATTTTTTGACCGGCAGCTCCCATGCCTTGTTGATCTGGCGCATCATGTCGCCGCGCGTCTCGCTGTAGGCGATGTCGGAGTATTTCTGGCGCGCGACATTGACCTGTTCCATCCCGCGGCGGGCGGCGATGTTGTATTTATCCACGTTGAGGACCTGCTCGTAGCGTTTGAACGCGAGGTCGTAGCGGCCGGTGGCATAAAACCCCTGGCCCTCCTGCAGGAGCTGCTTGACCTCCTCCACGTTGGCGACAAAGGAGGGGGTCATGGTCTGGCTGAAGAACGAGGTTTTGTCCTTGAGCTCGTTGCTGAGGGCGACGGCCGGCTTGTAGGTCGGGTTGTAGCGGTCCTCCAGGACGACGGCGACGGTGGTCTTGGCGTCCTCGAAGCGGCCCTCGGAAATCCTCTGACGGGCGAGCTTGACGGCCGCAGCGCAGAACCCGTCAAGCGCGGCCTGGCGGACAGCGGCGGTGGCGTCGCCCCCGATCGGCAGCATGTCCACCGCGCTCTTGTAATACGCGAACGCGCTCTCGAAGTCTTGGGATTCGAGCGCCTTCCGGCCCTTTTCGGCGACGGTGGTGGCATAGTCGGCGGTTTGGGACGAGCGCTGAATCTGGCCGGCGACCGTGCCCTGAACGCCCGGGTATTGGGCTGGAGCAGGGAGAAGCGAAAGGCCGATCAGGGCGGCCAGGAGCGAAAAGAGGGACGGACGCGCGGGCGGAAAGCCCATGCGACGGAAGGGCAGGGTCGGATTCATGAATGGTTCTGGCTGCATGGAAGGGACTCTCGCTGTCATTCGGGCTTGGTAATCCGAATTTTTTGTCCTGTGACAAGATCCTGTATCTGGGCTTCTTCTGCAGAAATGTCAATAAGTTTGTATTTATGATCCTTCTGCGGCGGGAGAGAAAATTCGTCATCTTTTTTCACGCGGAGCTTCGAGTTATCGTAGAGGTAGAGGAATTCGCCGAACGACGTCGGGTCGTTGGCCTCGCGGTTATAGACGAGGGGGATTTTATGCCCGGACTCGATATTTTCGATGGTAAGGACCGATGCGTCGGTTTCCATTTCGTTGACGACGGCGGTCTTTTTCTCGTAGCCGACGACCTTGTAGGGGGTGCCGACGATCATCTCGCCGATCTTGAGAAACTGGGTCGGTGACTTTTTGTTTTTGGCATTGACGCTGAACGTCTCACCGTCGCCGGAGTCGCCGCTGAACTTGAGGTAGAACGCGACCGGGTCGAATTTTGTGAGGCGGAGTTTCGTGTGGAAGGCGGGGGTCGCCTCATCGTTTGTCGGATCGGTGCCGGCAAGAAACTCGTCGAGGTTTGTGAACCCGTCGCTATCGGGATCCTGGTCCTTGATGTCGGGAGCTGCGTAGTCGAGGTTATACTTGATGAGCCAGGCATTTTTGATCGGCGGGTGGAGATCCTCGCCGCCCTCGAGCGGATCAAAAATCCTGCCGTCCTTGAGCACATAAGGGCGGGAGACGAAGAGCGAGCCCTCGCTCGGCGACCATGCGCCCGGGGCTGCCGCGCGCTCGGCTGCGACACCGACGGATTTGATGTCGGCGACGGGCACCGTGTTATCCGGCTTTTTCGAGCTGTTGCGGTCGGAAAACTTTTTCGAAAACGAATCCGCTTGAAGCGAGAGCCATGCGGCGGAGGCGATCAGCACGACCGCCGCGATGCCGAGGAGGATGCGTTCGTAGTTTTTCGTGATCCAGTCCATGTCGCTTTACTTTTTGGGGGCTGCGGGTTCGGTGAAGTCGAACATTTCGAGCCGCAGAGTAACCTTGAGGAGTTCGCGTCCGAGGATGACTTGGAGAGATTTTTTGTCGATTCCTGCGGCGGCGAAGGGGTTCGCCGGCTGTGCTGCGGATTCTGCGGGTGCCTTGGCGGGAGCCGTCGGGCTGGTATTTTGGAGGGAGACCGATCGGATGATGAGGAATTGGGCCGGGGCGAGGATCGTATTGACGACGGCGCGGACTTTCCCCTGCTCGGCGGTGAACGTGATATCGAATTTGAACCGCCGGAAAACCGCCTCGGGCGCGTCGTCCTTTTGGCGGCCGGTCGGCTGGGGCGCGGCGGACTCCTCGGGCAGCGGGTCGCGGGCGATCGAATCTACCGAGTTGACTTTGAAGTCAACAAGCCGGGTGACGAGCGACTGGATGACCCGGAACTGCCTGAAAAGTGCGGGTGCCGCGAGATCGGTCGGGACCTGGGTCTGGTATTGGTCGAACCCGAAATAGAATTTTTCCGGCAGCTTGACCCCTTTTTCTTCGGAGAGCTTGCGGATGTCGTTCACGGCGACCCGGAGGTCGTCCATAAATTTCTGCGGAGTGATCGACGGGTCGAGCGGGACCTCCATTTTTGCGAGTTGTGACTGGAGCTGGAGGATGCGGGCGGCGTAGTCGTCGCGGCCGAGCTGGAGAGCCTTGAGGTTTTCGGTGCTCGGAAACGGAACCTTCGCTTGAAGTTTGTGGAGTTTGCCCACCGCCGTCGAGTAGGTGTCGGCCGACTGCGAGTAGGCCATGGAGGCATCCGAAATGAGATAACCGAGCACGCCGACGGCGGCGAGCGTGAATACCGCGAGCCCGGCGAGAAACGGGTTTTCCTTGAGCCAGTTCATGGGAGGGGGATCGGTGTGCGGAGCGGGAGGACAAGCGTGTAGCCATACGCCCAGCTTTCTCCGGTGCGGGTTGTCCGCTGCGTGATGATTTTCGCCTTGTCGTCGGGGAGGTTGAAAACCGGCGACGCCTTCAAGTTCTCGACAAATTCGTCAATGATCCGGGCCTCCTTTTCATTTGGCGGGTTGTCGAGGTAGAGGCCCTTGATTTCGAGCGCGATGATCGCCGACGGCCCGGAAGCAGCAGGGGCGGCGGCGGTAGGCTGGCCGGGCCGGGCCGGGCCAGCGGCGGTCTTGTCACCGGCGACCGACTTGCCACCGGACGTGATCGGCGTGAGTTCGGTGATCCAGATGTAGCGCTCGGGGAGCCTGGCACCGAGATCGTCAAGGATTCCGACCCACGCAGTGCGCTCGGAGGCGGCGAGCAGGAGCGGGGCGACGGTGGATTCGAGCTTCTTTTGTTCCGCGGCAATTTTATCCATCTCTCCGGCCAGCTTCTCCAACTTCGAGACATCGGCATTCACCCCCTCGCCCACCTCGTCGGTAATCGTCCTCATCCGGTCGAAATACAGCCACCATGCGCCGAGCGCGAGCAGCAGGCAGAGGGATGCGACAAGCAGAAACGGCTTTCGGCGCGAGAGATCCTGCTCGCGGATGATCGAATCCGGCCGGAGGTTGATCTCGATCGGACAATTATCGAGCGCGCGGACCGCGACGCCGACGAGTTCTCCGACCGTCTGGGCCTTGGCGGCGAGGCTGTCGGCGACGTCGGAGTTTGTGACGGTCACGTTCTTGAGGGGATTGAAGAACTCGATTGGCACCTGAAGTTTTTCGCTGAAAAACTCGACCGTATAAGGGAGGGCGACAGTGCCGCCGCAGAGGAATGCACGGACCGGCTGGCTCCCGCCCTGACTCGTCCGGTAGAAGCTGATCGAGCGCGCGATCTCGGCGTGGAGCCGGGTCATCGTATTGCGGACGACTTTTGCGATCCGCGCCTCTGTCGGGTCGCTCGGCTCAGCGTAGGCACCTCCGAGGCTCACGCTGCCCTTCTCAATTTTTAGGCGTTCGGCGACCGTGATGTCCTGCTTGAACTCCTTTGCGACGGCCGCGCTGATCGTGCTTCCGCCCACGGGGATGCTGCGGCTGAAAACCCGTGCGTCCTCGACGAAAACAAGGTTTGTCGTCCGGGCGCCGAGATCAATGAGCAGCGAGCATCCGGACGCCTCCGGGTAGCTGTAGCGGAACGCGTTGAAGAGTGCCATCGGTGCCACGTCAATGACATTCGGATTGAGCCCGCCCGCGGCCACGGACTCCGAGACCTCGACGAGCTGGTCGGATTTGATCGCGACGAGCGCGACGTCCCAGTTGCCGTCCCGCTGGGCGCCCATGATCTGGTAGTCCCATGTCACCTCGTCAATCGGGAACGGGACGTTCTGCTGGGCCTCAAACGCGATGATCGCGCTGACATCGTCCGCTTCGGTGCCGGGGAGTTTGACAAAACGGGAAAAAACCGACTGGGCGGGGAGCGAGAGGTTGACCGGGGATTTGGCCGGGACGTGAAGCTCGCGCCGGAGCTGCTCGACCGCCTCCTTGATCTGGGCCGACCGGGTGGCGTCGGCCGACGGGTCGGCGATCAGCCCGCTTTCGCCGAACGCATGGAGGCTGAGCCCGCCGTCGGGCAGCCTGTGAAACTCGGCCAGACTCACGGTCTGCATCCCGAGGTCGAGCGAAAATATACGTGCGGGCTTGGCCATCGAAATTTGCCCGTCAGTTTTGGGATTTGATTTTTACCGGCTCAAAGTAATCCCACTCGAGCGATGCAAATGGCGTCTGGTCCTTGTTGCGGATGAGACCGGGCAGGGCCGTCCAATTCGGCGTGCCATCCCACCAGCCCTTCTCGCCTTTGATTCCCTGAGGTTTTGCCGAGAGGAGCGCAAGCAGGCCGTTCTTCCCGGTGACGGTGACGCCGACATCAAAGACCGCCTGCTGGGCGTTGACAGGCGGCTTGTCGTTGAACAATTTGGCGAGCGTGCGCGGGCTCACGAAGGCGACCGAGTGGAGGCCTTTCTCCGGCGGGGTGAGCTCGTGGGTGACCGAGCCGGTGAGGAGCGTGTTTTTCCGGTCTTCGGTGACCGAGGCGTTATTGAGAAGGATGTAGTAGTTGAACGTGAGCTCCTCGCCGACCTTCGAGCCCTTGGCGGCTTTGTCGTGATCGAATGCTACCTCGATCTCAAGCCATTTCCCCGGCCGCGGCTGGCCTTTTTTCGTGTAACCCCCGCCGCCAATCTTCGGCGTGTCAACCAGCGAGGTCTCGATTTTTTGAATCTGAATCTCCGAGTTGATCGGAGAGGTCTGGGCACGGGCCGGAGAAAAAAACACAAGGCCAGCGAAGAGGGATATTGCAATCGGTAAAGCGCGCATAGCAGACGCGTTGCCTAGATGATTTGTATCGCAAAGTAAATAAAGAAAAACGCATCCTACGTTGGATCTGGGAAAATTGCGACTTCCCGGAAATCCCATCGGCCGAACGGAACTCGTCGCACGATCGGGCCTCGGCACCCCGGGCGACGGAGAGGAACGCATGGGCAAGCTGGCTGCCCGGGCCCGAACATATGACGGCCAACCCCTATGATCAGGCTGTGGGCAGGTCGCGCGGCGGACGCGGGTTTGCTTTTCGGAACCAGTTTGCAAGATGCTTTTTCATCCCCTCGCGAAACGTCAGGTAGTGGCCGCACGGCTCCCCGCCCCGGCGGATCGCGGCCAGGAGCGCGGGGAGCGTGATATCGTCCATCTCAAAGGCGGTGGAGCTGATTCCGACGGCCGACCCGTGGTGGGCGTCGCTGCCGGCGAGCATCGAAAGCCCGCGCCCGCGAGCATAGGCGAGCGCCCGGTCGTTGTAGCTACGCGATGTCACCGCAGCGTTGAAAATTTCGAGTGCCTCCAGCTCGAGCGTGTCGAGAACTGCTGGGCGGATCCCCGCGCGCCAGCGGTCGAACGGATGGGCGGGAACGGCAATGCCGCCGCCGGCTTTTATTATTTCCAGAACCTCTCCGGCGGGCGCGCCCTTGAGCCGCGGAAGCGTGATCCCGAGGCAGAGCAGGTGGCCCGATGCCGTGCTCACCTCGACCCCCGGCACCACGAGAAACCCGTCGGGAACCGGCCTCCCCTTGAGATATTCATGGGCGTCGCATGTGTCGTGGTCGGTGATCGCGATCCCGCTCAACCCCCGCGCCCGGGCAGCCGCAATAAGGGTTTCCGGCGAACCGGCGGCGTCCTTCGAAAAGAACGAATGCACATGGAGATCGAAGCGATGGAGCATGACGGACGATATTTCCCTTTGACGGATGCCCGCTGGCAAGCCTCAATTGCGGGCATGAGTGCGGCATTCAAGGAATGGGCGGTCGTTTGCGAGGCGCTCGGCGACGGATGTCAGTGCGTCATCCTGCGCAAGGGCGGGATCAGCGAGGGCCGGGCCGGGTTCGCATTCGAGCACGGAGAGTTCTTTCTTTTCCCGACATGGTTCCATGAGCAGATCGCGAAGACCACCGTCCCCGAGGGGACGCTTCCACCCGAGGAACTCGCCGGGGAAATTGAAATCCGCTTCGCGGCCGCCCTCGAGTGGACGAAGCTCGTCACCGACGCCGCCCGGCTCGACTCGCTGCGCGAATTCCACATTCTCGACGAATCGGTCGTCGGCGAGCGCTTCCACTATTTCCAACAAACCACCACCAGACAAATCCCATGATCGAACGCCGCTCAAAAATCCTCCGCCACCGCGTCCTCCTCGTTGATGACGACCTTGAAATGTCGAGCGCCGCCGGGCGCGCGGCACTGATGCTCAAATCCGAGCTCGAGCTCAACGACGTGGATGTCGTCTGCGCCCCCGGCGCGGCCGACGGCCGCGGGCTATTCGTGTCCGACGCCGGACTCCACGGCGTGCTGGTGGACTGGACGCTCGGCAACGATCCCGACGCCCCACACGCGGCGGCGATGGACCTCATCCGGTTCATCCGCTCGCGGAATGAGAAAATCCCGATCTTCCTCCTCACCGACCGCGAGCGCGGCGCCGAGCTTTCCGAGGAAGTGCTCACGCTGGTCAGCGAGCTCGTGTGGCTGATGGAGGACAGCGCGCCATTCCTAGCCGGACGCATCCAGGCGGCCGTGAAAAAATATTCCGGCGGCCTGCTCGGGCCGATGGTGTCGGCACTCATCGAGTTCGACCTTGTCCACGAATACTCATGGCACACGCCCGGCCACACCGGCGGGACCGCATTCCAGAAGTCGCCTGCCGGACGCCTTTTCTACGACTACTTTGGCGAGGCGATGTTCCGCAGCGACCTCTCGATCAGCGTCGGTGAGCTCGGCTCGCTCCTCGACCACTCGGGACCGATCGGCGACGGCGAAAAATATGCGGCCAAGGTCTTCGGCGCGCACCGCACGTATTCTGTAACGAACGGGACCTCGACCTCGAATCGGATCATCTGGATGGCCTGCGTCGGGCGAGGGCAGAAGATCTGGGTGGACCGCAACTGCCACAAGTCGAACGAGCAGGGGATCACGCTCACCGGCGCGATGCCGCATTACCTCATGCCCACCCGCAACCGCTACGGGATCATCGGCCCAATCCCGCCCGCGAACCTCCTCGCGTCGAAGCTCGTCGAGGGCGGACGCCCGGTCCACGCGGTCATCACGAACTCGACCTACGACGGGCTCACCTACAACGTCGGCCGCGTCCTCGAGGTCGTCGGCGACTCGCTCGACCGGATCCACTTCGACGAGGCATGGTATGGATACGCACGCTTCCACCCGCTCTACGCCGGACGCTTCGCGATGCGCGGAAATCCCAAGGACCACCCGGCCGACGCCCCGACGATCTTCGCGACGCACTCGACGCACAAACTCCTCGCCGCGCTCTCCCAGGCGTCGTTCATTCACGTCCGCGACGGCCGCAACGCGATTGATCACACCCGGTTCAACGAGTCGTTCATGATGCACGGTTCGACCTCGCCGTTCTACCCGATCATCGCTTCAAACGATGTGAGCGCCGCCATGATGGACGGCAAGAGCGGAGAGGTCATCGTCGAGGAATCCCTCCGCGAGGCGGTCGCGTTCCGGCAGACGGTCACCCGGCTCTGGCGCGAGCACAGCGACCGCGACGATTGGTTTTTCCAGACATGGAATCCGCTCCACATCACAAACCCGCAGACCGGAAAACAGGAGACGTTCGAGTCGGCGAGCCCGGACCTTCTGGTCTCCGAACCTTCCTGCTGGGTGCTCCATCCGGGCGATGCATGGCACGGGTTCGACCTCGAGGACGACTACTGCATGCTCGACCCGATCAAGGTCTCGGTGATCACGCCGGGAGTGAACCCCGACGGATCGATCGCCGAATCCGGGTTCCCGGCCGCACTCCTCACCGCCTACCTCGACGCGCGCGGGATCGTCGTCGAAAAGACCAGCGACTACGCGACGCTCTTCCTGTTCTCGCTCGGCATCACCAACGCAAAGTGGAGCACGCTCGTCCACGCACTGCTCGCATTCAAGCGCGACCACGACTCCAATGCGCCGCTCAACACGTGCATCCCCGCAGTCGCCGGATTTTACCCCGGCCTCGGGCTCCGCGACCTCGCGGAAAAAATGCAGGCCCACATGCGCGCGGGCGCAATCCTCCAGTCCCAGGCCCGCGCGTTTTCCGTGCTGCCGGAAATGGCGATGACCCCCGCCGACTGCTACCAGAAGCTTGTCGCCAACGAGGTCGAGCGGATCAGCGTCGCCGACGCAGCCGGTCGCACCGCCGCCACCGGACTCGTCCCGTATCCTCCCGGCATCCCGATGGTCATGCCCGGCGAAAAGCTCGGCACAAAGGACGAGCCGTTCCTCGCCTACCTCCTCGCCATTCAGGAATGGGATACGAAATTTCCCGGCTTCGCCCACGACACCCACGGCGTCGAGCCCGAGGACGGCATCTACAAAATCCTCGTGCTCAAATGACCGAACACGGACAAAAAATACCAGAGAACCACGGCAAGGGGGAGAGGAGTGCCGTTGCTGCATTCCTGCCCTGGCGGGGTTCGTCCGTCCCCGATCCATGGTCTCTGGCACCCTGACTATAAATCGCCCATTCCCCCCTGCAACAAAATAGAAATGAATTCGCAACATTTTGGCAACATTTTGGCTTGCAGCAACCGGACCGGGTAGTTATTCACACCCTCGCCTACTAACCAATTTCTATTCTGCCATGGGTAAAGTTCTCCTCTACACTTCGATCGCCCTCACCCTCGCCACTGCGGCAATCGGGTTCGTCAACCGCGGACACCTAACCGAAACCAAAGTCAATCTGGACACCGCGAAACAGGATCTCGAAAAAAAATCCGGTGAGCTCGCCACGTCCCAGAAAAGCTTGAAGGAAGCAAAAGACGCGATGGGGACAATCACTGCGGAAAAAGAGCAGCTCACGACCGAAGCCGCATCAAAATCTGCCGAGCTCGAAAAGTCAAAATCCCAAGTCGCCGACCTCACGTCCCAGATCGGCCCGAAGGATACCGAGATCACCACGCTCAAAGCCGACGTGGCCGCCAAGACGGCGGAGATCGAAATCCTCAAGACCGGCACAAGCGGCACCGCCGGAGCCGATACGGAAAAGGACACAAAAATCGCCGACCTGGAGGCACAGGTCCAAGAGAAAGAGACGCTCCAGACCAAACTCTCCTCTGAACTCGACAGTGCCCGCGCACAGGTCGAAGATCTCCGCAAAGAAAAGTCAAACCGCACGGCCGGCCTCATGCGCAAGGGGCTCGAGGGGAAAATCCTCGCGGTCAACCAAGCGTGGAATTTTGTGGTTCTCAGCCTCGGCGACCGCAACGGGGTCGTCGGCAATGCGGAGATGCTCATCAAACGCGGCAACCAGCTTGTCGGCAAAGTACGCATCACCTCGGTGGAACCCTCGACGTCCATCGCGGACATCGTTCCCGGCAGCGTCTTGCGCGGGGTCAGCATCCAACCCGGCGACAATGTTATCTATCAAGCGACTGCTGAATAGCCTGCTCTTGGCGGCCGCCTTCATCCTGCTACCCGGCTGCGCAGCAACCACCGACGATTCGCCCGAGTCCCAGCACGCCGGCAGCAACATCCCATGGAACCGCCCGGAAAAATGGGAGGGCCCGGGGGTCATGGGCTCGATGATGTCCGGCTCCCGCTAGCCCGCAGAGCAGATCCCTTGAGATGTCGGCTCAAAAATGCCGGCACTTTGCCGCGCTGGATTTGAGAGGATTTGCTGCGGCCAGACGAGTTCGGCACGGCATTTCCGATTGCCGCGCGCGTTTTCAGGCACTCCCATTTCCGATCCGCGCCCACGCTTCGAGGGCGGTGAGCGATCCGAAATCTGAGTAGAGCTGAAGGAGGCCCTGCTGCTGGCGGGCGGTGCGCATGAGCCGACGGTCCACCAAGCCAACAAGCCACTCGCTGGCGAGACGGATGCGTCCGCCAGGGGTCGTGCCGGAGAGCGCACAGATCGCCTCGCGCGCCCGGTCAAGCGGAATGGATGGAAAATACGCGTTGACGAGCAAATCCCTGACCCGATCCGGCCCGACGAGTGCGAGATCGTTTTCGAGGCGAGCAGCCGAGAGGTTCCAGTGACGGGTCCAATACGGATGCGAGAGGTTGCGAAAAAATTCCACAAAGCCGGTTTGGCCGGCGGACCGAACGGCGGCGCGGAGGCGCGGGAAGCCAACGGCGACGGCAGCAAGGGCGCCGAACCGGCGGTGCGGGTGGTTCGACGGCCGGATGCCGCTCAATTTCCAAATTTCGCGCGGGAGGACGAGCCGCGCGAGCGGGTCGCGAAGCGTCCACCAGCAATCCCAGAGTGGTTTCAGGTAGTCGCGGGTCGCATCGTCGGCCTCGTCAAACACGCGGGGTTGGAGGAATCCCGCGAGCCCGAAAAGGAGTGCTTCGCCGGTCGGTCCACCCGCCGCCCGGAGCCCCGCCCGCTGCGCGGCGAGCAGAAACGGGATCGCATTATTCTTGTAGCCGAGCCCGGCAGCGACCGCGTGGAAAAGCGCGGTGTCCGCGCCGTGCAGCGAGACCGCGCGCGCGTAGGCGGCGGATTTTGCGCGAAGCCGAAACTCCGCCGCCTCCTCGATCATCGCCTGCGCCTCGTCGTGCGCCACCGCTCCGGGGTGCCCGGCCAGCGGACAGGCCGGCCTTTCATCGAGCGCAAGCCGGGCCTGTGGGACTTCACAAAATTCCGACGTGCGCGCAAAAGCGGCAACCCGGGAGGTATTGACAAAGAGCTGGAGACGGACGCCGGTATACGCGGGGTTCGTTGCATGGCCGTGGCGCTCCCAGTCGCGGGCATCCATGTCCACCTCAAGATCGCCATCACATTCCGCCGTCCCGTCAAACCGGAACCGGACGCCCCTGAAATCCGGGCCGGCCTCGCGGTTCCAATCCCCAAAATGCAGGATCTCGACCCGCCTGCCGTCGGTCGTCGTCCAGACCGATCCGTATTCGCCCGCGAAAAGCCGTGCCTGGATTTCGATCTCCGGGATCCGTGCGGGCGGCGACTCGCGCACGGCCAAATCCCGGCGGGCATCGCCATACCGGATCATGGACGAAGCTCCGGGAGCGGCGGCATCGGCAGCGGGGTCGGCTCGGGCGTCGGGGCGGGCTCAGCCGTCGCCGCAGGCACGGCGTCGGGCGTGGCGGCCGGGGCGGGAGTCGCCTCGGGCACCGGCCCGCTCAACCCGATCGGCTCGATCGAAGGCAAGGGAAGCGGACCGGTGGAAAAGCGCGCAAAGAGGTCGCGGCGCGGGCCCGGCGGCAGTTCGGATGTTGCCGAAAGTGCCCGTGCAGCAGCATCCGACCGCCTCCCGAGCGCGAGCAGGGTCTGGATGGATTCCAGATCGAGCCGGATTCTTGTTGCAGGGTCTTTGGCAAGATTCAGTGCCAGATCAAAGCTTGCGAGGGCACCGGTCGGATCGCCCGCTGCGACCTGGGCCGCACCCAACGCCTCGACAAACATGCTCGTGCCGGATTCCCCGGCGGCGGCGCGAAGGTCGGATGCCGCCTGCACGGTATTCCCGTCCGCGCCGAGCACGATCCGGCGATAGGTTTTCCATGAGCTCGCGCTCGGGAGCCCGCCGACCGCACGCCACGAGGCATACGGACGGTAGAGCGGGTCGCCGACGACGACGCCCATCCACGAAAGTGCCTTCTGCGCCATCCACGCGCTCTCGGCAAGCGTGAACCCGCTCATCAGGCGGTCCTGAAAAACATCGAGATTCGCGGTGAGCGAGAGATACGGCTCATAGACATTGCCGAGCGTGGCGGCCGCGCCGCGCGCGAGCAGCGGACCGCACCAGTTGGCGGTCGTGCTCCGCAGGGTGGACGCGCTGAACGAGTGGATATGCACGGCGACCGCGCCGGTCTGGAATTGGAACGCGGTGTCCGCAAACGGCCCGTCGGCCGCCCCGGCATACCATCCAAAATAAACCGCCGCATCGGTGATCGGGTATCCGGCGGGAAATGTCGGCGGCAGGTTGTCGAACAGGACAGGAAGCCCCTGAGTCCGCATCAGGCCGGCAACGTTGGCCAGCCACTGGTCGCCCTCCGCGTAGCCGCCGGTCGTGATCCCGCGCGCGTCCACATACGACCAGCCTTCGAGCCCTCCCTTCTCGGCGGCAACCGCATCGTCAATCATCGCCCGCACGATAAACGGCGTCGGCCCGTCGAGCCGCGCGGTCAGCAGAATCCCCGGATAAACCGGATTGTCCCGGATCGCCGTGAAGCGCCGAAAATACGGGTTGGGAACAACCCCCGCCGGCCCGGGCAGCGGCATTCCGAGCGTCGCCAGCTCGCTGTCCACCGATGCGTCATTGCGCGAGGCGATCTGCGCCGGCAGGTTCGGGATCGTATCCGATGGCGGGATCGCCGGGTCGTTGGCAATCTTCAGCGGGATGCCGCGCACGAGCGCGACAAAGCGGATTGTTGACGAGGTGACAACCTGCCGCCCGGATGCGTCGCGGCCCAACGTCCACCACCCGCGCTTCCGGAAAAGCGCGCGGAGCGGCGAGGCAATCCCACCCTCGTAGTCCGCCCGCTGGATCTCTTCGGCCGCCGGACAATCGAGCCCGACAACTTGGTTCGAGGGAATGCTCCGCCGGTTCGCGTAATACTGGGCGAGGCCCTGCGAGTTCGGGTCGTTTTTATTGTAAACAACAAGCGTTGATGACGAGTCAATCCCATCCGCTTGTAAAGCGGACACCGCAAAAATCCCTGCCGCAAAAATCACCGCGTGCCACCTCATGCCGGCGCGGCTCCGCATCCCGCTAAAAACTGAACACTGAAATCTGAGCACTGGTCAGGGTTGCCGGGTGTCGGCGATGATCGAAGCGAGGCGCTTGACGGCCGGGAACGAGAGCATCTCCGCCCACGCGCATTTGACCGGGACGACCCGCGCCGAGGGCAGGATGGCGAGCCACGAGGCGGCGGCGTCGGGCGGAAAGTCCGAGGGGACGATGATCCGCGCGCGCAGGTCGCAGCGGACGAACCGGTAGCGGAGCCATGCCTCGACATGCGCGCGGGCGGGCTCGCCGGTCGCCGGAAACGGTTCAAGCCGCCCGTCGGGTTTCAGCCGCTGGAAGGCATTTTTCACCGAGGCGAGCCAGCCGGCCGGCTGTTCGGTCTGCGGCGGCGGGGTGCCGATCAGGATCAATTGGGGGACCGGTCGCCGGGATGCCGCGAGCTGGCGGGCCATCTCAAGGGCGGCGATTCCGCCAAACCCGAACCCGCAAAGCTCGAACGCGAGCGACGGGTCTTCCTCGACGAGCGAGGTGATCCACTCGGCGGCAGCACCTTCGACCGTGCGGTGGACGGCGTCCGGATCGCATATCCCGCGGGCGGTGAGCCCAAGAATTTTCCGTCCGGTTCCGAGTGCCGCGACAAAGTCGCGGTAAGTTTCCGGCACGCCGGATGCCGTCGGCACCAGCACGAGCGGCGAGCCGCCCTCCGGCTGGAGCACGCTGATCGGCACCCACGGGGTTGCGGCCTTCGCGGGTTTCGGGGGCGCAGCCTCGGCGGGTTTCGGCTCCAGATCGGGTTTGGCCTGCGGCATCGGCAGTTGGGACGCATCAATCCAGCCGCCGCGCGTGAGCGGCCACTCGGCGACCGCCGACGTGCCATCGACCTCGCAGGGTTCGAGTGCCCAAATGTGTGCGCCCTCGAACGCGTCGAGCACGTTATTTTCGGCAATGAGCGCAGCCGCGCGCGGACCGCGAGCGAGTTCCGGCGCGGCATCGCCCTCGAGGCGGATGTCTCCCGCCAGGCTCAGCCACGCGCGGAGACCGGATTCGATCCCGCGCCGACCTTTGGGATTCGACAACGATTTCCAGCCAGGAAACCGCATGCGGAGGTGTCCGGCGTGACCCGGCGGCAGATCGTGGGAATCGTCGTCGGTGACCGCCACCTCGGTCCCGGCAACCGGCCGCCCGACCGCCAGCATCGCTCCGTCGGGGGTCGCGTCGCCCGCGATCCCCAGCCCGCAGAGACCGGAAAGACTGAAAAACGTGTGCGTACGGACGCGTCCGCCGGTGCAATGGTTCCAGACATCGAGCGCGAGCTTCGAGGCGGTTCCCATCTCAACGGCAACGATGCGCAGCGGAGACTCCGACGCATCGTCGCCGCGCGCCCAGCGGGCGGCCTGGTTGCTCCACTCGGGAGCGGTGAGCCGAAGATGGGTTGCCCCGGAATGCACGGGGTCAAGGAGATCGTCGCCCGCAATCAACACGGTCCCCCCGCCCAGCAGAGGGATCAGCCACTCGTCGAAAAATGCGCCGCCGCCGGCCGCCGAGTGGGCAAGAAATGAATCCCCCGGCCAAAAATCCAGCATCCGCGCGCCCTCGACGGCGGCCGCCACAAGCGACTCATGGGTCAGTGCCCGAACAACCGGCGCGATGCCGGCGAAATACCCGGGGAGGATCGCTGCAGGCGCATCCGGCTTGTTCGCGGCCCGGGGCACCTCGGCCAGCTCCATCGCATCCCACTCCTGGTCAATGATGATCCGCCGCTTGGCCGAGGTGTCGAGCAGCGGCGCGCTCGCGCCGTCGCAAAAAACGAGCCCCGCATCGTGCGCTGCGAGAGCCGCCTCAATCCACTCGGGCGGAGCGGCCGGATCAAGCGCAAGGCAGCAGTTGCCCGCCTTCCACGAACCGATCAGCGCGATCGCAATCCATGAAGACGGCGACAAAAACAGCGCGACATGCCATCCGCCGGAAAGCGAGGTATGCACGAGGTGCGCGGCCAGGCGGTCGGAAAGCGTGTTCAGCTCAAGAAACGTGAGCTCGTGTTCGCCCGCCCGGACGGCGACCGCGTTGGGGGTCTTTGCGACGTGTGCGCGGAACGCGTCGAGCGCATTGGCCGGGTGCTCGGCGGGGTCGGGCCCGCGCGACATCTCGCGGAGTTGCCTGGCCTCCGGCCCGGGCAGCAGCGGGATCTGCACGCGCGGCTTCGCCTCGTAGGATGCGAACCCCTGGATCAGACCGGCCAGAAGCTGGAGGAGTTTGCGCGCAGCCGTCTCGCTGCCAAGCGGGCCGTGGACACGCAGCGACAGGCCGGGACGGGCTTCGAGGAGGAGGAGGTCCGGACGACTCCGCGTGAGCTTTGCGTCAAAGTTGATCCACCGGGGGAGCGCGGTGTGGACGATGTCGTTGATGTCCGGACCGCCCCATGCAAAACCGCAGGTCAGGCCGCCGACTCCCGCACCGTCGGTCGTGAGCACCGCACCCGGCGCGATCCATGCGTTGGCCGCCGCGATCTCGTGCCTCGCACACGCGTCAGCAAGCCAAGTCTTCGAGTCCCACGCATGCACGACCGGCAGCCAGTTTTCAAAATACCCAACCGCGCGGTGCGAGCGGCGGACGTCGAACCGGCGGACCGTCGTGTTGCCAGTCGCGCCGAGCCGACGGAGAGCAAGCGCCCACAGCGACTCGACAACGACCCCCGGGTCAAGGGATTTGCAGGCTTCGGAAAACCGGGCGGCCTCTTCGCGTCCGAGATCCCATGTCGCCCCGGCCGCCGCGCGCCCCGGCGGACGCAGGTGCAAAACCATCGGCTCGGGCACCGGCTTCAGGATCCCCGACCATGCCGAAGGCGAGCCGGTCGTCGCCGCGGCAGGCTCGTCGGCGGAAAGCGGACGCTCGAGCGCGATCAGCCAGTCGAGCATGAGCCGCGCGAACGAGGATTCGTCGAGCAGATACGAGGGCACCGAAAGCAGGTAATGCGTCCCGCCGCCTGGCAGCGCGATCTCGGTCATCCGCACCGACCCGCGCCCGTCGAACGGCACGGCAAGATCCGCGGTCTGAAACTCCGCCCAGCGGCCCGGAACCTCCTCCGGCTTCGCCGCCTGCCAGTCGAGCTCCTCCCAAACCGTCCCGCCGGAATCCGCCACGAGCAGGGTCGCCCCGCCGCCGGGCGTGCCGGTGAGCCGCGCGCGAAGGATGTCATGGGTGGCACATGCAGTGTCCCATGCCCCCCGCACCGCCGCACGGTCCATCTTTTCCCCGAAGCTCACCGAGACCTGCGAATGCGCGTCCTCCCGGTGGAGAAACGCGGCGGACTGCATCGGATTGGCGGAAATCTCTTTCATGGTGTTCTCAGCCGGTTGGCTTTTTTCTGTATTGAGCAGGCTGGTCGAGGAGCCGCAGTTGAGGCTCGACATGTCCGTTTCGCAAGGCAACTCCATTGAACGAGTTTTGCTCGACGTCCTCGTTCCCCCACTGGTTCCAACCATCCCTCCGAAACCTGGCAAATAGTTCAAGGTAGGGTCCGGGGGAGCAGTCTTCAACGAGATCGTATATTTCATCCGGCTTGCGGGAATGCTCGCGTTTCTGCGTGGCCAGCAAGTTGACCTGTCGCCTTCCCGGCTGCAGGGTCCTCATGCTTCCGCGCACCCCGAAAAGCACAAGTTCGGTGACGTTTCGGAAATAAAAACCGACGCCCCGGCC
Source organism: Chthoniobacter flavus (assembly GCA_020718585.1). Lineage (GTDB taxonomy): Bacteria > Verrucomicrobiota > Verrucomicrobiia > Chthoniobacterales > Terrimicrobiaceae > QYQL01. The sequence continues at coordinate 24,664 of DYRS01000003.1, forward strand.
ATCCGGCCCGGCATCTTTCCTGATTTTATACCAAACGAGATTGCTTTTGTAAGTGAACCCCCAAGCCTCCATCACCTTGAGGCCTTCCTGCAGAAGAGCATTGGGAACCCAGAGATAAAGGTGGGACTTTGCCGCCGCCAGGCGGGGAATCGGGAGCTCCATGATCTCCTTCAACTCCATTGTCGGGTATCGCAGCAACCTCTTGTGCTCGGGAGCCATCTTGCCGGTGCGATTCTGGAACTGCCACGGCGGATCAGCAAGGATGGTCGAGTATCTTGCCGTTGCCTTTGCAAGCAAATCGTCGGCCGGGGTCGGCTCTGTGATGTTAACAACCTTCGTCATACAGTGTGTTCTTAATACCAAAAACCAAAACCGGACAACCTCCCGCGCCTCCGCCTTCGACCTTTGGAAGCAGCTTCGACATGTGAGTGGTGGACTGCCCGTAGGAAGATCCCCGACCGAGGTTGTTGAAAATCGTTTGCAGCGCATCCGAGCGGGTGACGATAATCCCCACGGAAATCACCCGAAGTTCGAAAAGCAGCCTAAAATTGTTCAAGTCCCTGTCATAGAAGGGATCTTTGTTGTTCCACTCGATTTCCAGAGCGACCCGGTTCTTGAAACAATCCACCGAATGGGTCGGACTGTTCACGGACGCTCCGTCCACAACAACCGATGTGTCGAATTCCTTTTCGATCCAGCCCCTAGCTTTGTTGAGGTGGGTGTCAAACCATTTCGAAATCTCGGATTTGTTCCCCCCTTTTGTCGTGATAAAGGATTTGCAAAGCTTGAAGCGGGGCAAAACATCGCAGATATCGGACCACTCGCTTGGAAAATCTTTTTCGAGTATCGCGGAGGCGTGCCGCCATTCATGAATCTCGTAATGGTCTCGGATTTTCTGTGGCAGTGCGCTGATCGGCATGGGAAAGGTAGATTCTAGTTGGCCGGGAGGTCAGCGCGCTAGAGATATTTTTTCTTCAACCGCACCGCTTACAAGAGCGAGTCTGTGACCGCGCCGGTGGAGGCGGTCGAGACGTGGGAGGCGTATTTTGCGAGGACTCCCCGGCGGTAGCGGGGCGCAGGCTTTTTCCATTTGGCGAGGCGGGCGGCGATTTCCTTTTGCGGGATGCCGAGCGTGAGCTTGCGCGTGGGCGCGTCAATCGTGATCGGGTCGCCCTCGCGGACGACCGCGAGCGGCCCGCCCTCGAATGCCTCGGGCGTGATGTGCCCGACAACAAACCCGTGGGTGCCGCCGGAGAAGCGTCCGTCGGTGATGAGCGCAACATCTTTTCCGAGACCGCCGAGCGCGATCGTGACGGTGATCGCATTCTCGAACGCCTCCTTGCAAAAAATGTCCGACGGGCGAATGCCTTGCTTCAGAAGGTTGAGCACCGCCGCGCCGGCATCGCGGCAGTCGCGGACCTTGTGCTGCGAGACCGCGGCCTGGGCCGAGCTGTTCGGGAGGCTGAACCCGAGCGCCTCGATCGCCGAGGCCATCGTGTTCGCAGTATACATCCCGCCGCATGAGCCCGGACCCGGGATCGCGCACGACTCGACATCGTGAAGTTCCTTGTCGGAGATTTTTCCCGCCGCATTTTGTCCGACCGCCTCAAAGACCGAGACGACATCAAGATTCCGACCGGCGAGGCATCCGGGAAGGATTGTGCCGCCATAGACGAAGACCGCCGGACGGTTCATCCGGGCGACCGCCATGATGCAGCCCGGCATGTTTTTGTCGCACCCGCCGATCGCGACGAACCCGTCAAACCCCTGGCATCCGACGACCGTCTCGATCGAATCTGCGATGACCTCGCGCGAGACGAGCGAGTATTTCATCCCTTCGGTCCCCATCGAAATCCCGTCGGAAATCGTGATCGTATTGAAGATCACCGCCTTCCCGCCCGCTGCATCAACCCCCAGCGCGGACTCGCGGGCAAGCTGGTCAATGTGCATGTTGCACGGAGTCACCATACTCCACGTCGAGGCCACACCGATCTGAGGCTTCGCAAAATCGCTCTCCTTGTAACCCGCCGGATACAGCATCGCGCGGCTCGGCGCACGGCTCCGACCGTCGAGGACAATCGAGGAATACGGGCGCATCTGCGCGGAAGATTTGGAACTCATGAGCGGTCCAATCTAGCAGCCCGCACGACATTTCCAAGCACTCGGGCCGAAAAAATCAAACGCACCTCAGCCGACCTCGCACCGAACCCTGCGGGCGGCGGCGGCGGCGTCCGCCTCGGAGGCTGCGTGGATCACGAGGATCGGCTCGCCCTTGGCGATGCGCTCACCGGATTTTTTGATTTCGGAAAACCCGACCGACGGGTTGATCGAGTCGGCGGCGGTGTTGCGTCCGGCGCCGAGGCGGACGGCGGCCACGCCGATCGCGCCGGCATCGAGCGATTTGACAACTCCGTCGCGCGGGGACGGGAGAGTGACGACGACCGGGGCGGCGGCGGGCGGACGTTCGAGCGTGCGAGCGTCACCGCCCTGGGCCTCGACGATTTCGAGAAATTTCCTCCAGGCCGATCCGTCGGCGAGCCGCCGGGCGTGGACGTCGCGCGGCGAGTTGGAGACCGCGCACGCGAGGTCGAGCGTGAGCGCGACGAGGTCGTCCGGCCCGCGTCCCTGCAGCGATTCCACCGCCTCGCGAACCTCGAGCGCATTGCCGACCGCGCGACCGAGCGGCTCGTCCATCGGGGTCAGGACGCATGATGTGCGCACGCCATTTGCCTCGCCGACCGCCGCGAGCCCGGCGGCGAGAAGCGCGGCGTCGTCGCGGGATTTCATGAATGCGCCGGCCCCGAATTTCACGTCGAGAACGAGCCGATCAAGCGACTCGGCGAGTTTTTTTGACATGATGCTCGCGATGATGAGCGGGCGCGACGGCACGGTCGCGGTCACGTCGCGCAGCGCGTAGAGCTTTCGGTCGGCCGGGCAGAACCCGTCGGTCTGCCCGGCCATGAAGACCCCGATCTTTTCGATTTGGCGGAGGCAGGCGGACGCGTCGAGGCGGACGTTGAACCCCGGGATGCTCTCGAGCTTGTCGAGCGTGCCGCCGGTGATCCCAAGCCCGCGCCCGGAAACCATCGGCACCCAGAGCCCGTCGCATGCGAGGAGCGGGGCGAGGATGAGAGAAACCTTGTCGCCGATCCCACCGGTCGAGTGCTTGTCCACCTTTGGCGGCGAACCGCCCGGCCATCGGAACACATGCCCGCTGTCCCGCATGGATGCGGTCATCGCGGATGTTTCGACATCGGACATGCCGCGGAAAAATACCGCCATCGCGAACGCGGCCATCTGGTAATCGGGCACGCCGCCGCGCGAATACCCGGCGACGAGCTCCGCGATCTCGGAGGGTTCAAGGCTCCCGCCGTCGCGCTTTTTTTCAATCAGCGTGGGAATATGCACCGGCACTCAGAGCACGATGAGCTCGATCCGCTGGTTCGCGAGCGGGCAGTGCGGAGACGGCCCCGCGACCAGGAGGACCATGCGGCACGGCAGCCCGAGATCCTTGACCAGCGCGCGCGCGCAGTCGTTCCAGGAATCCGGCTCGCTTTCAACATGCACCGGCAGGACCCCGCCCGAGAAGCACAGCCCCTGCAAGGCGGCGTGGTCGGAACCGACGGCCAGGATCCAGATCCCCGGATGCCCGCTCGAGGCCGCCCGCGCGTTGTGGCCGCCGACGGTCGGCACCAGCACCGCATCGCAACGGGTCAGGCGGATCGCATGCTCGACGAGGCGGACGTTCGAGCCAAATCCCGCGGCCGCATCGGCGGGGTCGGAGACGGTTTGCCGGACCGCCAACTTTGCGCGGTGCGACTCGGTAGCTGTGGCGATTTTTCCCAGCATCGCGACCGACTCGACCGGGAACGCGCCCATTGCGGACTCGCCGGAAAGCATCACGCAGTCGGTGCCGTCGAGGATCGCGTTTGCGACGTCGGTCGCCTCCGCGCGGGTCGGCAGGCGGCTGGAGATCATGGATTCGAGCATCTGGGTCGCCGTGATGACCGGCTTGTGCGCGCGGTTTGCTTTTGCGATGAGCTGCTTTTGCAGGACCGCGATCTCCTCAATCGGGACCTCGACCCCGAGGTCGCCGCGCGCAACCATGATCCCGTCGGACGCAGCGAGGATCTCGTCAAAATTCCCGATCGCCTCCCAGCGCTCGATTTTAGCGATGATAAACGGATGGTATCCGAGCGCGGCCGCGGCCTCGCGGACGGCCGTAATGTCGGCGGCACTCTCGACAAACGACTGGCTGATCGCGTCCACCCCGTGGGCCAGTGCAAATTCGAGGCACTTCCGGTCGTGGTCGGTGAACGCGCTGATGCCGAGCGCGATCCGCGGCAGGTTCAGGCCCTTGCGCGAGCGCAGCTCGCCGCCCACGGCGACCGTGCAGAGCACGTCGTTCCCCTCGACCCGCCCGACGATCAACTGCACGACCCCGTCGTTGAGGAACAGCCGGTCGCCCGCCTTCACCACCTGCGGAAGCCGCTCGAAACTCATCGAAACCCGGTGGCAATCGCCGACGATTTCCTCGCTCGTCAGGACAAACGGATCGCCTGTCGCCAGCGAGATCGGCTCGGGCGATATCGCCCCCAGCCGCATCTTCGGTCCCGGCAGGTCGGCCATGATCGCCACCCGCTGGCCGGACGCCTCGGACGCCGCGCGGATCCGCGCGATCACATCGGCATGCCCGCCGAACTCGCCGTGCGAAAAGTTGAGGCGGGCGACGTTGACCCCGGCACGGATCAGGCGCTCGAGCATTTCGGGGGAATTCGAGGCGGGGCCGATCGTGGCGACAATTTTTGTTTTGTGGTCGGGTGGCATTTGGCGGCTGGTGAATTTTCGTCATGCTCGCGACCGACCGACCGGATGCAAGCCGATTATTTTTTTGCCGGGTGGGGCTCCCGGTAGAGCGGTTTCGCCGAAACCGCTTGCTTTCGTTCCGGACGGCTGCGGCGAGCCGCTTACCCGGCGTCCGGTCTGGTGTCGGCGAGGCGGTTTGACGTGCAGGTCCCGCGTTTCGACGCGCGGATGAAGTCGAAGAACTCGGTGGCTTCCGGGCCCCACCCTGAGCCGACCGCCTGATCGAGTGCCTCGCCGACGCGCAGACCGCTCCGATAGACGAGCTTGAACGCGCGCTTGATCTCCGTGCGAGCCGCCGGAGAGAACCCGCCGCGCCGGAGCCCGATGACGTTGAGCCCGACGAGGAGGTTGCGGAAGTTTGCGGTGACGAACGGGGGGATGTCCTTGTTGAAGCTCGAGCTGCCGGCGATCATCGCGCGGCGGCCGATCCGCATGAACTGGTGGAAGACGCTTCCCCCGCCGAGCACCGCGCTCTCGCCGACGTCCACGTAGCCGGCGAGCAGGCAGTTGTTCGTGACGATGACGTGGTCGGCCAGGGACACGTTGTGCCCGAGGTGGCAGCCGACCATGAGGAAGCATCCGCTCCCGACAGTGGTCTCGGTCCCCTCCTTCGTCCCACGGTGAATCGTCACGTATTCGCGGATCCGGTTGCTGTCTCCGATCCGAACTCCGCTTGCGATCTCCGGGCTGTGCGCGAAATCCTGTGGCACCGCTCCGATCACCGCGCCGTAGCCGACTACGTTCCCGACACCCATTGTCACCCGGCCCTCGATGATCGCATGGGCCTGGATCACGCAGCCAGCACCGATCTCGGCTTCCCCGCCGATGACCGCATGCGGACCGACTTCGACGGTGTCCGCGAGCCGTGCGGACGGTGAGATAACTGCCGATGGGTGGATTTTCATAGGAGTCCGGCGTCGCGGAAGCTGAAGTAGGGCGGTCGACCTCCGTCGGGCGAGCCGAGGATCATGTGGTCAATCAGGTTGATCTGGAGCAGCCCGGCCGCCTCGCGGAGTGCCGAGGTGAGCCGCCGGTCGGCCGCGCTCGGCTGCGGGTCGCCGCTCGGGTGGTTATGCACCAGGACGAGCGCGTAGGCGGAGTGGATGATCGCCGGACGGAAAATCTCGCGCGGGTGCGCGACGCACTCGTTGATCGAGCCGAGCGCGATCTCCTCGACGAGCAGGAGCCGGAGCTTCGTGTCGAGCAGGATCACCCGCAGGGATTCGCGGCGGAGCAGGAGGAATTCCTGCCCGAATACCTCGTAGATTTTATCGGGCGCATCGAGCACCGGGCGGTCCTCGCGGCACCTTGCGAGGCGCTTTCCGATTTCGAACGCGGCGGCGAGCTCGAGGGATTTTGCCTTTCCGATCCCCTTCGCCCGCGTCCTGATCGTGGCGGCTGTTTCGCGGGAGAGCGGGATCAGGCCGCCGCTGGCGGTGATGAGGTCGGATGCGACGACGAGCGCGTTCCGTCCGGGCTGTCCGGTGCGGATAAAGATCGCGAGCAGTTCGGCGTCGGTGAGCGCCTCGATCCCATGGCGGTCAGCCTTTTCCCGAGGCCGCTCCGAGAGCGGCATCTCCATGATGCGGCCGGCCATCAGATCGCTTCCAGAAGCTGGCGGAGATGCTCGGCGATCGCTCGCAGCCCGCGTGCAAATTTATTTTCGCGGATCGGATCGAGCTGCGCGAGTGCCTCCCCGACCAGCCGGAACGCGACCTCTTTCGCGGCGTCCATCGCGCCCGCGCTGCCGATCATCTGCGCGAGGAGTTCGGCGTCCACATCATCCTCCCTGAGCAGGAGTTCGCGCACGGTGTTCGGATCCTTCCCGCTCTGGAGCAGGAACAGGACCGGGAGGGTGAACTTCCCTTTTCTGAGGTCGGTTCCGAGCGTCTTGCCGGTCGCCTCCTCGCTGCCAGCAAGGTCAAGGATATCGTCGTAGACCTGGTAGGCGACGCCCAGCTTCGTGCCGAACGTCTTGAGCGACCCGATGACCGGCGGGCTCGCCTCGCTGATGAACGCCCCGAGTTCGCACGCGGCAGAAAAAAGCGCGGCCGTCTTCATCTCGATGATCCGGTAGTAGTCGGCGGTCGAGAGCTTGAGGTCGAACCGCCGCTGGGTCTGGATGATCTCGCCCGAGCAGACCTCGGAGGCGGCGTCGGCGATCCGGCGGCAGATGTCGCTGTTGGTGAAATTTGTCGAGAGCTTCAGGGCGTGAGCAAAAAGGACGTCGCCGAGCAGGACGGTGATCGCGTTTCCCCACTTTGCGTTCGGCGATGTCCGGTCGCGGCGCAGCTCGGCACCGTCCATGATGTCGTCATGCACAAGCGTCGCGATATGGATGAGCTCGATGATGACCGCCAGATCGACATGGTTCGCTGTGATTTTTCCGGTCGCGCCGCCGGCGAGCAGTGCCAGTGCCGGACGCAGCCGCTTGCCGCCCGCGCCGCACACGTAGGAGACATACCCCTCGACCGCAGGGTCAAACGCCTTCGCCTGCGCCCGGATCCGCTCCTCGACCGTGTAGAGGTGCGGGTTGATCAGATCGAACGCCTGCGAGAAGGAAATCGGTTCGGCGGATGTCATCGTTTAGATCGAATCGGCCTTCCAGGAAAGCAGGCGGCGGACGATGAAAAACGGGATCGCCAGAGCGACGGCTACGGCGGCCGCGAGGAGCGGAACAGGGATCACTCTCGCCCGGCCGTGCTTGATCGCGCGCAGCCCGGCGGCCACAACATCCTGCGGGCTCGCCACAAACGCCGGGAACGCCTCGAAGTGGTCGGACGCGTCGCCCCCGCGGGTCGCCACGTCGAAGAATTCGGTCGACACCGGCCCCGGACAAAGCGCGCTGACGGTGATCCCCCTCGGGCGCAGCTCGATCGCGAGTGCCTCGGAGAAACTCGTCACATAAGCCTTCGTCGCCGAATAGACCGCCATGTTCGGCAGCGGAAAAAATCCGGCAACGCTGCTCACGTTGAGGATCGCCGCGCGGCCGGAGCGCAGCATCGTCGGCACGATCAGGTGGGTGAGGTGGGTGAGTGCCGTAATATTTACGTCGAGCATCGCCTTCACCCGCGTCCAGTCGCCCGAATGGAATTTCCCATGGTCGCCAAGCCCCGCATTGTTGATGAGGAAATCGACCGCGATCGCCTCGTCCGCCAGCCATGTCGCGAACGCCGCGCGCCGACCCTCGTCGGCAAGATCCGCCGCGTAGGTTCGCACGTCGAGTTCGGGGTGGATCCCGCGCAGCTCGGCTGCCAGTGCCTCGAGTCGGTCGTTCCGCCGCGCGACCAGCACCAACCGGCGCGCATACGGCGCGAGCTGGCGCGCAAACTCCCCACCCAAACCCGACGACGCCCCGGTGATCAATGCTGTGCAACCCTCAAAAAAATTCATAGACTTCGAATCTCGATGATTGTCCTGAACGTATCCAGTCAAAAACCATTTACAACCGCCGATGGATCGACGATCCGCAGCATCCTCGACCGGACAAACGCGCCGGTTGCGAACCAGAGCCTCGCCGAGGCGACCGTCCCGACCGACTCGGCAACCGAACGCCACTACCACCGCGCTTGCGAGGAATTTTACTTTATCCTCGAGGGCACCGGCACGATGGAGGTTGACGGCGACAGTCGCGAGGTCGGTCCGGGCGATGCGATCCTCATCCCGCCGGGTGCTCGCCACCAGATTTCCGCCGCCTCGACGCTCCGGTTCCTCTGCTGCTGCGCGCCGCCCTACGCGCATGAGGACACGTTTTTCGACTGATGGAGATTTTTGAGACGATGGACGGTCTTGCGTCGGCGGCGGGGCCGCTGACGGTTGCGGCCGGGGTTTTTGACGGGATGCACTACGGGCATCGGGCGGTCCTGCGTGCGGCGCTCGATGCCGCGCGGGCGGACGGCGGGTCCGCCGCCGCGCTCACGTTTGACCCGCACCCGTCGAAAATCCTCCGCCCGGACCGCGCGTCGCGCCTCCTCACCTCGACCCCGCACAAGCTCGCGCTGATGCGCGAGATGGGGATCCGGCACGCGCTCGTCATCCGCTTCGACCACGAATTCGCGGAGCTTGAGGCCGAGGAGTTTCTCCGCAGGCTCGCGTCCTCCGCCCGCTCACTCCGGCGGATCTGCGTCGGGTGCGGATGGCATTTCGGGCGCGCTCGGCTTGGCGATGGAGCACTTCTCCGGGCGCTCGGCCCGGTGCTCGGCTTCGAAACCGCCGAAGTCGAACCGGTCGCGATCTGCGGAACGGTCGTCAGCAGCACGCTCATCCGCCGGGCGGTGGAAGCCGGCGATCTCGACACCGCCGAGCACCTCCTCGGCCGCCGCTACTCGGTCCTCGGCACCGTCCGCCATGGAGCCGGGCTCGGACACAAGCTCGGATTTCCCACTGCAAACCTCGCCGCCCACAACGAACAGTTCCCGCCCGACGGCGTCTATGCCGTCCGCGTCCGCATCGGAGATTCCCACCTCCCCGGCGTCGCCAACATCGGAACCCGACCGACCGTCAAATCCCACGGCGAACGCCTGCTCGAAGTCCACCTCCCGAACTTCCACGCCGACCTCTACCACCGCGATCTCGAAGCCGAATTCGTCCGCTTCATTCGGCCGGAAAAAAAGTTCGCCGACACCGACTCCCTGCGCGACCAGATCGCCCGCGACATCGCATCAGCCCATATCGTTTGAATTATTGCCTCGCCCCAATGATTATGCCGGCGGCTATTTTTCGGCGAAGGCGTTGACCTGCTTGTGGCCGCCGGGGTCGGCGATCTGGTGTTCGATGCGCTCGCGCAGCAGGCGGGAGGGATCGTCGGCGGCCGGGATGGCGGCGAGAAATTCAAGGGCGCGGGGGAAGTCCTGATCGAGAAACGCGGCGAGGGCGGACGGGTAATTTCCCGCGATGGCTGCGGCTGCGGGATCGGCGTCGGCGCGGAATCCCATGAGCTCGTGGATGTCGAGTGGTGCGGCGCGTCCGGCGACCGCGACCCGGTCGAGCCGGCGCCAGAGGAATTCGTCCTCGCCGGCCGCTTCGCGGAGTGCGGTGCTGGCGATGATGCGGGTTGAGTAGTGCTTGTTGAGGCCCTCGAGGCGGCTGGTGAGGTTGACGCTGTCGCCGATTGCTGTGTAGGTGAACCGATCTGCCGTGCCGACGTTGCCGACGAGGCACGGGCCGAAGTGGAGGCCGACCCGCACGTCGAACAGGCTCTGCCGCGCGCGCATCGCGGCGATCCCGCGCAGTGAGGCCCGGCACGCGCAGGCGGCCGGCAAGAGGATCCGCTCGGGCGCATTGAAGAGTGCCATGATCCCGTCGCCCAGGAACTTGTCAATGACCCCGTCGGCAGAGTGGATCGCGCCGCCGAAATCCTCGAAGTAGGAGGTCAGGATTTTCACGGCTTCCTCGGGCGGGATGTTTTCCGCGTGCGAGGTGAAGCCGACAAGGTCGCAGAACATGATCGCGATCTCGCGGCGCTCGCCGCCGAGCCCTGCGATTCCGCCGCTGTGCATGAGGTCGCGGACGAGGTCAACCGGCACGTAGTGCGAAAACGACTGGAGACCGGTGCGCATGATCTCGATCGAGTCCGAAAGCGCGCGGATTTCCCGGATATCCGAGCGGAGGTCCGGGCGCGGCCCGAGGTCGAAGCGGGCGATCCGGGCGACATCCTTCGCGAGCGCCCGCAGCGGGGTCGCGATCCGCGCCGCCAGAAAATACCCGGCGACGAGCGAGGCGGCGAGCGCGACGAGCGCGGTGAATATCCCATGCCGAATTGTTTGTTCGAGTGCCCCGAACACCTCGTTCCGGCTGAAAATGATTGCGCTCATGCAGTCGAGGTCGCCCGGGACGGCGGCGCGGCGAACTCCGGCGATGAACGTGTCGTCCGACGTCGAAAACTCCATAATCAGATGTCCGCCCTTGTTCTGGATTTTGTCGTAGGCTTCATCACCCTCGAGCCGCTCCTGGATTTTGGCGATGATCGGATCGTTGTGGGAATCCTTCGGCGAGGCGAGGAGTTGCCCTCGGATCGAGAAGACGAGGGTGTCGCCGCGGAATTCGTTTTTCAGATGTTCGAGGTAGCGGGTGATGTCCTCGAGGAGGAAGTCCACGGCGACGACGCCGATCAGTGAGCCGTCGGGCGCGCGCACCGCCTCGCTGACGCTGATCCCCCGGCCCTGTCCGCCGACGTAGTCGTAGGGCGGGGTCCACACGATCCCCTCGTGCTTGTCGGCGAGTTGAAACCAGATCCGCTCCCTCGCGTCGAAGATCACCGCCGGGCGGCCGGAGTCGAACCGCTCGAGTTTCCCGTCGCTGTTGCGGATCCAATCCTGCCATGATTCGCCGGGCGACGACACGTTGAGGATGATCCGGCCGTCTTGCATCAATGCGCCTGCGAACCGTCCGTCGGCATAGCCGAAGTAGATCCAGGTGATGCCAGACTCAAATTCCAGTGCCTCCGCGAACGTGCGCGCGACCTCGAGCGGGTCCGAGGTCGGGAGCTCGCCGTCGCGGATCCGCTTCCCGAGGGTTTTGAGCAGGCGTTCGGTCGGCAGGAAGAGCTCCTCGACGCGGCCGGTCACCGCATCGAGCGTGGTCTTGATCTGGCGGTCAAGGAGTGCGCGGATGGCTGAGCCGAGGCCCATCGCCCCAAACCATGTCGTGCTCAGGCTCGACGCGAGGATGAGCCCAAGGATGACGGCGAGGAGGATGCCGCGAAACGAATACGCGCGGCGAGGCTTCGGGGGTTCGCTCATGGGTCGCATCTGCGATCAGTGCAAGTTGCCGGGAGTGCGCATCTTGCCCGCTTTCCGAAGAAGCGGGCGGGACGCCCACGGTCCTGTGAGCCGCCGCGTCTGCAATTTTCGCAGAGGAGTTCTGCTCATGGCTTCGTGAGCTTCTTGAAGAGCTTGGGGATCGGCGGGGTGATCTGGCGGATGATTTTTGGCCGCCAGGCCGGTTCGCCGACCGTGCCGGTCGAGACGTATTCGAAGAGTTTGCTGACCGGGTAGAAGACGATGCCGGGAATCCCGCGCGCGTTGATGCGCATGCTCACGTCGAGTCGGCTGGTCATGAAGTGGATGTCGCCCGATCCATACATGCTGAACCCCTTGCCCTCGATGACGAGGTTTTTTGTATTGATCACTTCCCTGGCCACCGTGAAGTCGGCGGTCGCGAGGCGCGCGGAGTGGTAGCCGACCCCGGGCAGGATCGTCCCGAGGATCTCGGAAAACGGTCCGAGCACCGGGATCGCCAGGACGTTGCCGTCCTCGACCCGGATACTTCCCGACCCGCGCATCAGGTTTTCTTGGCCGGTGCGGGCTTTGAATTTGTAGCTGCCGCTCATCACGCCCTTCGAGTCGTCGTAGCCGAAATAGAGCTTGGTGAGCTGGGAAAAATTGACCCTTGAGTAGCTGGTATCGGCCTCGAATGTGGGATCTCGCGGGTCGGTCGAGACGACCGCGCGGACCGCCATTGTCCCGCCCATGAGCGCGGCCCGGCGGATGTCGGCGATCACTTTTGACCCGACGATGTTCACCTGTCCGGACGTCTTTCCGAATTTGAGCGTGCGCCCGAGGAGGTCGTAATCGAGGCCGGCGGCGGATTCGACCGAGATCGCGAGGTTGTTTTTTGTGGGATCCTTGAGGTGGACTTTTCCCTGGACGGTCGCCGACGGGGCGGCGCAAAATCGGTAAGGCTTCACGGCGTCGGCGATCTTCGGATCAATCCACATGAGCACGTCGTAGGGGACGAGCGTCGAACGGATCCCGTTGAGCCGGGCCTCTTGGAGCCCGACGTCGTAGGCGAACGACCCGGTCCCGCGCCCGGCACCGGTCGCCACCACCAGATTTTTATAGGTCACGCACCGGTCGCCGAGCTCAAAGTCGGACTGCGCGCTGTCCACCCATGACCCGCGCATCGCGGTGCGTCCGAGCTTGATCCGGCCGGTCCCGCGCAGGTTTGCAAAATCCGCCTTCGGCCCGCGCAGGGAAAGCGAGACGTCCGGCAGGTCGGCGAATTCCATTTTTGAGATGAACTCGCGGGTCTTCGGGTCGCAGAGCCCGAGGAGCGCGGTCGGGGCGATCGTCGTGCGGGCGTTGATCCGGAAATCGTGCGGCGCGATCCAGAGTTCGCCAGTGAGCTCTCCTTTCCCAACGGCGACCCGCATGTCTCGCGAGAAAAATGAGCCGTTCTTCCATGCGAACTGGCAGCCGACCTCGCGGAACTCGACCCCCCGGAACGAAACCGAGGGGGCGGAGAGCGCGCCGGTCACCTGCACGGATGGTTTGCCGGTCCCGATGGTGAACCGCACGTCGAGCTGCGGAGGACGCCTGAATTCGAGCGTGCGCAGGGCCTCGGAGTTTTTTGCCGCGATCACCAGAAACGGCTTTGGGCTGAGGGTCGAGAGTGCCGAGCCCTCGGCGACGCCGCTTGCGCGCGACCACTCGGCCGAGGCCTCGAGCGCGCCAGATTTGTCGGTGGCTGCGAACCTTTGGACCCGAAGAACTCCCTCCTCATACCCGCCTTGGATCTCCAGGCTTTTGAGTGACCAACCCTTGCCGAGGATCTCTCCGGATCGGAACGAAAGCGCCTCCACCCGCAGGGAATCCGGATTTGCAAGGTCTGCCTCGACCTCCGCGTGAAGCACCGGCTCCCCCTCCGGAAATTTCAGCTTCTCAAACTCGTCCAGCACCTTTCTCGCGAGGTCTGGATTGCCTTGTGACGCGCTCCCCTGCGCATGGTGGAACGCCGCCGGATTGAGAAATTGTCCGGTGATTTCTACACGGATCCCCTCGACGAGCCCGCTGAGTCGGCTGAGCCGGAGCCGGTCGCCGAGCAGCACGATCTCGGCATCCACTTCGTCCAGATCGAGCCGCAGCGCATCGTTCCCCGCGCCCACGGGAATCGAAACCGAGGCGTCCGCGAGCGAGAGCCGGTCCACGACGATCCTCCCCCGCGTGAGCTCGCTCAGGTTCAGCGAAAGCGAAATCCCGCTCACCCTCGCGAGGAGGCGTCCGTCGGCCGTCCGGTCGCGAATCGTGGTATCCCGCGCAAGCAGTCCTGAGAACGGATCGAGCGCCAACCGCCCGATCGTGACCTCGAGCGCGTTGCTGCTCAGCGCAGCCGAAAGCGCCTCGCGCGCCCCAAACCCGATCCCAACCTTGCGCAGGTAGAGCGCGGCTGCTGGGATGCCCAGAAATATTGCCACCAGCACGAGACGGATCGCGTTTTTTCCCAAGAAATGGATCGCAGGGTGAACTTTCATGGCAGGGGAAATCTCAAAAATTGTCGTTCGGGCGACCCGTCTGCTGCTCTGCTGGGAGGATGAGCCGGTGCGGCATCATTCGTAGCGGAGCGCCTTGACCGGATCGAGCCGCGCGGCGAACCATGCAGGAATGAGGGCGGCGAACGAGCAGATGAAAAATGCGCTGACGCAGATGATCGCGACGTCGGAGGGGATGATCTGAGCGGGGATCTCGCTGAACTGGTAAACCGAGGGCGGGAAGATTTCGATGCCGAGGCTGGTGGCGAGCCAGCGGTTGACGTCGTTCCGGTATTGGACCATCGAGATCCCGAGGGCGAGTCCGGCGGCGGTGCCGAAGACTCCGACGACCATGCCTTGGGCGAGGAAGACGCCGATGATCTGGTGGGTGCGGGCACCGAGCGCCTTCATGACCCCGATCTCGCGGGTTTTCTGGACGGTGACGGTGATCAGCGTGTTCATGATCCCGAACGCGGCGACCAGGACGATAAACATGAGAAGAAAGAACATGACGTTCCGCTCCATGCGGATCGCGTCGAAGATCTGCTTGTTGAGGTCAATCCATGTGAGCGCGGAGAGCGGTCCGGGAAGCTTCGCGCCGAGGCGCTCGCTGATTTCGGGGGCGAGGTAGGGATCGGTCGTGCGGAGGGCGATCCCGTGGACCGCGTCGCCGAGCGTGTAGAGCTCCTGTCCGATGTACAGCGGCACGATGAGGAACTCGCTGTCGTAGAGGTAGCGTCCGCTCTCGAAGATCCCGGAGACTTCGAGCTGCTTCGGGAGGACCATTTCCTTCAGCGACGATGTGTCGGCCGACTTGCCGCCCTCCTTTTCGATGCGGGCGATCTCGTCGAAGATCTGGTCGAGGTTGCCGGGGGAATAGAGGGTGATTTTGTCTCCGACCCCGGCACCGAGCGTGCGCGCGAGCTCGGACCCAAGGACCGTTTTGTCGCCTTCCAGATCGTAGGCACCCTCGATGATGAATTCGCCGACGGCGACCACCTTTTCCTCAAGCTCCGGCTCGACACCCCGGATTTTCGGGGCGAGTCGGCGGTTTTGAAATTCGACGATGACCGGTCCCTGCACGAACGGCGCGGCAGCCGTGACCCCCGGCTCTGCCGTGCAGATTGCCATCGTCTTCGACCAGCCATCCATAACCGACTGGTTGGAAACAACGATGTGCGCGTCAAACCCGATGACCTTCCTCCGAAGCTCCTGCTCGAACCCGGTCATCACCGAAATCACCAAGATCAGCACCGTGATCCCAAGCGTGACCCCGAGGATCGAGACGAGCGTGATGATCGAAAGAAACGTCCGCTTCGGCTTCAGGTAGCGAAGTGCCAAAAACAGGCTGAAGCGGTCTTGGAACAAGAA
The DNA here is from genome assembly GCA_020718585.1 of Chthoniobacter flavus. GTDB lineage: Bacteria > Verrucomicrobiota > Verrucomicrobiia > Chthoniobacterales > Terrimicrobiaceae > QYQL01. Next base: position 40,148 of record DYRS01000003.1, read on the forward strand.
CGCCGCCCTTAAAACGGGATGTCGTCGCCTTCCTCGGCCGGTGACGCCGACTGCGAGGGGGCGGGGGCGGACTGGCGGGGCGGGGCGGAGCGCTGCTGCTGGCGGGGTTCGCGCGGTTCATAATGACCGCCGTGCTCGGACTCGCCGCCGCCGGAGCCGCCGGGACGGGCACCGAGGAATTGGAAGTTTTCTCCGACGACCCGCAGCTTGCTGCGTTTTTGTCCGCTCTGCTTGTCGTCCCATGTGTCGAAATGGAGCCGACCCTCGACGTAGATTGATCGGCCTTTTTTCACATGCTCGCCGATCGTCTCGGCCTGACGTCCCCAGAACGTAACCTCGACGAACGTGACGTCCTCGCGCTTTTCGCCGTTGTCGAGCGTGTAGCTGCGGTTGATCGCCATGCCGATGTCGGTCACGGCGCTGCCCTTGGGGGTGAATTTGACCTCCGGGTCGCGGGTCACGTTGCCGATGAGAATGACTTTGTTGACGTTGGCCATGGCGTGCGGGAATTAGGCGGCTGCGGGGTTTTTCTTGGCGGGGAGCTGCAGGTAATTCTGCAGGAGGATGTCCGCGTCCAGCTTCAACTTCTTTTGTAGCTTGTCAATCGTCGAAGGCTCGGCCTCGAAGACAAAATTGACATAGTAGGCACTCTTCGTGTGGTGCGATTCATAGGCGAGCTCGCGCTTTTCGAGCCTCTGGACCTGTTCGATGACAGCTCCTTCGGCGGCGAGCACTTTTTCAAGGCGCTCGATGGTTTCTTTCGCGGTGTCTTCCTTCCCCCGTGTGTCGAGGGCCAGCAGGGCTTCGTAACGTTTCATGTGTTTTTTTGGTTGAATTGATTCATGGCGGCCTCGAGGCCGTGTGCGTTGGAAAATTCGAATGCGTCGGCCGCGCGCTGGACCGCCGCTCCGAGTGCTGTGCGCTCGGATTCCTCGAACCGACCGAGGACATGGTCGTGGAGCGGACGTCCGTCGGGCGCGCCGATCCCGACGCGGATGCGCGGGACGGACTCGGAACCGAGGTGAACAAGCACCGACTCGAGACCGTGGTGGCCGCCGGCCGTGCCCGATGGGCGGAGCCGGACCGCGCCGAGCGGGAGCGAGGCGTCGTCAATCACGACCATGACCTCCTCTCGCCGGAGCTTGAAATACCGGGCGTATTCGCCGACCGCCTCGCCGCTCAAATTCATGAACGTCTGCGGCTTCAAAATCGCGCGCCCGCCGCACTGGGCGAGTTCGGAATTCCATTTCGCGCTGAACGCGAACGCGCAGGCCGCCCGACGGGCGAGTTCGTCCGCAACGAGAAAACCGACATTGTGCCGCGTCCCCACGTATTCGCGTCCCGGATTGCCCAGGCCGACGACGAGACGAAAGACCGCGGAGGATTCCACGCGCGGGGATGGCTACTTCTTCTCCCCGGCGGCAGCCGCCTCGGGCTTTTTCTCTTTGAGAACCTCGGGAGATTCCGCTGCAGCGGCGGCGACCGACTCTTCGGCAACCTTCGGCTCAGCAACGATGAAAACCGTGAGGTCGGCGTCGTCCTCGGCGGTGACGCCAGCAGGAAGCGGGAGGTCGCGGACGTGGATCGAGTCGCCGACCTTGAGGTGCGTGATATCCACCCGGATGATCTCGGGAAGGTTCTGCGGAAGGCAGCGGATCGAAAGCGTGCGGATACTTTGCTCAAGGAGCCCGCCGAAGCTCTTGACGCCCTCGGATTCTCCGAACGGTTCGACGACGATATCCGTGGAAATCTCCTCGGTCATCGAGACCGCATGGAAATCCACATGGACGATCCCGGTGCGCAGCGGATGCCGCTGGATCTCCTGAATGAGCGAAAGCCGGTTCGTCATTTTCCCGTTCTCCTCGATCTCGAGATCCACGAGAATGTTCTCGCCGACCGCGTGGGAGAGGAGAGCTTGGAGATCGCGCTGCGAGACCTCGAGATTGGCGGGTTCGACGTGGGATCCGTAGATGACGGCGGGGACGCCGCCGCGCGCGCGGACCTGTTTGACCGCGTTGCGGCCGCTTTCGGGGCGGGGGCGCGCGGAGAGTTTTACTTGCTTTGCCATAAATGTTTTTTTAGTTCGATTTCAGTTCAAAAAGCGAGCTCACCGACTCATCGTCGTGAATCCGCCGTATGCCTTCGCCGAGCAACTCGGCGACCGACAGCACCTTGACCCGCCGGTCGGACGTTGTGTGGACCGGCACGCTGTCGGTGGTGATTAGCTCCTTGATTTCGGAGTCTTTCAATCGCTCGACCGCCATATCTGTCAGGACCGTGTGCGAAACGCCAGCATAAATATCGAGCGCGCCGTGCGACCGCAGCATTTTCGCCGCGCTGGTGAGCGTGCCAGCCGTCTCGGTGAGGTCATCCACGATGAGCACATTTTTCCCCGCGACCTCGCCGATGACGTGCGAGGCCTCGGTCTCGACCGCGCTGACGCGCCGCTTGACGACGATCGCGAGTTGCGCGCCGAGTGCCTGCGCGTAGGCGGAAGCCATCTTAACTCCGCCGACGTCGGGGGAGACGACGACGAGGTTTTCAAGGTTGAGTTTGTGGAGGTGCTGGACCATGACCGGGCGCGCGTGCAGGTGGTCCACCGGGATGTCGAAGAACCCCTGGAGCTGCTGCGCGTGGAGGTCCATCGTGAGCACGCGGTTCACGCCGGCCGCGACGAGAAGGTTCGCAACGAGCTTGGCCGTGATCGGCACCCTCGGCTGGTCCTTGCGGTCTTGCCGCGCGTATCCGAAGAACGGAAGCACGGAGGTGATACGTGCCGCGCTCGCCCGCCGTGCGGCGTCCACGAGAATCAGCAGCTCCATCAGGTTCTGGTTCGTGGGCGGACAGGTCGGCTGGATGATGAAGACATCGCGGCCGCGGATGTTGTCGTTGATTTTGACGTAGGTCTCGCCGTCGGGAAACGAACTCACCGATGCGTCGGCGAGCTTCACTTCGAGAAAATCGCAGATGTCTCTCGCGAGTGCCGGATGCGCGTTTCCGGTGAAGATTTTCATCTCGAGGTTCGACGGACGGATCATGATTTTTTGGAGGCGGGCGGCGGTTATTCGGCGACCGGCTCGGGCGCGGGCGGCAGGTTGAGCGGGATCGTCGGCTCGATTCGCGATTGGGCGAGGCGCGCGATATACGCGCTCTCCAAAACGTCGCACCTCGCTGAAAGTTCCTTGTCCGTTTTTTTCATTTTTTTGAAAAGCAGCCGGTAATACTCGCGGAGCGCGGAGCGCTCGTCCTCGAACGTTTTTGCGGATTTCGCTTGTTCCTTGAGGGCGACGACGGCGGGATCTTTTTCGATCTCGGTGCGAACCTCTTGGTAGCGGATCTTGATTTTTCGGTCGAGCTCCGCCGCACTCGGGCCGGTCGGGGGCGCGGGCGGCGCGGATGCGTCGTCAGGAATCACCGCGTTCGGGTCGGCGAATGCCGAGTCGGGAAGCGATGCGTCAAGGGCCGGCTTCGGAACGTCGGATTCAGAGACCATTGGGGGCTCGGCCGCGCCGGCGTCGGGAGGCAGCGGGATCACGTCTTCTTCGGCAACCTTGGCCGCCGGGCTCGCGGCAGGAGATGCCGACGAGGATCCCGCCGGCGTCACCGAGACTTCGGGAGTGGGCGAGGAAACCGGTGGCGGATCCTGCGCGAGGAGCGGGACGGCAAGAAATAGGAACAGAAAATAATACATCGTGTGTGCGGCGGATGCGGCGAACTTGAAATGAGAGCAAATTTGCACTCTCTTGGCAAGCGCATGCATCACCGTGCCGGACAGAATTTTCAAATCATCGAAGCCGCCCGCGCGATGCGGCGGCGGCGGGGATTCGTTTTTCTTGATTCGGGATCGCCCGGAGACGCGGGGATTTCGCTTCTGGCGTGCGAACCGGACCTGGTGATTTCTGGAGCCGGATCGGGAGACGACTGGGGCCGGCTGGAGAGCGAACTCGACCGGCGTCGGGACGCCGGGTGCCCGCACGGGGCGGCGGTCGGGCATGTGGACTTCGATGGGAATTTCCATTTCGGATTCTACGACCAGCCGCACAGTTTTTTTCATGGGGAGGCACGCTGGGAGAATCCGCCGGCGGCATTCGATGCCGGCGGGGCCGGGCCTGAGCGGGCGCTGAAATTCCGTCCGAGTCTCGCGCGGGAGGACTTTTTGGCGATGGTCTCGGCCGCTCGGGAACTCATTGCGGCGGGGGATATCTACCAGGTCTGTCTTTCGCATCCGTTCGAGGCGGACGCCGCCGGCTGCGACGCGTGGCAGTTTTTCGAGCGGCTTCGCGAGCGGTCGCCGGCACCGTATTCCGCGTTTCTCGACACCGGTAAATTCCAGATCGCCTCGGCCTCGCCGGAATGTTTTCTGCACATGGACGGGCGCGCGGTCGAGACGCGTCCGATCAAGGGGACGCGCCCGCGGAGGAGCGATCCGGGCGGCGACAGGCAGAGCGTGGACGATCTCGTGACCTCGCCGAAGGAGGTCGCAGAGCTCGTGATGATCACCGACCTCGAGCGCAACGACCTCGGGCGGGTCTGCGAATTTGGCAGCGTGTGCGTCGCCGACATGCTCCGCCTCGAGTGCTACGAGCAGGTTTTTCACATGGTTTCGACCGTGCGCGGGACGCTTCGCGCGGACGTCAGCCATGTGCGTGCGCTTCGGGAATGCTTCCCTGGCGGCTCGATCTCCGGCGCGCCAAAAAAGCGCGCCCTGGAAATTATCCGCTCGCTCGAACCCTTCCCTCGCGGGCTCTACACCGGCGTGATCGGGTATTTCGGATACGCCGGTGCCAGCCGGTTTTCGATTGCGATCCGCACGGCGGTCTTCAGCGGCGGGCGCGCGACGTTCCATGTCGGAGCGGGAATCGTCGCCGACTCGGTTCCCGAAATGGAATGGCAGGAGACGCTCGACAAAGCTGCCGGACTCCTTCTTGCCGCCAGCCCGTAGGGCGTTGCTCTGAAAGCCCCCTCGTTGGCAAAGGGCAACCAATGGGAGGTCAGGCGGTGATGAGCAGCCAAACCCCGCCGGCAAAAACCAGAATCCCGCAGACGAATTTCACGACCCGGACACCTTGTGATTTCTCGTTCCTGTTCATACACAGATGCGGGCGCAAAAAGGCCAAAAACGGGATGATTTCGCATCGCAACTCATTGACTATCAACATGCGTGATTTTCGGGAAATGCC
>DYRS01000030.1 GCA_020718585.1 Chthoniobacter flavus
TCAACTCTTGCTCAAAGTGTTCAAACGACTGTGCAGGCTTGCCCATGAGTGCCGAATTCAAGCACCCGGACGGCGACCGGGCGACATCAAATGCTGTTCCTTCGAGGTCAGGATGTCTGAAGATGCGGAGCACAGGGGGGAACCGGCGTCCCGCCCATTTGGAGACTGAGCCTCGCAGCAAAATCAACGCCAACACTGGCGGGTCGCCCGTGCCCCATGGGAAGATCCTCGAAGTTGCGGATTCCGGAGATGCGTCCGGCACTGATCGGGCGTTTTTTTTCCGGCTGGCGGGGTGTCAGACCTTCCAGAGCTGGAGGACGCGGAGGTAGTTGGCGCGCTCGAAGGCGGCGGGGTCGGGGGAATTCCTGTGGCTCAGGCATCCGCGCATCTCGGTGACATCCTTGTAGTCGTGTTCCTCCATCCATCGCGTGAAGTCCTTGATGAGGACATCGAGGGCCTGGGGTCCGTGCCGGAGAATGAGCGAGACGACCTGGAGGACATCGGCACCGGACATCACGCCCTTGATGGCGTCGTGAACCTTGTGGACGCCGCCGCTGATGGCGAGCGAGAGCGGGGTTTTCCCGTGGAGGACGGCCATCCAGCGGAGGCGGAGGAGGAGTTCCGAGGATGTTGAGAGGAAGAGCTTTGGCTCGACGTTGAGATCCTCGATGTCGAGGTCGGGCTGGTAGAACCGGTTGAAGAGGACAAGACCGTTTGCGCCGGCGAGGCCGATGCTCTTGGCGAGGTTCGGGAGCGAGGAGTAGAACGGGGAGAGCTTGACGGCGAACGGGATTTTCACTTTTTCACGGACGCCGGCCACGACCTCGAGGACGCGGGATTCGATATCGGCTCCACTCTCGTCCATGTCGGTCGGAACCTCATAGATATTGAGCTCGATGGCATCCGCCCCGGCTTCCTCCATGAGTTTCGCATGGCCGATCCAGCCGCCGGGCGTGCGCCCGTTGAGCGAGGCGATCACAGGAATCCCGAGATGGCTTTTGAGGCGCGAGATATGGTTGAGGTAGTCCTCCGGTCCGAGCGAGTAGTCGGCGGAGTCCGGAAAGTAGCTCAGCGCCTCCGAGTAGGATTCCTCGATTGACTCGGTGAGCGAGGCGACGGCGGCGGATTCGCTGGTGAGCTGCTCCTCGAAGAGCGAGTGCATGACGAGCGCGGACGCTCCGCAGTCTTCCACGCGCTTCGCGGAGTCGAGGGTATCGCCAAGCGGCGATGCGCCGACAACAAACGGGGACTTCAGTTCGAGGCCGAGGTAGCTGGTGGTGAGTTTCATGAGTTTTTTTCTGGCCGCGCGCCGGCTGCCATCCGCCGGTAGAGTTCGTAGCGTGCGGCGATCTGGTCCTGCGCGGTGCGGCCGAGTTCGGCGGCGCGCTCCTTGTTGGTGGCTTCGAGGAACCGGTAGCGGATCTCGTTTTCCGTGAACCTTGAGAGCGGGATTTTCGGAGCCGGCGAGTCGAGGACGAGCGGTTCGAGCCCCTGCGCCTGCCGGCGCGGGTCGTGTCGGTAGAGCGGCCAGTAGCCGGTATCCACAGCCAGCTTCTGCTGCTCGAGCCCGTGGGCGAGGCTGTAGCCGTGGGCGATGCAGTGGCTGTAGGCGATGATCAGCGAGGTTCCGGGGTAGGACTCCGCCTCGGCAAACGCCTTCACCGTCTGGGAATCCTTCCCTCCGAGCGCAATCTTCGCGACGTAAATGTCGCCGTAGCTCATCGCGTAGAGCCCGAGATCTTTTTTCGCGTGCCCTTTGCCGGCCGCGGCAAATTTCGCGACCGCGCCGATCGGGGTGGATTTCGATGCCTGGCCGCCGGTATTCGAATAGACCTCGGTGTCGAGGACGAGAATGTTGATGTTTTCGCCGAGCGAGAGCACGTGGTCGAGCCCGCCGAACCCGATGTCGTAGGCCCAGCCGTCGCCTCCGACGATCCAGACGGATTTTTTCACGAGGTAATCGGCGAGCGCGGCAAGCCGCGGCCGGAGGTTTTCCGGAATCCGGTCGAGCCGGTTGCGGAGCTCGACGACGCGCGACCGCTGCGCGGCGATCCCGATCTCGTTCGACTGGTCGGCGGTGAGGACTTCGTCAACAAACTCCGCGCCGATGGCATCGCGGAATGCCGCGAGGATCTCGTGCGCCTGGGTCTGCCGGTCGGAGACGGAAACCCGGAGCCCAAGCCCGAACTCCGCGTTGTCCTCGAAGAGCGAGTTTGCCCAGGCTGGCCCGCGTCCGTCGGTATTGACCGTATAGGGAGTTGTCGGGAGGTTGCCGCCATAGATGGACGAGCAGCCGGTGGCATTGGCGATAATCGCGCGGTCGCCGAAGAGCTGGGTAAGCAGCTTCACATACGCGGTCTCGCCGCAGCCGACGCAGGCACCGGAGAACTCGAAGAGCGGGGTGAGGAACTGGCTGTCCTTCACGATGTCGGTCTTGATGCGCGTGCGGTCGGGCACGGGCAGGGACTCGAAGAACGCGAAGCTCGCCCGCTCCTGCTCGCGCAGCGGCGCGAGCGGCACCGGGTCGAGTGCCTTGTGGCTGGCGTTCGATTTGTCCTTCGCCGGGCAGACGTTGATGCAGAGCCGACAGCCGGTGCAATCCTCCGGCGCGACCTGGATCGTGTAGCGCTGGCCGGGGATGTCGTTCGAGCGGAACGCGACCGAGCGGAAGCCATCGGGCGCGCCCTCGAGCGCGGACTCGGGATAGTATTTCGCGCGGATCGCGGCGTGCGGGCAGACGATCACGCACTTGTTGCACTGGATGCAGATCGCGGGATCCCAGAGCGGAAGCTCGTGCGAAAGGTTGCGCTTTTCCCATTTGCTCGTACCGGTCGGCCAGACGCCGTCGGGCGGAAATGCGCTGACCGGGAGCGAGTCGCCGCGCCCTGCCAGCAGAGTGCCGGAAATCATGCGGACAAAATCCGGTGCCTCGACCGGGATCGGGAACGGCCTCGGGATCTCGGATGCGGCCACCGCAGGGACGGCGACCTGGTGGACGCCCTCGACCGATTTATCCACCGCGTTCCAATTTTTTTGGACGAGGTCGGCACCTTTGCGGGCGTAGCTTTTTTCGATCGTGCCCTTGATTTCGGTGATCGCTTGGTCGAGCGGGAGGATGTCGCTGAGTGCGAAGTAGGCGACCTGCATGATCGTATTGATGTGCGCGCCCATGCCGGTTTCCTTGGCGATCTTGTAGGCGTCGATCACGTAAAACTTCAATTTCTTCGCGACGATCATGTCCTGCGATTCGCGCGAGAGGTGGCTCCATGCGGTGTCCGGTCCGTGCGGAGTATTGAGGAGGAAGATCGCGCCGTCGCGGGCGGCGTCGAGCACCGGCTGCTGCTCGAGGAGGTGGTATTGGTGGCAGCCGACGAAGTCGGCCGAGGTGACGAGATACGGAGCGCGGATCGGCTCCTTTCCGAACCGCAGGTGCGAGACGGTGACCGCGCCCGCCTTTTTTGAGTCATAGACAAAATATGCCTGCGCATGGAGGCCGAGCTTTTTCGCGATGATTTTGATCGTGTTCTTGTTCGCGCCGACCGTGCCGTCGGATCCGAGCCCGAAGAAAACCGCCTGGTTGAACGTCTGCCCGGGCAGCAGGAATTCCTTGTCGTAACGAAGCGAGAGCCCGCTCACGTCGTCCTCAATACCGACGGTGAATTCCTCGCGCGGCGACTCCGCCCGCATCTCATCGAAGACTGCGACCGCCATCGCGGGAGTGAATTCTTTTGAGGCGAGACCGAACCTTCCGCCGGTGACGCGCGGGAGCTCGGCCCACTTCGATTTCCCCTTTGCGCGAACGACCGAGGAGACGTCGAGGAAAAGCGGCTCGCCGGGTGCTCCAGGCTCCTTCGTGCGGTCGAGCACCGTGATGTGGCGGACGCTCGCGGGCAGCGCGTTGAGGAACGCCCACGCGTCGAACGGACGGTAGAGCCGGACCTGCAGCACGCCGGTGCGCTGGCCGGTGGTGTTGAGGTGGCGCGACGTTTCAACGAGAGTTTCCCCGCCCGATCCCATCACCACGACCACGCGGTCGGCCTCCGGGTCGCCGGTGTAATCGAAAAGGTGATACGTGCGCCCGGTCAGTGCCGCGAACCGGAACATCGCCTCTTGGACGATCCCCGGCAGCGCCGCGTAAAACGGGTTCGCCGCCTCGCGCGCCTGAAAAAATGCGTCCGGGTTCTGCGCGGTCCCACGAATGCTCGGATGGTCGGGCGTCATCGCCCGCTTTGCGTGGGCGAGGATCGCCGCCTCATCCACCATCGCGCGCAGGACGTCGTCGGAGATCATTTCGAGGTCGTTGATCTCGTGCGAGGTCCGGAAACCGTCGAAGAAATGGAGGAACGGAACGCGCGCGGGCAGCGTCGCCGCATGCGCGATGCAGGCCATGTCATGAGCCTCCTGCACACTCGCCGAAACGAGCAGCGCGAACCCGGTCTGGCGAACCGCCATCACGTCCGAATGGTCGCCGAAAATCGAAAGCGCGTGGGTCGCGAGCGAGCGCGCGGTCACGTGCATGCAGAACGGGATCAGTTGCCCGGCCAGCTTATACATGATCGGGATCATCAGCAGCAGACCCTGCGAAGCGGTGAACGTGGTCGAAAGCGACCCGCCCTGAAGCATCCCGTGGACCGCGCCCGCCGCACCCGCCTCCGACTGCATCTCGACGATTTTCGGAACGTGGCCCCAGAGGTTTTTTGTTCCCTTTGACGCCCATTCGTCCGAGAGCTCACCCATCGGGGTCGAGGGGGTGATCGGGTAAAGAGCAATCGTCTCGCTAAACCGGTAGGCGACACTCGCCGCCGCTTCGTTGCCATCCAAACTCCGCCGTGTCGCACCGTTTTGTGTCTGCATAAGACTTTTAGCTACCCTAATACCTCTGGGCAACAAAGGAATTTTTTCGCGCCAGTCATCCGGATTCCGCTCTGTCATCTCCCGGTCGGCTCGGCTACCATGCGGGCCGTGAAAATCCAAATCCTGACGATTTTTCCGGAGATGTGCGGAGCCATCCTCGGCGGCAGCATCCTCGGGCGGGCGCGCGAAAAGGGGCTGGCCGCGCTCGAGGCGGTGGATCTGCGGCGGTGGACGGAAGACAGGCATCGGACGACCGACGACGCGCCGTATGGAGGCGGGCCGGGGATGGTCATGAAGATCGGGCCGATCGACCGCGCGCTTGGGGAGCTGCGGACGCCCGGATCGAAAGTCGTGTTCTTATCGCCGCAGGGGCGGACGCTGACCCAAGCGATCGCCACCGAACTGGCTGACGAGTCGCATCTCATCCTGCTCTGCGGGCATTACGAGGGCGTTGACCAGCGGGTGTCCGACCATCTGGTGGACGACGAGATTTCGATCGGCGACTATGTGCTCACGAGCGGAGTCCTTCCGGCCCTCGTGCTGGCCGATGCGGTCGTGCGGCTTTTGCCCGGCGTGCTCGGCGACAGCAGGTCCGCCGTCGAGGACTCGTTTGTGGCCGGGTGCCTGGACCATCCGCACTACACCCGGCCGGAGAACTATCGCGGGTGGCTGGTGCCCGGCATCCTCCTCTCAGGGAACCACGAGGCGATAAAAAAATGGCGTGCCGAGAAATCTGCCGAGGCGACGCGGACCAAACGTCCGGACCTGATGCAAGCGGTGGCGGTCACCGCAGGTCGTTCGGGCGGGCGACCATGATCCCTGCGTGCAGGGAAAACCGCTTGAGGTAGTCGGAGAGCCGGGTATCCACGATGACCTCGCGCGCATTTTTCGAGGCGTGCAGGAACCTCAGCACGCCTTTGGAATCGCGGACGGCGAGCCCGACATGCGATGTGTAGTCGCCGTGCCAGGTGGTGACGATGCAGATGATATCCCCGTCGCGGAGGAATTTTTCGGCGGCCGGGACCGAAGCCTTCGGCACATACCAGATCCCGCGCTCGGAGAGCGTGCGCTCGATCCGGGCCATCACAGGAATCATCGAGCGATCCGCGCGGAGCTGGGGGAAAAACCTCGACGCCTTGCCGCCCATGTAATCCATCTCGCGGTGGAGTTTCCGGGCTCCGGGAAGCGAGGGAGTGATGTCCTTCACAAGCCCACGCCGCTGGTTGTCCTGCAGCCAGTCCTCGAGGTGGTGGAGTCGCGAGGTGAATTTCCCTTCGCACCGGCCGCCCCGGTAGCGGTCGGTCTCGATCATCCGCAGCATGTCCTGCGGCTGCGGATCGGGGTATTGTTTGAGCGCACGGGCGGTCGCGAGCGCAATCTCGAAAAACGTCCAGCAATCCATGCCGTTCATGTTCACGCTCGGGGCCTCGATCCGCGTGTCGAGCTCGAGCGTGTAGTTGCGATAGGGCGTGCCGACGAGCGCGCGCCCGACAGCCGCCACCCGCTCGCCGACCGGCAGCGCCGCCCAGTTTTCCGCGACCCCGCGCGCAGCCAGTGCCCGGAACTTGTCGCGCCCGACAAAGGTCGCCGAATCGGGAAGTCCGGAGACCAGCGAGGTGGAGAGAAGTAAAATAATCAGCGCACGCTTCATGAACGGGAGCTTACCACGGGCTTACGCAGGCTTGCCAAGCGGTATTTTCCTGCCAAGCCATACGGCTGAACGATGCCGCACGACCGCCTTCAGTTTCAGCTTCAGGCCCAGGCCACCGGCTCCCGGGCGCGCGCGGCGGTATTTCGGACCGCGCGGAACGAGGTGCTCACCCCGCTGTTCATGCCGGTGGGGACGCAGGCGACGGTGAAGGCACAGCTCCCGCGGACACTCGAGGAGGCGGGCTCGCAGATCCTGCTCGCCAACACCTACCACCTGATGCTGCGGCCCGGGTCGGAGGTCTTCCGACGGATGGGCGGGATCCACGGGTTCATGGGATGGGGACGGTCGGTACTCACCGACTCGGGCGGATACCAGATTTTCTCACTTCCTCATTCCCGCTCGATGGGCGAGGAGGGGGCGATTTTCCAGAGCTACACCGACGGGCGCACAATCCTGCTCAGCCCGGAGTCGAGCATCGGTGCGCAGGTTGCAATCGGCGCGGACATCATGATGGCACTCGACCAGTGCGTGCCGTCCACGGCGGACGGGTCGGTCGCGCGTGCGGCACTCGAACTCACCCGCCGGTGGGCGGCGCGGAGCCTTGCGGCGCGGGGGGATTCGCCGCAGGCGATGTTCGGGATCGCGCAGGGAGCGCTGTTTCCCGAGCTCCGACGGGAGAGCGTGCTCGGGCTTGCGGAGATGGGGTTCGATGGGTTTGCGATCGGCGGGCTTGCGGTGGGCGAGGGTCGGAGCGAGCGCGAGGACATCTGCGAGTTCACGGCCGACCTGCTGCCGGCCGACCGACCGCGCTACCTCATGGGGGTGGGCACGCCGCTCGACATCCTCGAGGCGGTGCATCGGGGGGTGGACATGTTCGACTGCATCATCCCGACACAGGTCGCGCAGCGCGGCGGGGTCTTCACGTCGCGCGGGTATCTCCAGCTCCGCCGCGGGGTCTATAAGTTTTCCGACGAGCCGCTTGATCCGGTGTGCCCGTGCCCGACCTGTCGGCATCACTCGCGCGCCTACCTGCACCATCTCACAAAAACCCGCGAGACGCTCGGCTGGCAGCTCCTAGGTAAACACAATATCCATTTTTACCATCGGCTGATGCGCGAGATCCGCGAGAGCATTCTCTCGAACTCCTTCCTTGCGCTCTACCGCGAAAAGCGTGAGACGCTCCACGAGGACGATCTCGATAACCCGGTCGTCGCGCAGCCCGCGAAGATTCCGAAGCGCCGGGTGCTCGGCGACTATGAAATCCACACCGCGCGCGAGGGTTTCGCGAGCATCCGGCACACCCGCTCGGGCGAGATCATGCACTCGCGCACGCCCCCGATGGAGGAGGCGCGCAGGCTCTACATCGAGCAGTCCCGGCTCTCCGAACGCCTCCGCGAGCCGATGCACGGACCGCTTGTGATTTGGGATGTCGGCCTCGGGGCCGGCGCGAACGCGATGGCGGCGATCGCCTGCCACGAGGGCTCGGACGCCCCGATCCGCGACCTGCACGTCGTGAGCTTCGAAAACGATCTCAACTCGCTAAAGCTCGCGTTCCGGAACAACGACCGGTTCACGTATCTCCGACACGGCGCGCCCGCCGGAATTCTAAAATCCTCCGCATGGCGGTCAAAATCCCGTCCGGGTCTCGCGTGGACGCTTGTGCAGGGGGATTTTCCGGGTGTTCTCGACGACGCAATCCCCGCCCCGGATCTGATATTTTACGACATGTTTTCCGGCAAGACGAACGCCGGAGCGTGGACGCTCGCAACGTTCCGGCGGATCTTTACAGCATGCCGCGGGCGGAGCGTCGGGCTCTTCACCTACACGTGCTCGACCGCTTCGCGCGTGGCAATGCTGGCCGCCGGATTTCACGTCGCGCGCGGACGGGGCACCGGCGACAAAACCGAGACGACGATTGCTTTGACCCCGCAGGCGGTCCGCGACGACCACGATCTTCTGGGCTGCGGGTGGCTGGAAAAATGGGGGCGCTCAACCGCGCGGTTTCCAGCGGATGTTCCGTCCGCCGAGCACCCCGCAACCGAGTCCGCGATCCGTGGCCATGCCCAGTTTGGGACATCAGGAGGAGGAAGGAAACGAGACGAGCCGTCAACCGTTGGGTCGTCAGTCAACACCGAAAGATACTTAAGCTGAAGAGTGTTTAGGTTGGGGCATTCCGGTCGCGCGAGCCCGCAACCGATCACAGAGCGCCGAGTGCCTTTCGGCGGCGCGGCCGTTCTGGATAGCGGTTGCGAGTGCCTTTTTTTGTCCGACCAGCACGACGAATTGCTTCCCGCGGGTGAGCCCCGTGTAGAGCAGGTTCCGCTGCAGGAGCATGTAATGCTGCATCGCCAGCGGGAGCACCACGGCTGGAAATTCCGAACCCTGGCTCTTGTGGATTGTGATCGCGTAGGCGAGGGGAACCTCGTCGAGCTCATTGAAATCGTAGGCGACTTCGCGACCGTCGAACGCGATGACTGCCTCGCGTTCCGCCTCGTCGAGCTTCACGATTCGGCCGATATCGCCGTTGAAGACATCCTTGTCGTAGTTGTTGCGTGTCTGGATGACCTTGTCCCGAAGCCGGAACTGCGTGCCGAACCGCTCGACGACCGGCTCGCCGAACCGATGCGGATTGAGGCTCTCCTGGAGCAGGATGTTCATCTGCCGGGTTCCAAGGCTCCCCCGGTTCATCGGGCAAAGGACCTGGATGTCATGTGCCGGGTCGCAGCGAAGCTTCTTGGGTATCCGGCTTTTTACCAGATCCTGAATTGTCGTCTGAATCGCCTCCGCCTCCTCGCGCTCGATGAAGAAGAAGTCCGAGGAGGCACCGGCATCGAGCTCGGGCATGCCCCCGCTGTTGATCCGGTGCGCGTTGGTGATGATCCGGCTGCCGGCCGCCTGGCGGAAGATTTCCGTGAGGCGAATGACCGGCACGATGCCGCTGCGGATGATGTCACCGAGCGCCGCACCCGGCCCCACGCTCGGGAGCTGGTCCACGTCGCCGACCAAAATCAGGTGGGCGTTTTCAGGGAGCGCGCGCAGCAGCTTGCTCAGGAGCGGCACGTCAATCATCGAAGTTTCGTCGGCGACGAGCAGGTCGCAGTCGAGCGGCCGCTGCGGCCCGCGGGCAAATCCCCCAGCCTGCTGGAACTCCAACAGCCGGTGGATCGTCTTCGCCTCGAGGCCGGTCGTCTCGCCGAGACGCTTCGCGGCGCGGCCGGTCGGGGCGCACAGGAGGCACTTGATTTTTTTCGCTCGGAGGATGAGCAGGATGCTGTTGACGAGGGTCGTCTTGCCGACACCGGGGCCGCCAGTAATCACCAGCACGCGCGATCGGATCGCATTTGCGAGCGCATCAATCTGGCTGCCGGCCAAATCTTTGCCGGTCTTTTCCTGAACCCATACGACCGCTTTTTCGATGTCAATATCCGGATACGATGCCGGTCGCGCAGCGAGGGCACACAGCCTGGTCGCAATCTCCACCTCGGCCGCATGGAGGGACGGCAGGTAAATCAGCCCCTCGTCCAAGATCACCTCGCGGTCAACAAGCAGCCGCTCGAGCGACTCTTCAACCACCGGCGCGTCAATGCCGAGAAGCGCAACCGCATTCCCGACGAGCGTCTCCCGCAGTTGGGCGCAATGCCCGACGTCCATCGCCTCGACCAGCGCGTGGAGCACGCCCGCCCGCGCCCGGATGATCGAATCGAGGGGGATGCCAAGCTTTTGGGCAATGGTGTCCGCCGTCTTGAAGCCGATGCCGTGGATATCTCTTGCAAGCGAATAGGGGTTGGCCCGCACGGTTTCGATCGCGGCCTCGCCGTAGGTTTTGTAGATGCGGACCGCCCGGCTTGTGCTGACGCCGTTCGAATGGAGGAAAACCATGATCTCGCGGATGACCTTCTGCTCCGCCCAGGCCGACTTGATTTTCAGCCGCCGCTCCCTGCCGATTCCGGCGACCTCCTCGAGGCGCGCGGAAAACTGGTCAATGATCGTGAAGACCCCCTCGTCAAATCTCTCCACAAGCTTCCTAGCATAGACCGGCCCGATCCCCTTGATGAGCCCGCTGCCAAGATATTTTTCGATCCCCTCCCGCGACGTCGGCGCGCTGGTCTTGATGAAATCGGATTTGAGCTGCAGCCCGTGGTCGCGGTCCTGGACCCATACTCCTTGGGCGGTGACCCACTCGCCGGCCGAGACATCCGCCACATTCCCGATGAGCGTCACCAGATCCCGCTTCCCCTGGACCTTCACCCGCAGGACCGAAAATCCGGTCTCCTCATTGTGAAAGGTGACCCGCTCGACCATGCCGGCAACCCCGTCCTGCGGCACCGGCTTGCCCGTCTGCTCGTGTTTCATGGTGCTTGCTTCCAACGTCTGGAATGTCCGCCAGATTTTGAAAAGCAAAATGAAAAAACAAAACGGGCGGAACACGCATGTTCCGCCCGGTTCCGTTGGGGGATTTCTCGGGAGAAATCATCCAACCCGGCGGCCGCAGTCACCCGCAGCCGACGTGTTAAGTTTTCGGGTTATTCGACCGGCTTGTCGGCGGCCGATTTTTTTTCCGCCTTCTTTTTGGCGGCCGGCTTTTCCGGCTCCGGCGCGGCCTCGATGACGATGTTATCCACCCATTCGATGTAGGCCATCGGGGCGGAGTCGCTCTGGCGCGGCCCGAGCTTGATGATCCGGGTGTAGCCGCCCTTGCGGTCGGCCGCACGCGGTGCCACCTCGGCAAAAAGCTTTTTGACGGCTTCTTTCTGTCCGAGTTTTCCGGCGGCGAGCCGGCGGGCGTGGAGATCGCCGCGCTTGCCGAGGGTGACGAGTTTTTCGGCGAGCGGGCGGACGGCCTTCGCTTTGGCGAGGGTGGTTTTGATCCGGCTGTGCTCGATCAGGCTGCAGACCTGGTTCGCGAGCAGGGCGTTGCGGTGGGCGGACGTGCGCCCGAGTTTGACGGTTTTTTTGCGATGTCGCATGGAAGTTGTTTCCTTCGAATTGGTTACTTATTTCTCTTTTTCGGCCGGTTCGGGCGGGAGCTCGACGAGCCCTGATTCGAACTTCATTCCGAGCCCGAGTCCGAGCTGCTGGAGCTTGTCCTTGATCTCGTTGAGCGATTTCTTTCCGAAGTTCCGGTATTTGAGCATTTCGGATTCTGTCTTCATTCCGAGCTGGCCGACGGTCGTAATGTTCGCGTTGTTGAGGCAGTTGGCGGCGCGAACCGAGAGCTCGATTTCGTTGACGCTCATGTTGAGGAGCTTCTTCATCCGCGTGTTTTCCTGACTGACCTCCTGCGGGGTCTCGTCGAACTCGACCTGCTCGTCGTTGAAGCCGACGAAGACGTCGAGGTGGTGGCGGAGGATCGCCGAAGCCTGGAGGAGCGCCTCGTCCGGAGTGATCCGACCGTCGGTCCACAGCTCAATGATCAGCTTGTCGTAGTCGGTGCGCTGGCCGACCCGGGTCGCTTCGACCGCGTATTTCACGCGGGTGACGGGCGAGAAAATCGAGTCGATCGCGATAACTCCGATCGGCTGGTCGGCCCGCTTGTTCTCATCGCCAGTAGCGAATCCACGCCCGACCTTGATCTCAAACTCGGCCTCGAACTTCATCTTCTTGTCCAGCGTGCAGATGATCTGCCCCGGGTTGAGAACCTCGCACTGCTGGGTCCCGGCGATGTCGCCGGCTGTGACAGCTCCCTCCTTGTTCACCGCGAGCTTCAGGCTGCGGACCTCGTGGTCGTGGGCTTTGAATTTGACCTTCTTCAGGTTGAGGATGATGTCCACAACGTCCTCGACGACTCCGGGAAGGCTGGAGAACTCGTGGGGCGCACCCTCGATTTTCACCGAGGTAATCGCGGCACCCTCGAGCGAGCTGAGGAGGACGCGGCGCAGGGAGTTTCCGACCGTGTGCCCGTAGCCGGCCTCGAAGGGCTCGGCAACGAACTTCGCGTAAACTTCCGTGGAGATGGACTCGTCCTTGACGAGTGACTTCGGCATTTCAAACCGACCGAGACGAATGGGCATGATGGTAATTTCCTTCGCGCCGGGTTTCCCCGGGCGCACCGGCCACCGGTCAAATGACTGGCGGCCCCCAGGACCAACGGCACAACGAACTTGCGTTTGTGCGAGCAGTCAGAATCTCAATCGCAAAAAAAATGTCAATCCGGGAGTTTGAAAAATTTTGAATCTCGACAGGGGGAGCGGGAAGCGGATAAGCAGGGCCGATGGATATATTGAGCGTGCTCCTCTTGCCGGAGGTCTTTTTGGTGTGGACTTCGCTGGCAAAGACGATCGGCCTGCTGGGCGTGATCCTCGGGCTCGTATCCTACACGGTCTATGCCGAGCGCAAGGTCTGCGCGCTGATCCAGGACCGCGTCGGCCCGAACCGGGTCGGGATCCCGCTGACCCTCCTCGGGCTGAAAAAAGACATCCCGTTCCTCGGGCTCGGCCAGCCGATCGCCGACGCGATGAAGCTCCTGCTGAAGGAAAATTTCATGCCGGGCGGGGTGAACAAGTTTTACTACTACATCGCGCCGAAGCTGGCGATGATCCCGCCGATCCTGGTGCTGGCGGTCCTGCCGTTCGGATCGTCGCTCTGGGGCGTGCCGATGGTGATTGCGGACATCAATATCGGCGTGCTCTACGTGTTCGCGGTGTCGTCGCTCGGGGTTTATGGGATCGTGCTCGCCGGGTGGTCGTCAAACTCGAAATACCCGTTCCTCGGCGGGATCCGGTCGAGCTCGCAGATGATCTCCTACGAGCTCGCGCTCGGGCTTTCGGTGATCCCGGTGTTCATGCTCTGCGGCACGCTCAGCCTCCCGGGGATCGTGGACTGGCAGGTGCAAAATGGATGGCTCGTCGCGCCGTGGTGGCCGAAGGGCCTCGACTGGCGGATGATCCTGGCCGGCGACTGGGATGCGATCCGGACGGCCTGCGTCGCCGGGTTTTCGCTCCAGCGGGCGCTGCTCTGGATCCCGATGCTGATCTCGTTTTTTGTGTTTTTGATCGCGATGTTCGCCGAGACGAACCGGCTTCCGTTTGACCTTCCGGAGGCTGAACAGGAACTCGTGGGCGGGTATCACACGGAATATTCCTCGATGGGATTCGCGCTGTTTTTTCTCGGCGAATACGCGGCGATGATCGCAGGGGCCGGGGTGATCGTGACGCTCTTCCTCGGCGGGTGGAGCCTGCCGCTCGTACCCGACGGCTCGCTGCCGGGGCTCGCGGGGCTTTTCTTCGGGCTGATCAACATCGGGGTTTTCTTTGCGAAGGTCTGCGCGATCCTCCTCTTCTTCATCTGGGTGCGCTGGACGCTCCCGAGGTTTCGCTACGACCAGCTCATGAAGCTCGGATGGTATTTCTTCTTCGAGCTCGCTCTCGCGAACATCTTCTTCGCCGCATTCGTCCTCGCCTACATCCGCTGACATGAAGGTTCTGCGCCCGGACGACAAAGGCTACAAAAAATCTGTTGCCGACCTGAACCGCCGCGCGGCTCCGGATCCAAAGGTCCGCACAGTCGTATCGAAAATCGTCGCCGCGGTTGCCTCGAATGGCGACCCCGCGCTCATCCGCTACACGAAGAAATTCGGGGGGCCGTCGCTCACAGCAATGCAGATCCCGGTCGCCCCGGCCGAGACCGCCCGCGCGCTCGCCGAGCTGCCAGCCGACACCCGCCGCGCGATCGCGGCGGCGCGCGCGAACGTGAGGAATTTTGCCCGCCGCAGCCTGCGCAAGAGCTGGTTCATGAAAAACCGCCAGGGCGCGGTCGTCGGCGAGCGGTTCGACCCGTTCCGGCGGGTCGGGATCTACATCCCGGGCGGCACCGCACCGCTCGTCTCGTCGGCGATCATGACCTGCACGCTGGCCGCCGCAGCCGGAGTTCCGGAGATCGTCGCGGTCACCCCTGCGGGAAAAAATGGTGCGGTGCATCCGGCGCTGCTGGCTGCGCTGGCCGAATGCGGGGCGACGGAAGTTTACCGCGTCGGCGGTGCCCAGGCGATCGCGGCACTGGCGTTCGGAACGAAGACGATCCTTCCGGTGCAGAAGATTTTCGGTCCCGGGAATGCATATGTCGTCGAGGCGAAGCGCCAGGTTTTCGGGCGCGTCGCGGTGGACTTGCTGCCCGGGCCGAGCGAGGTGCTCGTGATCGCCGACGCGACCGCGCGGCCGGATTGGATCGCCGCCGACCTCCTCGCGCAGTCCGAGCACGGGCTGGGCAGCCAGGCGGTGCTCGTCACCGACTCTCCGAAAATTCTTTCCGCAGTCGAGAAGGCGCTCGCAAAGCAAATCCGCCTCTCGAACCGTCCTAAGGAACTCGCCGCCGCGCTCAAGAATGCGACCCTCATCCTCGTGCCAGACATGGACTCGGCGGTCCGGATCGCGAACGACTACGCGTCCGAACACGTCTCGATCGCAACCGCCCGGCCGGGCGAAATCGCGCTCCGCCTCACGACCTCGGGAGGGATTTTTCTCGGCGGGCTGTCGCCTGTCGTCGGCGGGGATTTTCTTGCCGGCCCGAGCCACGAGCTTCCGACCGGGGGCGCGGGAAAATCGTTTGCCGGGCTCACCGCCGAGCAGTTCCAGCGGCGGACAAGCGTCGTGATGTTTGACGAGCCGTCGCTCCGGGCTTCGCTCCCGTTTCTCGAAACGTTCAGCGCGATCGAAGGCCTCGACGCGCACGGCAGGTCGGCACGGATCCGCCTCGAAGGACGCCAGAAAAAATGATCTGGAGGATCCGCGGCCGCGACCACGACCTCGCGCGGCGCGGCTGGATCATGGGCGTCCTCAACGCGACGCCGGATTCGTTTTCCGATGGCGGGAAATTTTTTTCCGCCGACGATGCTGTCGCGCACGGGCTGGCGATGGGATCCGACGGTGCCGACGTGATTGACGTGGGCGGCGAATCCACGCGTCCGGGCTCGCTCGAAGTCCCCGCCGACGAGGAGCTCCGCCGGGTGCTGCCGGTCGTCCGGGGGCTCGCGGACGGGCTTGCGCACAGCGTGAGAACCGACGGCCCGCTCATCTCGATTGACACCACCAAGGCCGCCGTGGCCGAAGCCGCGCTCGATGCCGGGGCGGACATCGTCAACGACGTCACCGGCCTTCGCGGAGATCCGGACATGCTGGAACTCGTCGCCCGCACCGGCGCGGGCGTCGTCATCATGCACATGCGCGGGACCCCGCGCACGATGCAGGAGGCGCCGCGCTACGCGGACGTCGTCGCCGAGGTTGGGGAATTTTTTCGACAGGCGATCCGCCGGGCGGTAGACTCGGGGATTGATCCGATGAGCATCGCCCTCGACCCAGGAATCGGCTTCGGAAAGACGCCGGAGCACAACCGCCTACTGCTGGCGGGCCTCGGCGCGTTCCTCGGGTTCGAACGTCCGATCCTTGTCGGGGTCTCGCGCAAGTCGTTTCTCGGGTGGATTGCCGGGAGCGAGGATCCGGCCGAGCGGTTCTGGCCGGGCGTCGCTCTGACCAGCCTCTGCCGCGAGCGGGGCGCGCGAATCCTCCGCGTGCATGATGTCAATCCCCACCGGGAGGCGCTTCGGATGACCGAGGCGATCATGGGCGATGCTTGAGGCGGCGGGAAAATTTCTTGGCGAGAACTGGACGTCGGGCGTCGAGATCCTGATCCTTGCGGTCGTCCTCTACTACGGGTTTCTCTACCTGCGCGGGACCCACGGCGCGCGCATCCTCATCGGCCTCGCGCTCGTATTCCTCACGCTCACGCTTGTCTCCCAGTTCCTGAACCTTGTGGTCATCGGCTGGATCCTGCGCAGCTTTTCCGTGTTCCTCGCGATTGCTCTGGTCGTGATCTTCCAGCCCGAGCTCCGGCGCGCGCTCACCGAGCTCGGCAGCCACAGGTTTTTCACGTCGGCCTTCGAGAGCCGGGAGACGATCGAGGAGATCACGGACACGGTCTTCGAGCTCGCCAGCAAGGGATTTGGCGCGCTCATCGCCGTCGAGCGCGAGATCGCCCTCAAGCCGTTCTCGGAAACCGGAGTTCTGCTCGACAGCGAATATTCGAAGGAACTTGTCCTCACGGTGTTCCAACCGAAGACCGTCCTCCACGATGGCGGGCTGATCGTCCGCGGCGACCGGATCGTCTCGGCCGCCTGCATCTTTCCGCTCACCCAGCGCGAGGATCTCGACCGCAACCTCGGGCTTCGCCACCGTGCCGGGCTCGGGCTCAGCGAGGAATCCGACGCCGTCGCAATTATCGTTTCGGAGGAGACCGGACAGGTTTCCATTTGCCACAACGGGCTGATCGAGCGCAATCTCGGCCTGGAAAAATTCCGGCGGCGGCTCGGCCAGCTCCTCCGCCAAGACAAGTATGAAAGCGATCATCCTCAACAACTGGAAGGCGAAAATCGCGTGCCTGATCCTGGCGTCCGCCCTTTGGTATCTCATCCGCCAGAACGTGGAGCGGGCCAGCACAAGGTTTGAATTCCCCCGCGACCGCGGGACCGAGCCCGCCCGGCTCCTCGCCCCGGTCGCGGATCCCCCGAAGCCGGCCGAATCTCCGAAGCCCACACCGAAACCGACACCAAAACCGACCGCCAAACCAAACTCCAAATCGAAATCATGAGCGAATACCAAAGAAAACTTTTCGGGACCGACGGCGTCCGCGGGGTTGCCAACATCGAGCCGGTCACCGCCGAGACCGCGCTCAAGCTCGGCCGCGCGGCCGCGCATGTCTTCTCGTCGCTCGGGGGCCCGGGCCACCTCCCCGGCGCCCGCCGGAAGGTCGTCATCGGGAAGGACACCCGGCTCTCCGGCTACATGCTCGAAAATGCGATGGTCGCCGGGCTCACCTCGCTCGGGGTGGACGCGATCATCATCGGCCCGCTCCCGACCCCCGGCGTCGCCTACATCACCCGCTCGCTCCGCGCCGACGCGGGGATCGTCCTCTCCGCATCCCACAATCCCTACGAGGATAATGGCATCAAATTTTTCCGTCACGACGGCTACAAGCTCGACGACGAGGTCGAGGCGCGGATCGAGGGGCTCGTCTTCAGCGGCGAAATCGAAAACATCCGGCCGACCGCAAAAAAGATCGGGAAGGCATTTCGCGTGGACGACGCGCTCGGCCGCTACGTCGAGTTTGCGAAGCAGAGCTTTCCGCGCGGCCGCACGCTCGAGTCGCTGCGCGTGGCGGTGGACTGCGCAAACGGCGCGGCCTACAAGTCAACGCCGTGCATCCTCCGCGAGCTCGGGGCGACGACCGATGTCTTCCACAACCAGCCGAACGGCACGAACATCAACGCCGACTGCGGGAGCACGCATCCCTCGGAAATCCAGAGGATCGTCCGCGAGACCGGCGCGCACATCGGGATCACCCACGACGGCGATGCCGACCGCGTCCTCCTCTGCGACGAGACCGGCGAGCTGGTGGACGGCGACGAGATCATGGCGATCGCCGCGGTGGACTTCCTGCGGCGCGGATGCCTCGACGGGAACACGCTCGTCGCAACGGTCATGAGCAACTTCGGGCTCGACGAGACGCTCGAGGCGCACGGCGGACGCCTCCTCCGCACGAAGGTCGGCGACCGCTACGTCATCGAGGCGATGCTCCGCGACGGGCATAACGTCGGCGGCGAGCAGAGCGGGCACATGATCTTCCGCGATTTCGCGACGACCGGCGACGGGATCGTGGCCGCGCTCCAGATCCTCCGCGTCATGGCCGACTCCGGCAAGCCGCTCAGCGAGCTCAAGAAGGTTCTGAAAAAATACCCGCAGGCCCAGCGGAACCTCCGCGTCCGTGAAAAGCCGCCGCTCGAGTCCCTCGACAAGGTCTCCGCCCTCATCGCGTCCGCCGAGTTCTCGCTCGCCGACAAGGGCCGCGTCCTCCTCCGCTACAGCGGGACCGAGCCGAAGATCCGCCTCCTCATCGAGGGTCGCGACCAAGACGCCATCAACGGCCACGCCGACCGCATCGCCGCCGCCCTGCAAAGCGCGATCGGCGAGTGAAAACCGCGCGCATCCATCCCCCGCAGGTCCCCCGCAGGCGGGGATTCCGGCCGTGCTTCTCGCGGCGTGCGGCGGGCTGATCCAGGGGTTCGACACATTCGGGATCTCGAATCGCACTTTCTTTTTAAGAAAAATCGCAAGTTCGCCAATTTGAAACAATTGCGTGGCTTTTGCGCTTCAAATGTAGCCATACACTTGTAATTATATCTATTGACAGATGCTGTTATTATCGTAATATCGTGGCCATCAC
>DYRS01000162.1 GCA_020718585.1 Chthoniobacter flavus
ATTATTGCCAATCCAAACACCCCCGATTTCTCGCATTTATTCCGCCGACCAACACCTTTCCCTCTGCTCCGCAGTTGAGCACCCTCCCCCCGGGGCGCGGATCGGAGCGAAGAGATTCGACCGAGCGCCCCCCGACCACGCACTCCATCCGCCGCACGGAATCCTCCCAGGAATTATTCCGACATTCTTAAGAATATTGGAATGACATCGCATCGCAGGGGGGCGGGAGCAGCCTTTCTTGGGGCGTCAAGAGCGTGCGGCGGTCCGGGCCCACTCGGGGAATTCGACCGGAACCGGCGCGGTAAAAGAGGCGGGTTTGCCGGTGAGCGGGTGGGTGAGGGATATTTTCCATGCGTGGAGAAAATGGCGGGGGTGCGGGCCGCGGCGGCCGTAGAGCGGATCGCCGACGACCGGGTGGCCGAGGTGTTTGAGGTGGACGCGGATCTGGTGGGTTCGGCCGGTTTTTGGACGGCACTCGACGAGTGCCTTGCCTTCGAAGGCGGCGAGGACACGGTAGTTGGTGATCGCCTCGCGCCCGCGGTCGCCGACCGCCATTTTCTGCCGCTGCACCGCGTGCCGTCGGATCGCCGCGCGGATCTCGCCGTGCGGCATCCGGGGCACCCCTTCGACGAGGGCGAGGTAAGTTTTTTTGACGAGGCGGTCGGCGAACTGCGCCGAGATCAGGCGGTGGGCAGTCTCGGTTTTTGCGACGAGCAGGCAGCCGCTCGTCTCCTTGTCGAGGCGGTGGACGATCCCCGGCCGGTCCTCGCCGCCGACGATGCGGATTCCGGCGCAGTGGTGGAGGATCGCGTTGACGACCGTGCCGTCGGCGTTGCCGGCTCCCGGATGCACAACCAAACCGGCGGGCTTGTTAAGGACCAGCAGCTCGGTGTCCTCGTGGAGGATGTCGAGCGGGATGTCCTGCGCGGTAGCGGCGGCCGGCGCGGATTCATCCGGAATTTCGATTTCGACAGTGTCGCCCGGTCGCAGCGTGAGCGACGGGCGCGCAGGTGCTCCGTTGACCCGCACATGCCCGGATTTCACAAACCCTTGGAGGCGTGCGCGCGAAAACCCCGCGATCCTTGCGCTGAGAAAAACATCGAGGCGCATCCGGGCGGCGTCCTCGCCGACCACAAGGGATTCGTGGTTCATCGGGGCTTTTGCATTGCGGGATTCGTGACGATTGGGTAAAGCATTGCAGCAATCTTTCTGAGCACCGCAGAGCATGTTGGCAAACGAATCTTCCACAAACTCCGAATCCGGCGACCCGGCGGACACCGGCACCCCCGAGGAGGCCGGGGGGGCGAGCCTCTTCGAAGCCTGCCCCGTGTGTCAGATGGTCATGGACGTTTCCGAGGTGGCACCGTTCGCCGAAATTGCCTGTCCGGGCTGCGGCGATACGATCCGGGTGCGAACTCAGTTCAACCACTTCACGCTTCTTGAAAAAGTTGGTGAGGGCGGGATGGGCACGGTTTACAAGGCACTCGATAACAATCTCAACCGCCACGTCGCACTCAAGATCCTAAAAAAAGAAATCAGCGCGAACGCGGCCGAGCAGGAGAAGCTCGCCAAGGAGGCCCGCATAACCGCAGCGGTGAACCATCCGAACGTCGTAAAGGTTTTTCACTTCGGACGCGATCACGGGCAGTTTTACCTTGCGATGGAGCTGGTCGAAAAAGGGACGCTCGACGACCTCATGGCGATCCAGAAGAGGCTCGCCGAGGCGCAGGTCCTCGAGGTTGGCACGCAGATCGCGATGGGCCTCGGTGCGGCACTCGATCTCGACCTGATTCACCGCGACATCAAGCCGGGCAACATCCTCTTCAAGGACGCCCACACCGCGAAGCTTGTGGATTTCGGGCTTGCGATCGTGATGGACGAGGAGGCGTCGGTGCGCGGGGAGATCTGGGGCACACCGTATTACATCGCGCCGGAGAAGCTGGACAACCAGCCGGAGGATTTTCGAAGCGACATCTACAGTTTGGGGGGCACGCTGTTTCACGCGCTTGCCGGTCGGCCGCCCTACGAGGCCGACTCGCCTTCGATGGTTGCTCTCAAACAGCTCAAGAGCCAGCAGGTGAGCCTGCAAGCGTTCGCGCCCGACGTCACCAGCGAAACCGCCTACGTCATCAACCGCATGATGGCTAAGAACCCGGACGAGCGCTACCAGTCGTATGAGGAGCTGGTCGGCCACCTGACCTACGCCCGTGAGAAGCTGCTCGAGCGCACGCGCAAGCCGCTGCAGCCGAAACAGCGCGTCGTCACGGAATCGGCAGAAACCCGTAAGGTCTCGGCCATCATCTCCCTCGTCATCCTCGCCCTTGTCTTGGTGGGCGGGCTCACCGTCTTCCTGATGCGCGGGAGCCTGTTCCCTGCGGCCGCCGAATCGTCCGAGCTCCGGGAGATGAGCCAGCAGGATGCGCAGGCGGCGTTCACTGCCGCAGTGACCACGCTTGCGAGCGGCGACGTCGAGGGCGCGCGCGATGAGTTCAAGCGGATCGTGACCGGGATGCCGCAGCCCCAGAAAAACTGGACGCTCTTCAACTCAGCCCTCGCCAGCATGCTTCTCGGCGAGATCCAACCCGCATCCGAAATCTTCTCAAGGCTCAACAAGGAGGGGATCTACTCGACGCAGCCCGACCAGCTCGACTCCGCGAATTTCTTCGCGAATGTGAGCCAGACGCTGGCGGAAAAACGTCCGATTTCCGCGAAGATAATAAATAATTACGCGTCGAAGAAGGACGCCTTCGCTCTTCTCCTCTTTGCGGTCTGGGACTGGGAGGCAAAGTCGGCGTTTTCCGATGCCGGGTCGCTTTTGGGCGTGTTCCAGAAGCGGGTTGTCGGCGGGACATGGGAGGCGGAATACAAGCCGTTGGCGGAAAAATACTATGCCGACTGGAAGATCCTTGAGCCGATTGAAAAGGGTCTGCCCGGGGTTGCGACTCCCGACGCCGCGACCGCCGTACTGAAGTCCGTGACCGCCGCGCGCTCGAGCGTCCAGACCGGCAACCGGATCACCGAGCGGCTCGACGCGATCGAAAAAGCCCTGCTCGAAAAAGGAGCCACCCCGTGAGATACTTGAAAGCCACCATCCTGATCGGAACCGTCGCGGCGGCCATCGTGCTTGTCTTGTATGCGACCGGTTGGTTGACGAACACGCTCGACCTTGTGCTGCTGCAGGCCTACCGGCTCAAGAAGCCCCTGCTGCCCCAACCTGGCGTGCAGGTGCTGCTCATCGCGGTGCTATCGTTTGCGGCGGCGTGGACGACGGTGGACATCACGCGGCCGATCCTGAAGACGATCATCGCGCTGGGCACGGTGATCCTGCTGCTCACCGGCTCGATGGTCCTGGCACTTTACAATGTGTTTTTCACCCCGTTCCCCTCGGTCTTTGCGGTCTTCACAAGTTTTTTCATCGGGCTTGCCTACGGGCGGACCGGGAGCGGATCACGAAAGAAGCTGATGGAGCGGCTGTTTGGGCAGCGGCTCTCGCGCGGTGCGTTCAACCAGCTCGTCAACTCGGATGTGCCGCTGGATTTTCCCGGCGCGCTTCAGGAGGGCACTGTCCTCGTGGTGGCGGTCCACAACCATTCCGAGCTCATGGAGCTGCTCACGCCGGAGAACTACGCGGCGATGACGAACCTCTACCTGCGCACGACCACGGATTACCTCGTCGAGGTCGGCGGGTATCTCGACGAATGCGGCGGCGAGAGCGTACGCGTCGTCTTCGGCGCGCCGGAGCCAGACGAAAAGCACGCTGCGAAGGCGTGCCGGGCGGCGCTCGATCTGGCGGCGCGCCTCGACGACCTCAACAAGGAATGCGACGCGACCTGGCAGCGGCGGCTGGATTTTCGCATCGGCATCAACTCCGGGGAGATGATCGCGGCGGCCTACGGCGGTGCCCGGCTTGGCAGCTTCAGCGTCGCCGGCCCGGCCGTGGAATTTGCGCGACGGCTCTGCTCGGCCTGCGCGACCTACGGATGCCGGATCCTCATCGGCCCGGAAACCTACGAGCCGGCCGCCACGACTTTGGAGGTCCGCCCGATCGAGGTGATCAAATCGGCCGGCGAGCGCCGCCGCATTGAGCTCTACGAAATCCTTGCCCCCAAACACGGGCTCTCGCCCGAGCGCGAGCGCAGCCGCAACCACTTTTGGACCGGCGTCCTCCATTATCGGGAGTGCCAGTGGGACAAGGCGGTGGACGAGTTCTCGAAGGCTCGGATCACCGGGATCCCGGATCCCGTGCTCGACTACTACATCCGCCGGGTCGAGCGCAGCCGTCGGGGAGAAGAGTCGGTCAACCGCGACCAGATGCTCCTCTTCAACGCGCCGTAGCCCGGAAAAAAATTCCCACCACAGGAGCCGATTTTTTCTGTGTAAAATCTACTGGGTTTGCTAGCCCCTCTTCGCGGACTGGAGGCGAAAATCAGCTATTTTCAGCCCTCCGAGGC
>DYRS01000163.1 GCA_020718585.1 Chthoniobacter flavus
CGATGCGGTGCGACGGGCTGCTTTGCGCAAAATCGTGGGATCGATGTTCCTGTGGCCTGCAATACGCACATTCCGCTGCCGGCACGCGCATGCTCGGGCTCTACAGTCCGGCGATGCGAGGAATTCGCATTTATCGCCGGCGGTGGCCGCAGAGTTTTGCAAGAGGCTCACCATCTTCCCAGCCGCCAGGCAAAACGAGGGCCTCGTAACCCACTGGTTTGGCGGACACAATCAGACTTTGCAGGCAGCAGCGAGTGGTCATAGCCGGTCATTTTTTGTCATCAACCCGAAACGCGTATTCAGCCGTCCAGGATACCGCAGTGCGCGATGAGGCCCGTGAGCAGGCGCACCGTAAAGGCACCACGGCGGAACCCGAACAGATAGACGTGATCGCCGGGGTCCCAGTGGCGCAGGAGAAAGGCGTAAAGCTCGCGCACATACGGCTCAGGCCCCGGCCGCAGCCCTGACCGGTCTCAGGTCCTGAGAGTTCACGCCGTCGTCGTAGCAGCAAAGCTGCCGATCATCATGGACCAGGGCCCCGTAGAGCCTCCAGACATTGGTCTCGTAGCCGACCCCGCCGTGTTGGCCCGTGCCGTCCGACAGCAACACGATGGTCTTCGACAGGGTGCCGCCCCCCGCACGCTGCCTGTGCTGGCCCTGACGACTGCGTTCGGCGCCAGGAAACGAGTCGAAGGTCTGTCGTCTGTCAAACATGACCCGCTCACCGAAGGCGTCCTCTTCCGGGCCACTCTGACACCGCCTGCGTCCGCCCGTCCAGGTGCGGGCCGGCTCAACGCCGAAGCCGGCGGCCACCCCTGCGGACCGGCAATATCGCGGTCCTGTGCTTAACTTACATCTGTGGCCCGGTAACCGCACGCGAGGGGTGCACCACCCCTTAGCGCTCGTCGGCCGCACCCGCTGCGGGCAACGTCCCCGCGATCTCGATGGGTGTATCGGCGCAGGAGGAGCAGAATCGGTGGCAACAACCCACGCAGCGGACTCGGGCTCGCAAACCGGAGGCCAGCACTGGCTGGGGCGCCTGTGGTCGGCAATGGCGGCGGCCGGAGCACAGTATGCCGGCAAGGTCCTGCACGGCCTCCTCCTTTTTGCCACCGGTGTCGTCCTGATGCACATGTCTGGCCTGATCGACATCTCAGCGCTCTCGACCAGCGGGAAGATCTACGTGGATAGCCCGGAGGTTTACACGCGGGAGCGGCTCGTCAATGACCGCTACGACCAGGACTACTGGCTTCGTCAACAGCTCAAGATGCTGGACGACCGCGAGCATCTGCAACTGACCCAGGGACAAGAGAGGACGTTCATTCACGCCGGTGTGGGCGCTGGCGATGCCGCCAATCAGGCCGACGCCGTCGCGAGGCCCGACCCACCTGGCCGGTTGTCATTCGAGCAAGAGTTCCGCATTGTCGCCGGATTGCGCGATACAATCCGGCAACAGGTCCTGGAGAACATGCTGGACGACCGCCACGACCTCACCGGAAACTCGGTCTACGGGCTGAAGTTCGATACGACTGTGATCCCGGGTGCCAGCACGCGGCGGCGGGCCTTTGTCCATGTGCAGGTGCAGGTCAACGACTTGTTCGAGCCGCCCAACATTGGCTCATCCGCGCTGCCGGCCCACATCGCCGGATACATTGCAGCGGAGCCGGGTGCCCGCCCGGAAATCGCGGACAAAGACGCAGAGCAGGAGGACGTCCGCCGCTATAGGGAGCAGCAAGTCCATTACGAGAACTGGATAAAGGATATCGAAAAGCGCCTCAACCGCACAGAGGATTCGGTCTTCGAGAGCATGGGGCCTTGCCCCGATGCACGCGGCCAGTCCTTCTACGACGAACTGACACGCCGGACGCTCGAGGTCGTCTTGGGTGTTCCCCAGGAGGTGTTCTCCCGATTCAATCCCCCGACATCCGAGGACCCCTATAACAGCGCGACGGAAACCTCCAAGATCAGGCTTCAGGACCCCTGGACCAGGTTCTTCGGCATCAGCCGGACGCCATTTGCCGACCCCGGCAGATCTCCCGGCCCCCCTTGCCGCTATCGCGTCTGGTTCGGCTTGGACGAGCTAAGCGAGAAGTTCATCCCGATCGAGACGGACAGGTCGGAGCAAGTCCAACGCCCCCCAGGGGATACCGCGGCGACGGCGAACGCCACCGTCGAATCCCACGCCCCGCAGGCGGGCGCACCGACGCCTTCTACCAATAGGGAGCCAAGCCTTGCCGGGGAGGACCGGGAAGGCGGGGGTGAGCCCATTCAGATCGACGAGTCCGCCGACGGGCGATGGAAGATCGCGGTCGACGAGGCTGAATTCGATCGCCGGGCGGCTCTGTTCGGCGACGAACCGTACGAACCGAGATATTGGCCGACCTCGGTCGCCGTCGAAAAGTTACTGAAGCTTCGCAAGGACCGCTGCGACCGAGGCACGGCAGGTCCTGGGCTTTGCATAGGGACAGGCCGACGCACGATATCGTTGCCTTCCGGGCTATTCAACTTCATCGAGGACCTCAGCGCGTTCGACGCCTACTCCTATGCCATGTTCCCCAAGAACGACGTCATCGGCATCTGGGCCGAGACGTTGGCGCAATTGTCGGCAGAAACGGCCGGGGCCGGGTCCCTCGGTCTTGCCAAGAGCACCAGCGAGGGCACGACGGCCTCGGTGTTGGTCGGATACGGCGACGGCAGAGGGGGCGGCCCTCACACCAGGCAAATGGCTCCGGCCGACAGAGATTCCATCGCGTTCGGCTGGGTCATCTCGGCTCGCGGCGACATGGAGCCCGTCCAAAAGAGCCAGCTCGCGCTCGTCTCGGTTCCGGCCTGGACGGACAAGCTCCATCTGAACGTATCCGTCGGATGGATCGACCGTCGGGGCGATTTGGTCCTTGACCTGGACGAGGCCTTCGAGGTGGACATCTCCGTGCCACCCGACTACGAGACCTTCGATTCCCTCTTCCGAAAGGATGCCTGGATCAACCGGGACCCCCGCATCCAGGACGACGAGATGGACAAGGACATCTACATCAGGGCGGGGAAGGAAACCACGATTTTGATCCCCGGCTCACGCCTGTGGCGCAGCGCCGCGGTCACGCTGGGGGCGCAACTGGCGGATAGGATTCGGGTCTTGCCCAATATGGAGGGCATTATCGCCGAATTCGGAAAGGTAGCGCTGCCCTATGCCGCCTACAACTCAGATGCCGTCACGGACGCGGACGGGGACGACGGACCCACGCTCGGACTCGATCCAGGGATGTGCGAGAGATTCCGTGACCTCGTCGGCCGTCCGGTACGGCTCAGGGTCTGGACCAGCGAGGGGGTCGCCAAGGCGCATGGACACGTCTGTGTGATGTATGACCCGAGGGAGACGGGCGGAGACGCAAGGCCCTCACCCGGCCGGTAGGAGACCGTCGCCGAATCGCAGGGACTCGAAGCACCTCCCAACCCGCAACACCGCCGCGAGCGGTGGGTGCCGGTCAACCCGTCGCCGGCGACGGCGGGCTGCGAGCGATCATGCCTCGACAATTGCGTGGGACAGAACAGCGCCAAGTCGCGTCCGATGGCGCGGCGGCCCCCCTATCGGACGATGATCCCCCGAGTACCATCCGGGCAGGTACAGGACGATCCAACCTCCTGGGGCCGCGGGATCGTGCAGGTCCCAGATCTGGTCGAGCACTTGCCGCTGAAGGCCCCGGCGAGCATCAGGCTTGATCCTGTCCGAGGCACGGCAATGCCGGCCGGCTCGACGATTTCGGCCGTCGCCGCGGCATCGACCGAGGCGCTCGAGTTCCACTCCAGCGCGGCGACCGCATAACCGAGACAGAAGGCAAGCCCCAGACCCGCAAGCATTCTCAGTTGAATCTTCATACAAGTACCTATCTTTCGGGAATCCCCACCCTCTTCAGGGCACTGTTGGATATGCTGATGGCATTTCGGCCGCTTGCGCCCAGACCGCCCCGAGGCCACGGTCCCACTCCCATCATATCAGGTATCTTGGCCGCCCCGCTGGCGCGTGACCGCCAAACACCGCCAACTGACCTTCCCCCAAGGCGAGGGCCCAACGGTGCTACCGGCGATATTTCGGCGGACAGATGACATGCCCGCTCGCCGTCGGACCTTGCGCGGCCAGGGTCTACCGACCCCAGGGTCGAACCCTGACGGGGCCCAGGTAGCCCTAAATTCAGACCTCCTGATCTCGTAGAATCTTCCGCGATACCGACATCGTCTTTCCTGACACCATAAGGTCGACTCGGTTACGCGAATACAAGGCGTTGCACGCGCGAGCGCCCAAATCTGAGGTCAGGACATTCTCTCGCTAGCGCGCGTAACTTGCTGATTCTTCGTCATGGGGTCAGGAGATCTAAAATTAGGCCGAAGGCCGACGAACGTGTGACCGGCATGCTAGTCGGCTAGTTGGTGCAAGTCCAACCGTGGCCCTTGG
>DYRS01000164.1 GCA_020718585.1 Chthoniobacter flavus
CTATCCTACCGCAGATCATTCATATGTCAATATGGAAGAACTGACCCCTTTTTCACGGGATCGGTGCGGCCGGGGGACGGGGGACGCTTGGATGTCTTTGGGGAAGCGGGCGGGACGACGCTTTTGCGCTGGCGCAATTTGCTGTCCGCCGCCACGGGATCCGGCTTCTTCCCTGCGGGCGGAGAATTTGGTTTCCGCTTTTTTTTCGGCTCAATTTTTGCGGGAACTTTTGTCGCGGTCGGCTTTTTCTCCGTCCTGGTTTTTGCGGGTGTTTTCGACTGCTTTTTCGGTGCATCCGGCGCGGCGATTTCGATACCGAAGACGTCGGCGAGGTCGGAGGATGCGATGTCGGCGGTGCCGGCTGCGGCTGCGGTGGTCGGCGCGGATTCGAGGAGTTCGAGGTGGTCAACGCCGCGGAGGAGGAACAGGAGTTCCGGCTTTTCGTCGAGTCGTGCGCCGATCCCGTAGAGCGCGGCGGCGAGATGCTTGCAGAGGCCGGCGGAATCCGGGCATGAGCAGGATTTTTTGATCTCCGAGGGCGCGGGAAAAAGTCCGGCGTCGCGGTCGGTGATCACGCGCATGACCGCGTCGGAGAACTTCCCCTGGAGGAGTTCGACCAGCGAGTCGATCTGCCCGGTGCTCCGCGATTTGATGTCCTTCCACCGGGCATCCTTGAGCGGGGAGATCGTGAAGCGGATCTCGTAGAGCTCGCTGCCCATGACGAGCGCGGAGATTTTTCCGGCTTCGATCTGGAGGTCAATGACCGAGCCATTCCGGGCATACGCGCGTCCGCGCGGGAGACGGTTTTCGTAATCGCTGAACGACTCGAGGTGCTGGCACCATGCCTTCCCCCAGAACGTGCGGGCGATCATGCGCCCCTCGATTTTGACCGGCGAGAGCGTGCGTCCCGACTTTGCGAATTGCGCCGCCTTTTTCACGGCCTGCGCGCGGCGCGTGGCGACCGGCACGTAGGGTCTCCATCCGTAGTAGTAGCTCATGGGTCGTCATCTAAAGCCGATCGCGCATCGAGGGCAACGAAATCCAGCAGTTCCTTGTCCGACATCTCGGTGAGCGGGATTTCCCCGCCGTCGGTGAGCACGCCGGCGGCCAGTTCGCGCTTGTCCTCGAGCATCCGATCAATCTTCTCCTCGACCGTCCCCCGGCAGACGAACTTGTGGACGAGCACGTTTTTTTTCTGTCCGATCCGATACGCGCGGTCGGTCGCCTGGTTTTCGACCGCCGGGTTCCACCAGCGGTCGAAGTGGATGACGTGCGCGGCCTCGGTGAGCGTGAGCCCTGTCCCGCCGGCCTTGAGGCTGAGGATAAAAAATGGCGGGCCGTCCTCGCGCTGGAACCGCTCGACGAGCGACTGGCGCGCCTTCACCGACGTCTCGCCGTGGAGGACGAGCCCGGGGCGCTGGAATTGGGCGGCGAGGAAATGTTCGAGCGCGCCGGTGATTTCCTTGAACTGCGTGAAGACGAGCACCTTTTCCTGGCGCGCGGCGATCTCCTCGCAGAGCCCGGCGAGCCGGAGAAATTTCCCGCTCGCCTGCGGGTCGTAGTCTCCGGTGCCCAGCCACTGGGCGGGATGGTTGCAGAGCTGCTTGAACCGCATCAGGAAGGCAAGGACAATCCCGCGCCGCTGGATCGAGGCGACGGTTTCTAGCTTCTCCCCGAGCTCGTTGACCGACTGCTCGTAGAGCGCGGCCTGGCGCTTGGTGAGCGCGCAGAACGCGCGGACCTCGGTTTTGTCCGGCAGGTCGGCAATCACCGATTTGTCCGACTTCAGCCGACGCAGGATATACGGCCGCACCAGCTTCCGCAGCGGGCCGAACCCGCCGCCCTCGCGCACGATTTTTTTCGTATGCCGGGTAAATTCCGGGCCGGTCCCGAGAAGGCCTGGATTCAAAAAATCGAAGAGCGACCAGAGGTCGCCGAGGCTGTTCTCGACCGGGGTTCCAGTGAGGGCGATCCGTCGCGATCCTCGGAGTGCCTTGACCGCCCGAGCCTGCTTGGTTCCGGGATTTTTTATCGCCTGCGCCTCATCGAGGACGACAAAGCTCCAGTCTCGTCCGGCCAGCCAAGCCTGCTTGCCGAGCATCCCGTAGGTCGTGAGAACGACGTCGGATTTTTCGAGCGCCCGCTTCGTGTCGCCGGGGCTGCCGGACGCCGACGGATGCAGCGAAATCAGGCGAAGTGTGGGAGCGAACCGCGCGGCCTCCGCGGTCCAGTTCCCGAGCAGCGAGGCCGGAAGCACGAGCAGCGCGGGAGGATCGCCCGGATGCGCCTCCCGCCATTGCAGGAGCGCACCGAGCACCTGGATCGTCTTGCCCAGGCCCATGTCGTCGGCAAGACACGCACCCAGCCCGAGCCCGGTCACAAAATTCAGCCACCGCACGCCGCCGGCCTGATACGGGCGGAGCTCGGCGCGGAGCCCGCGCACCGGGTCGGCGGCCGCCGGATCGCGAAGTTTCCCGAGCACCTCTTCGAGCCACGGCCCGGCTTGGATCCCGGTCCACTCGCGCACGGTCCCGGTCGCCTCATCCGACGCGCCGACCGCGCCCCCGGCGAGCAGCCGCATCGCCTCGGCAAACGAAACCCCGCCCTCGGACCGCGCGCGCTCGATCGCCTTCCAGTGCGCGAGAACCTCATCAATTTTTTCGCGATCCACCTCGACCCATTTCCCCCGGATCTGCACGAGCGATTCCGTACCGGAGGCGATCGCCCGCCATTCGGATTCCGAGACCGGGTCACCATCGAGCGTGAGCTCGGCATGAAAATCCATGATCGCATCGAGCCCGACCCCGGCCGGGCGTCCCGCGCCGACCGTCACCTTCACCTGCGGCCGCGCCGGACGTCCCCATGCCGGAACCCGCACGAGCAGCCCGGACTCCTCGAACGTCGGGATTCCCTGCAAAAACTCGTGGGCCTCGCGCGCCGAGAAGGCCTGCGGCTGGTAAACCCGCTTCGACTCGACGAGGCCGCGCACGAATTCGCTCTTCGCCGACGCCCGCTGCACGGGAGCGAGAAGCGAGAGGAGCGCCTGGCGGTTCTTCGCGCCGGAAAACTCCTCAAACGCGCGGCCGAGCGGCAGGTATTGCGGCGTCGCCTGATCGGACAGCCGGTGGGTGTAGGTCGCAAGAAATGCGAACGGATGCGCCCCGCTCTTCTTGTTTTCGGCGAGATGGAACGTCACGCGTCCGACCAGATTCCAAAGCGGATTCTGCGCCTTCAGCCACCCCTGCGCTCCGTCCTTCGCCTCGCGAATGCCGGAGAATACGAGCGCGCCCAGCTCCCGCCAAAGATCCTCCAACCGCACGGCGTCGAGGTATTCCGCCCCGGTCATCGGCGGGGCGGACGCCGCGATCTCGTCGAGTGCCTCCGGGTCGGGCGGCGCGATCCCGCCGAGCACCAGCGGGTCGTCGGTATGGCAGAGCGCCGTGAAATACCGCCGCGCAAACGCCCGCCAATACGTCTCGCCCGGAGGCATCGCAACCCCGACGTTCCGCGTCGCCAAATGCAGCAGCACCGCCGCCGACCCACGCTCCGCCGCCGCCTTCAACCCGTCGGCCACCCGCGCGTCCAGATCCGCCGACGCCTCAAAATGCAGAACCCCGCGCGGAGAGAGAAAAATCGCCATGTCAGCCAAGGCGGCAGGGCAACTCTCCCCGCCGGTTCCTCCCGCTCTCCGTCGCTCGCGCGGCACCGAAAGCTGAAAGCCACTGGACCGTGGGCATCTTGCCCGCTTCCCAATACATGCGGACCGGACGCCCACGGTCCTTTCGACCAAGCCCAGACTCTCTTGCTTCCGACATGCAACATTCCGTCATGCACACCTCCGTCGCAATGATCCACGTCCTCACGTCTGGACAATCCCTGAGCACTTCATTTTTTCCCATACCCGGAAGTCCATTGGTCTTCGACGGTGGTGACAAGGATTTTCGGTGGTGGGAAAGACCGACTCTTCGTCAGAACTCAGGCGCAAGATCACAACGCGAAATGTCGATCTTGAAGAGCACGTAAAGCTCGGCACGGAAGACTCAGGTCCAGAATTTTCCGCCGTTCTCCTTGTGGCCGGTTTCATCGACGTTGAGCACTTGCTCCAAGGGAAGGCGGCGCAGCAGCTCTTCGTAAGGCGCGTCGAGAGCGCAAGTGCGGACGGCGGTTTGAAAACTCCGCAAAACTGGTGGTTTGAAAGCGGCGGATGGGGAGGGCCGTTTGAGGGGTAATTTGGTGTTTGGCGGCAAGAATAAGACAACAAACAGCTGCCATCTGTCTTTTTTGAATAAAATCCAAGTGCTCCGTCCGCCGTTTTCAAATCGGCAGGAATACGCCACATTCATTCCGCCGTCCGCAGATGACGGGTCCTCGGCTGCGGAATATTCCGCGCTCACCGAATGTGTGCGCGGGATCGACACCTCCGGACGGGTCAGGATCCTGATCTT
>DYRS01000031.1:0-10862 GCA_020718585.1 Chthoniobacter flavus
CCACCGGCCTCATCACGCTTCCTGAGGGCATTGTCGGAACAGCAAAAATCAATGGCCGGACCGTGGTTCTCCGAAGCGGAGAGCAAAGAGTCAGCTAACCGCTTCCTTCGCAGCGGTCGGGACGGGTTTGTCCGACTCGTCCCCTCGGTCATTTGTCGCACAGATCGGCATTCACCCGGGCGGCCATCGCGGACGTCCTCGTCAAGACGCTCAAGTCGCTCCATTTCCAATATCCCACGCCCGACAAGGACCACCTCGCAGCGATCGAGGAATCGAAAAAAAATCCTCGAGGCGGAATAGCTGGCGGGCTCGGAGCTCGGGGGCGGAATCACTCCCCCGAAAAACAATTCTCGTTCCCGGCGCTGCAGCGTGCTAGGACCGTCGACGATGAGAATCGTCGTTACCGGCCTGATCGGCCAATACGCATTTGGCGGGGTCACATGGGATTACATCCAATACCTGCTCGGGTTCCGCGCGCTCGGGCACGATGTCTGGTATCTCGAGGACACCTCGGCGTGGGCGTATGACCCGGTGAAGCAGGAGCCGAGCGCGGACTGTTCGCACAACACGTCCTACCTCGGCAGGGTGATGCGCGAGTTCGGCATGGGCGACCGGTGGATTTATCGCAACGGGGCCGACGGCACGTGCCACGGGGTCGCGGATGCCGTCGAGGCCGAACAAATCCTTGCCTCGGCCGACGTGCTGGCAAACGTCTCGGGAGCGTGCTGGCTGCGCGAGCCGACGGCCGCGATCCCGCTCAAGCTGTTCCTCGACGGTGACCCGATGTTCACGCAGATCAGCCTCGCCGCCGACCCGAACTCCGAATATTCGCAGCGGGTCCGTGCGCACGAGCGGCACTATTCGTTCGGGCTGAACATCGGACGGCCCGGCTGCCGAGTCCCGGAATGCGGGCTCCGCTGGCTGCCGACCGTCCAGCCGATCTCGCTCGACTGGTGGGAAAAAACCCTGATGCCGCCCGGAGCGGTCCACATCGCCGCCGACGCATGGACGACGGTCATGAACTGGGCGAGCTACGCCCCGAAGGAATTTGAGGGCCAAACCTACGGGCAGAAGGACCTCGAATTCGCGCGCTTCACCGGACTCCCGTCGCTTACCGAAGAAAAATTCGTGCTCGCGATGGGCCAGGGGATCGGCCAGAAGCGCCCGACCGAGGCGCTCGTCAAACAAGGCTGGAAGATCATCGAGCCGGATGTCCACATCCCCGACTACGCGAGCTACCACGATTTTCTGACGAACTCGAAAGGCGAGTGGAGCATTGCAAAAAACGGCTACGTCCGCTCGGAAAGCGGATGGTTCAGTTGCCGGAGCGCGTGCTACCTCGCGGCCGGCAAGCCGGTCGTCGTGCAGGACACCGGCTGGACCGCCCACCTGCCGTCGGGCGACGGCGTGCTCGCGTTCACGACGCCGGATGAGGCAGCCGCCGCGCTCGCGAAGGTGTCTTCCGACTACGACCACCACTGCCGGGCCGCCCGCGCGTATGCCAAGGCGCATTTTGATGCGGAAAAAGTCTGCGCCGGGCTGCTCGAATGAACCCTTCCAGATTTAAGAACTCTGCGCTGGTGATCGCCGGGCATGGCTCGACGTTGAACCCGAACTCGAGCCTGCCGACCCTGCGGCATGCGGACGAGATCCGTCGGCGCGGGGTATTTGCCGAGGTTGCGTGCTGTTTTTGGAAGGAGGAGCCGAGCTACAGGGAGGTTGTGCGGATGGTGGACAGCGCGGAGATTTTTGTTGTGCCGAATTTTATCAGCGAGGGGTATTTTACGCGGACGATCATCCCGCGCGAGATGGAGCTGGCCGGTCCGGTGACCAAGCGCGACGGGCGCACGATCCGCTACTGCGAGCCGACCGGCAACCATCCCCGTGTGACCAACCTCCTGCTGGCCGAGGCGCGCGCGGTCGCCCCGGTCGTGCCGACCTCGGAGACCAGCCTACTGATCGTCGGCCACGGCACCGAGCTCGACCGGAACTCGGCGGCCGCCGCGCAGCTCCAGGTCCGGCGGATCGCCGCCACCGGGCTGTATCCTGAGGTTCTCGCCGCCTACATGGAGGAGGCTCCGCTGATCCGGGAATGGGATCTTTTCACCTCGCAGCCGAACGTGGTCGTCGTCCCGTTTTTTATTGCGGACGGCCTGCACAGCTACCAGAACATCCCGGTGCTGCTCGGGATCGAGGACGAGCCGGTCGCCGCCCTGAGCCAGGCCGAGGTCTTCCGTCACAACCCGCACCGCCTGCGCGGGCGCAACCTCTCCTACGGAAGCGCGATCGGCACCGACCCCGGGTTCGCGGACATCATCCTCGATCAGGCGGCAGCCGCCGCGCCGCCCGCGTAGTACGCATTTTTTTCATGGCCGAGCCCGTTCGATTCCAGCATTTCGAAGTTCCGCTGCGCGATGACGGCTCGCTTTTCGAGCTTGGTCGCGGCGCGATGGGGATCACCTACAAGGCGTTCGACACGAACCTGCGATGCTTTGTCGCGCTGAAGGTCATCAATGCCGCCTACCTCGGGAGCGACGTCGCGAAGCAGCGGTTCCTGCGTGAGGCGCGGGCGGCCGCCGCGCTCCGGCATCCGAATGTCGCGACGGTCTTCCACCTCGGCGAGGAGGGAGGCAACTGCTTTTACGCGATGGAATTTGTGGAGGGGGAAACCGTCGAGGCACTCATGAAGCGCGGCGGTGCGATCCCGGCGGATGCCGCGCTCGAGATCGGGCTCCAAGTCGCCCGCGCTCTCGGTGCCGCCCAAAAACAGGGGCTTGTCCACCGCGACATCAAACCTTCGAACCTCATGCTCGTGCGCGACGACGAGGGAGAACTGACCGTGAAGGTCATTGACTTCGGGCTTGCAAAAAGCACGGCGGGCGGAGCGGAGGAAACCGCCGCACTCACGGTGAGCGGGTTTTTGGGAACCCCGCATTTTGCGAGTCCGGAGCAGCTCGAAGAGCGGGATCTCGACGTGCGATCGGACATCTATTCGCTCGGGGTTACGCTCTACTACATGCTCGCCGGGCGGGCCCCGTTCAGCGGTTCGCTTGCGCAGGTCATGAGCCAGCACCTGCACCGCGAGCCCCCGCTCGAGCGCCTCGCAAGCCAGCACCCGATGGTGCTCGACCTCCTCCGCCACATGCTGGCGAAGGATGCTGCGGCGCGCCCGCAGACCCCACTCGACCTCCGCCACGAAATGGAGGCCTGCCTCGCGGCGGTCCGGGCCGCGCCCGCCGCCGCGCCCGCCCTTCCGGTTGATCCGGAAAACTTCGAGACCCAGGCTCTTGTTGCCGTTGAAGATTCGTCCGTTGTCGAGCTTGTGGCGGGGGCGGTGCTGGCCGGCCGCTATCGGTTACTGCACGAGGCGTCGGCGTCGGATCTCGGAAGGATCTTCAAGGTCGAGCCCGTCGGGTCGGCCGCCACGTCGGCAGTACTGGCCGTCCTGGTGCCCGACCCCGCGTCGGTCGCCTCGGCCGAGGCACTCACCCGGCTCGAAAACCAGGTCCTCGCGCTCAGGAAAGTGTCCGACCCGGCACTCCAGAAAATCTTTTCCCTCGAGCGCGTCGGGCCTGTGAGTTTTCTGACGCTCGAATGGGTCGAGGGGCCGAGCCTA
This sequence comes from Chthoniobacter flavus, assembly GCA_020718585.1. GTDB lineage: Bacteria > Verrucomicrobiota > Verrucomicrobiia > Chthoniobacterales > Terrimicrobiaceae > QYQL01. The sequence goes on from DYRS01000031.1 coordinate 3,617, forward strand.
CTCGACCTGATGCGCGCGCGTCGGGTGCTACCGCAGGCAGAGGCGATGCCGATTATCCGGCGGATGGCATCCGCCTTCGATGCGCTTCAGGCATCTGGTGCCGCGTGTCCCGACATTGCTTCGCACGAGGTGATTCTGCCGGGAACGGACCCCGCACTTCCGATCGGGGAGGGTGTTGTGGTCATGTTCAACGCGCTCACGGCCGACGCGCCGGGCGCGTCGCCGGACATGACGGTTGTGGCCTCGGCCTTCGCGATGGTGCGCGACAGCGGCGGGTTCTCGGCCGGTGAGCCGCGCGCGTATGTCTATTCGCTCGCGGCGGTCGCCTACGAGCTGCTGGGCGGGATCCGATCCGGCTCGTCGTCGGGCACCCCCGTGCCGATCGCCGGCCTCAGCGAAACCTCGAACCTTGCCCTCCGCCGCGCGCTCAACCTCGGTGCGGCACCTTTCCCAAGCTGTGCGGGCTTCCTCGACGCCCTTGAGGGCCGCGAGATTGACGAGCCGGAGGCCGCCACCGCACCGGAAATCCCGTGGCAGGCACCGCCGCCGGACATCATCGTTCCACCGGTCATCCTCCCCCCCCCTGCCGAAGCCCCGCGATGGTTCCTGCGACCGGGCGTCTGGTTCGCAGCCGTCGCGCTCGTCGCGGTGTCTGCTGGCGGGTGGATTATTTTGACGCCGGCGCCGGTGGTTGTGGTCGCCCTGCCGCCGACCGCAACGCCCGTTCCGACGCCCGTTCCGACGCCCGTTCCGACGCCGACCCCGGACCCCGTGGAATCCAAGCTTCATGGCCTCCTTGCTGATTCTTCGGCATCCCCCGCGACGACGCTCGAAGCGCTCCTCGCGCTCGACTGCGCGCACCCGGCGCGGCAGGATGTGCGCGACGCGATCGCCACTTGGCTGACTGCGCTTGCAGGAAAAAGCAAAACTCTCGCCCCGGCGGAAGGCGCCCTGCTGCAGGCTCCGCTCGAGGCCGCTGCGCCGGAGTTCCCGGAGGCGGCCATCGTCCTTGGCAACCTGTCCAAGGCGACCGAGCCCGCCGCCGCCCTCAAGTGGTTTCTCATCGCCGCCGGGCAGGGCCGCGCCGATGCGATGGTCCAGTCCGGGAAAATTTATGCCAACGGCACCGGGCTGCCCGCCAAGGACAATCCGTCCGCAGTCAAATGGTTCCAGCAGGCGGCCGCCCTCGGCGATCCGATGGGCCAGTTTCTCCTCGCCGACTGCTACATCTACGGCGTGGGCGTCGGGAAAGATCCCGCCCACGCGCTGAAGCTTCTCCAAGCCTCCTCCGCAAAAAACAACCCCCTCGCGATGAATCGTCTGGGCGACATCTACAAAAACGGCATCCAGAACGTTCTCTCGCCGGACCCCAAGGAGGCCGCCCGGCTGTTCTCGGCGGCCATGGACCTCGGCAACCTCGACGCCCAGGGCAACCTCGGCACACTCGTCCTCAGCGAAGACGACGACGCGGTCCGCGCCGGTGAACTTTTCAAAGGGGGTGCGGAAAAAGACAACCCGCTCTGCATGTTCTACTACGCGATGGCACTCGAGGACGGACTCGGAAACATCTCGGCCGACAAAGCGCAGGCGAGGGAGTGGTTCATCCGGTCCGCCCGCCTCGGCCACCCCCCGGCCGTCGAGTGGTGCAAAAAAAATGGCGTGGCCCTCTGAGGATGGGGTTCGTGACGGCGCAACTGCGATGGCAAGTTGCCGGGAGCGCGGGCATCTTGCCCGCTCGCCGAAGAAGCGGGCGGGACGCCCACGGTCCTGTGAGCGGACTCGTCTGGACCGATCCGAGATCCGCCCGGTTCGTGATGGATTCGGGATTGCCGGTGGCTGGCTGGTCTGATTGTTTAATCCGACGCCGATGACATCGAAGCAGATCACGTTCGCACTCCGGCTTTCGAGCACGGTCGGGCTTTGGGGGCTGATGCTGGCGACGATTTTTGCGGGCTACGACGTCGGATTTTTTTGCCTGCTGACGTTCATGGCACTGATGGCACTGTGGGAGTATTACCGGATGCTTGAGGGCGACGGGATCGGGGTTTTCACGCTGACCGGGATGATCTGTGCGGCGGCGCTGCTCGGCGGGGGGTTCCTGCTCATGCGGGCGCGGGGCCCCGAGCAGGCCTACGGGTTCGAGCTCGTCGTGTTCGTGCTGTTCCTGATCGTCATTTTCGCGAGGCAGATGTTCCGGGGGGCGTCGCAGGATCCGCTGCGGGCGATGAGCTACACCGTCTTCGGGCTGCTCTACATCCCCTGGCTTTTCAGCTACATCACGAAGATCATCTACCTGACGCCGGCGACCATTGAGGGGGCACCGACCGGACAGTATTACGTGCTGTTTCTGGTGATGGTGACGAAGTTCAGCGATATGGGTGCCTACGTCTTCGGGAGCCTTTTCGGCAGGCACCGGTTTGCGCCGCACATCAGCCCGAACAAGACATGGGAGGGATTCTTCGGTGCGCTGGCGACCTCTCTGATCGCCGCCTGCTGGCTCTACGCGCTCATGCCGGACAAGCTGTCGGCATTCCGCTTCGACGACATCGTCGCGCTCGGGATTCTGCTCGGCTTTGCGGCGGTCATTGGCGACCTCGCGGAATCCATCGTCAAGCGCGGAGCGAACACGAAGGATTCGAGCCGGATGCTGCCGGGCATCGGGGGCACGCTCGACCTGATTGACAGCCTGCTCTTCACGTCCCCGCTCCTGTTTTTTTACATGAGGCTTGTCCTCGGGATGGCATGAAAAGGCGACGCGTCGTCATCCTTGGGGCGACCGGATCGATCGGTCAGAGCGCGCTGAAAGTCGCGCGCGACATCCCGGACCGCATCGAGGTCGTCGGGCTCTCGGCGCACCGGAATTCCGCCGCGCTCGAACGGGCGTCGAAGGAATTCCCCGGTGCGCGCTGCGTCCGCACCGACGGTCCCGACGGTGCCGAGCGGCTCCTCGAACTCGCCACACTTCCCTCCGCCGACCTCGTGCTCATCGCGATCGTCGGCACCGCCGGGCTCCAGCCCGCGCTGGCGGCGATCGAAGCGGGAAAGGACATCGCCGTCGCCAGCAAGGAAATCCTCGTCATGGCTGGCGAGGCGGTAATGGCCGCCGCCGCAAAACATGGGGTCAAAATCCTGCCGGTGGACAGTGAGCACAACGCGATCTTCCAATGCCTTGAAGGGCGCGAGACGGCGTCCGTGCGCCGGCTGATCCTGACCTGCTCCGGCGGACCGTTTCGCGACACGCCGAGAGAGGATTTTGACGCGATCACGCCCGAGCTCGCGCTCAGGCATCCGACATGGCAGATGGGGAGGAAGATCACCATTGACTCGGCGACGCTCTTCAACAAGGCGCTCGAAATGATCGAGGCGAAGTGGCTCTTCGGAGTGCCGATGGACCGGATCGAGGTCGTCGTCCACCCGCAGAGCATCATCCACTCGATGGTCGAATTTGTGGACGGCTCGACGCTCGCCCAGCTCAGCCGCTCGGACATGTGCTTCCCAATCCACTACGCCGCGACATGGCCGGACCGGGTGCCGAACTCGCTGCAGCCGCTCGATTTTTCCGCGCTCGGACGGCTGGATTTCGAGGCTCCTCGCCGGAAGGATTTCCCCGCTCTCGGGCTTGCAGTCGAGGCCGGGACGCGCACGGGCACGCTTCCCGCGGTGCTCAACGCGGCGAACGAGGTCGCGGTCGATGCGTTCCTGCACCGCCGGATCCGATTCCCGCACATCTGGGAGATCGTCGCCCGCACGATGGACCGCTGTCCGCACGCCGGGCACCCCGACCTTGCGCGCCTGATCGAAGCCGACCGCGCCGCCCGCGAGATCGCTGCTGAAATCGCGCGGAGCCTCAGGGTGGGAAAACACTGAGGAGTCCTTGGTTGGAATACATGGCGTTTAACCCGATCAGAAAATACTGCTTTCTGGGCCGCGCGCGAACCGCCAAAAGGGATTTTGTGTGGAATTTTTTCGCGGAACACGCTCCAATCGTCTGCCCGTGACAAACCGCCTTCTTCCGCTCCTGCTTCCGATGGCCATGCTTCTGGCGCTTCCATCATGCGCCGCCGTCAAATTGTTCCGCCCGTCGGCAGCCCGCCCGGTGGCGTCCGCAACGCCCCCGGCGGCAGCCACGCCACCGCAGGCACCCAAGCCGAATTTTCTCCAGCAGGGCATGGCCAAAATCACGGGCATTTTTCCGAAAAAGCAGAAGCCGCCGGCCGCGCTCCCCCCGCAGTGGACAGGGGTGATCCGCATGGTCAACGCGGCCGAGCATTTTGTCTTGGTCGAAGCCGCCTCGATCGCAGCGGCCGTTCCCGGAGAAACCTACCTCTCGGTCGCGGGCGGTGCCGAGACCTCGACCTTGCGGATGACCTCGCTCAAGAACCCGCCGTTCCTCATCGCCGACATCGTCTCCGGCACGCCATCTGAGGGAGAAAAAATCTACCGCCCGAAGCCTTCGACCGCCCGGCCAACTCCGGACGCCACGCCTGACCCGACACCTGCCCCCACACCCGACCCGACAGCCGCATCCGACTCCACGCCAAAGCCCACACCGACACCGAAGATCGCGCCCACACCAAAGCCGAAGCCCACACCGAAGCCGAAGCCCACACCGAAGCCGAAGCCCACACCGAAGCCGAAGCCCACACCAAAGCCAAAGGCGACGCCTGATCCTGAGCCTACTCCGAAACCCAAGCCGACCCCGAAGCCCGCTCCGACGCCGAAGATCGAAGAGCAATCGAAAAAATCCGGCTGAGCCAGCAGGGGATTGACAAACAGTTCATTGGAATTAATAGTCAACCCCATTAACAAATGGCCCAGCGAAAACCCGGACTTTCACCCGCCGAGACCGAGCGGCTTGCCGACATCATCATGGTGATGCAGCGGTGTCTCGTGCAGCATCTTTCGGAGGAGCTGGCGCGCGGGAAGGTATCGTTTCCGCAGTATTTTCTCCTGGGCCACATGGCGTCCGGCGAACCGCTTTCGATGACGGCGATTTCGGAGGCGATGAGCCACACGACGGCGGCGGCGACCGGGCTGGTGGACCGCCTTGCGAACCTCGGCTACGTTGCGCGCACGCATGCGTCGGACGACCGCAGGAAGGTCTTCGTCGAGATCACGGCCAAGGGCCGCGCGCTGGTTGCGAGAATCCGAGCGGACATCGTGGCCAGGCTCACGATCGTCACCGGGGTGCTGACCGCCCGCGAGCAAACCGCCTGGCTGAGCATTTACGAAAAGATTCACCACCACATCACATGTTCCATACCAAATTGAGTAGTCCATCGGCGGCCGCCTGCGCCGCCATCCTGGCGTTTGCCTTGGCCGCCATGCCGGTGGCTGCGCAGCAGGCGCTGCCGACGCCCGCGCCGCTGCCCGGCATCGCGCCGATTGGCACGCCCGCGCCGCTTCCCACGCTCGCCCCATACCCCACACCGGCACCGCTGCCGTCGATGCCTCCGCTCCCGTCGCCCTCCCCGCTGGCCACGCCGATTGTCGGGACGCCCGGTGTTCCGTCGTCAACGCCCGTCGCCTCCCCGACCCCGGCGGCATCGGCCACGCCGCTTCCCGACGGCACGATGCCGCTGCCGCTCCCCCCGATGCCGACGCCCATTCCCCTGCCCGATGCGCAGACGCTCTCCGAGGAGCTGAACCTTCCGGTGCCCGCGCAGATGACCGAACCGCTGGCACCCGGACGCGAGACCGACAAGCTCAAGGAGAGCGACTCGCTCGCGATGAAGCAGAAGATGGCCTCGGCGGATTTCATCAAGGCGCTCGACGCGCTGATCGCGCAGCAGAGGAACCCGAACGTCGCGGACATGAACCTCGAGGAGGCGGTGCGGATCGCGCTGAAGCAAAACCCCGACATCCTCAACTACGCGCAGGAGATCCGGTATTCTCAGGGCAAGGTCGTTGCGATCCGCGCGCAGGCGATCCCTCAGCTCAACCTCGCGACCGCCTACAACCAGCAGGGGATGGAGCTCGCCACGAACGGCGGCAGCGGATCGGCACCGACCCAGAACAAAACATGGAACATCCAGTTCACCGCCTCGCAGCTCATCTACGACGGAGGCGCGGTCATCTCGGGGATCCGCTCGGCGATCGCCGGCGAAAACAGCGCGTTCTACTCGTTGCGGTCGAAAATTGACGCGGTCATCGCACAGGTCAAAACCAACTTTTTCCAGGTCGTCCTCAACCGCGCGCTCATCGTCGCGCAGGAGCAGTCGGTCACGCTCCTCCAGCAGCAGCTCCAGGACCAGCAGAACCGCTACGAGGCGGGCACGGTGCCGAGGTTCAACGTCCTGCAGGCGGAGGTCGCGCTCGCGAATGCCAAGCCGCCGCTCATCCAGGCGCAGAACGCCTACCGGATTTCCCTCTACACGCTCGTGCGCCTGCTCGGGATGGATTACCCGAAGGGCCATCCGAGCGAGGTGCCGTTCAACATCGTCGGGCTTCTCTCCTACACGCCCCGCAAGATTGACACCGACCAGTCGATCCGAGTCGCGGTCGCGCGGAACCCGTCGCTCAAGGCCCAACGCGAGTTGATCCTGCAGGAGGCCGCAAATGTGAACGCGCAGTTCGCCGGGTTCCTGCCGACGGTCAACGCGTCGGCCGGCTACCAGTTCGTCAACAACCTGAACTCGACCGACCTCTCGAGCAGCGTCGAGGATTGGTTTTTTGGCGCGACCGGATCATGGGCGATCTGGGACGGGCTGGCCACGGCCGGAAAAGTCCAGCAGGCAAAGGCGAGGATGCAGCAGGCGAGCATCAACTACGACAACGCGGTCCGGCAGGTCATCCTCGACGTCCAGCAGGCGATTTCAAACCTCCAGCAGGCGAGCGAGACGATTGACAGCCAGGAGGCGAGCGTCGTGCAGGGAATGGAGGCGCTGCGCCTCGCGCAGGAGCGCCTCGACGCCGGCGCGGGCACACAGCTCGACGTCCTCAACGCGCAGGTCTCGCTCCTCCAATCGCAGACATTCGTCCTGCAGGCCCGCTACAACTACATCGCGTCCACAGCCCAATACGACCAAGCACTCTCGCTCGACACCCAATACGAGGAAAGCTTCGACGACCCGCTCACCCGCTCGCAGGGGAAACGGTTCAAAAAGCTGAACGCACCCGGACAGCCGCAGCCGAAACTTCCGCGCGCGTTCCGCGCGAGCGACCCGATCAAGCCGATCCTCGATCCCGCACCGACCCCGTCGAAGCAGCCCAAAGCCAAACCGACGCCCAAGCCCAAACCGACGCC
>DYRS01000031.1:10962-18568 GCA_020718585.1 Chthoniobacter flavus
CGACCCCGTCGAAGCAGCCCAAAGCCAAACCGACGCCCAAGCCCAAACCGACGCCCAAGCCCAAACCGACGCCCAAGCCCAAACCGACGCCTAAACCCCTGCGGAACCCCTGATGCTCTACCAGTCGTTTTGCGAGTCGTTCCCCGCGCTCGATGCGATCCCGAAGGTGCATGCGGGATTCTTGCGAAGGGTTCCCGGTCTCGACATGCGGGTCGCCCGCGATCTTGCGCTCGAACGGCTTCGTGCGGCACACGATGAGGGAAGGGCGGAGGCCGGGTTCGGCGGCATGGTTTTTGCGACGGCGGAGCAGGTCCACGGGAACCTCGTGGCCGACGTCTCGGCGAACTCCACTTTTCCCGTCCCCTCCGCCGACGGACTGCTGACCACGGGCCCGGGCATTTGCCTTGGGATCTACGTCGCCGACTGCGCCGCCGTGTTTCTCTCCGACCGCCTGGGCCGGGGGATCGCGCTCGTCCACTCGGGGAAAAAAGGCACCGAACAAGGGATCGCGCCGGCTGCGGTTGCCGCACTTTGCCGCGTGGCATCGGTTGAGCCGTCCGACCTCGTCGCGCAGATCTCCCCGTGCATCCGTCCGCCACATTACGAGACCGACTTTGCCGCCGAAATCCGCCGCCAGCTCGCAGCGGCCGGCGTCCGCGCCGTCCACGATTGCGGCACCTGCACGGCGTCCCACCCCGAAGCCTACTACTCGTATCGGCGGGAAAAAGGTCTCACAGGCCGGATGCTCGCCGTCCTTGCGATCGGGGAGTCGTAGACGCCCGCCACAAAGCTTCGGACGAAAACTCTGCTCCTGCGCCGCACGGGTGCATCTGTGAGTGCAGACAAGGCGGCTCCAGGAAATTTAAAACTTTCAGGCAGTGCCCGCCTCAACGGATTTCCGGCTTTCCAATGATCGGCCGCATGTGGCATCGTCCCCGCCGTGGATCCTCTGACAATTCTCTGGCTGGTTTTTGTGGCAATCGTCATCGGCGTCTCGGCGCTCGATCTTTTTGTGATCACGCACAGTCATTCTGCCGGTGGCGTGAAGTCGGCGCTCCAGTGGACCGGGCTGTGGATCTCCGTGGCGTTCGCGTTTGCGGGACTGGTTTATTACATGCATCCGAAGGGCCCGGAGACGGCGCTGCTCTTCATCACCGGCTACCTCACCGAGTATTCGCTCTCGGTGGACAATCTGTTCGTGTTCATCCTGATTTTCTCAATGATGAACGTGAAGGATTTCGCGCAGCCGAAGCTGATCAAGGCGGGAATCCTGCTCTCGATCGTGCTGCGGATCGGGTTCATCCTTTTCGGAGTGGCGCTGGTCGAGCGGTTCCATTGGCTGATCCCGTGCTTCGGAGTGCTTCTCATCTGGACTGCGTGGAAGATGCTCACCTCCGGCGAGGACGAGCACATTGACCCGACGCACAACCTTTTTTACCGGGCCGCCGCGAAGGTGTTTCCGCTCTACAGCGGGGATCCCGAGACCCGGAAGCTGGTCATCCGCCACGACGGTCGCCTCTGCATCACCCCGCTCTTCCTAGTCTTCCTTGTGATCGGCAGCACGAACGTCGTGTTCGCGCTCGATTCGATCCCGGCGATCATGGGGATCAGCCAGGATCCGTTTGTCGTGGTCACGTCGAGCGTGTTCGCGGTCCTCGGCCTCGGCTCGCTGTTCTTTGCGATCCGGGGAGTGATGACGATGTTCAAATTCCTTCAGCACGGCGTGAGCATCATTCTGTTTTTCATCGGGGCCAAGATGATCGCCGACCTCTATCCCCCGCTCGCCGGGTGGTTCAAGCTCCACCTATTTGTCCCCCTGATGGTCATCGCCATCGTCCTCATCGTCTCGATCATCCTCTCCGTCTGGCACAACCGGATGGAGGAATTCGCGAAAAAAAACCAAAAACAATCATGAACAACACAGTCTTCGGACTCACCATGCTGGTGGTGGGAATGGGCGGCACCCTTGTCACCCTTTTCATCATCACCCTCGTCATCAACGCGCTCTCCCTGTTTTTCCCGGTCCGTCCGGACGAGGAGGAAAAGAAATGAGCGAGGCGATCCTGAGCGCACTGGGGGCGTTGTTCGAGGGCGTGCGGTTCCTTTTCGCACACGGCGGGCCGAACGTGATCATGATCTCGGTCGCCTGCGTGATGTTCTGGCTGGCGATCGCAAAGGGGGTCGAGCCGCTCCTGCTGCTGCCGATCGCGTTCGGATGCCTTCTCGTGAACCTCCCGCTGAGCGAGGTGATGCATGCCGACGGCGTGCTGAAGACGCTCTATGATTTCGGGATCGGGAACGAGCTGTTCCCGCTGCTGATTTTTGTCGGAATCGGCTCGATGACCGATTTCACGCCGCTGCTGGCGAACCCCCGGCTCCTGCTCTTCGGAGCGGCCGGACAGGTCGGGATCTTTGTCACGCTCCTGCTCGCGCTCTGGCTCGGGTTTTCCAAGGAGGAGGCGGTCTCGGTCGCTGCGATCGGCGCATGCGACGGACCGACGGTGATCTACGTGTCGAACATGTTCGCGGGAATGGACAGGATTCCGACCGCGATGGTCGGCGCGCTCGCGGTCGCCGCGTATTCGTATATGGCGCTCGTGCCGGTGATCCAGCCGCCGATCATGCGGCTCCTCACGACAAAAAAAGAGCGCGCGGTGAAGATGCCGAGCCCGAAGGGCAAGGTCTCGAAGGCCGCGCTCATCGCATTTCCGATCGTCGTCACGGTCATCACCGGGATCGTCGCCCCGAAAGGCCTCCCGCTCATGGGCATGATCATGCTCGGGAATTTTATCAAGGTCTCCGGGGTCGCGCCGCGGCTGGCGAGCGCGGCGGAAAACGAGATCGCAAACGTCTCAACCCTCTTCCTCGGGCTCGCGATCGGCGGGACGATGCTCGGCACTCAATTCCTCACCCGCGAGACGCTCATGGTCTTCGGGCTCGGGCTCGTGGCGATCATGATCGATACCGTCGGCGGCATCCTCCTCGGAAAAATCTGGTATCTTCTCTCCGGCGGAAAAGTGAACCCGCTCGTCGGCGCGGCCGGGATCTCCGCCTACCCGATGGCCGCCCGCCTCGTCCAGAGCGAGGGCCAGCGCTGGAACAAGCACAACTACCTCCTCATGCACGCGATGGCCGCAAATACTGGCGGACAGATCGGCTCGGTGATGGCCGCCGCGATCATGCTCTCGCTCCTCAAGGGGCTCGGGATCATCTGATCCGAACGGAAAAGGTCCCTAGGCACGGTGCCCCGGAGGCTTCCGCCGAGCGTATCCCTGATAGCAAGCCAAAGGACCGAGGGCATCTTGCCCGCTTTCTGAAGAAGCGGGCGGGACGACGCCCACGCTCCTGTGAGCCGTCTCGTCTGCACGTTTCGCAGAGGCGTCCAACATCCGCTCTTCAGACGCGGTCCGCAAGCATCCGGAAGAGCCCGATATGGCGGGTCGCACAGGCTGCCCACGAGTGGTCGGCCGAGCGGGCGGCCTGCGCGAGCGGAGAGATGTCGGGCATGCGTGCGGCGCGGTTGATCGCGTCGCGCAGCGCGCCGGCGGACGCCTTGTGGAACACAAACCCGTTTCCTTCGCCGGTCACGGGATCGAAATCCTGAATGAGCTGGCGGAGCCCGCCGCAGCTTGCGGCGATCGGGACGATACCGGCGCGCAGCGCGAGCATGAGGAGCTCGCCGCCGGGCTCGACCGGCCCGGGAAGGATCAGGAAATCCGATCCGGCCAGCGCGGTGCCGAGGAGCCGCTGGTCAACCGACTCCGCGTTCGCGAAGCGTCCGGCATGACGGCGCAGCGCGACGCCGAGCGCGGTGCGGTCGGATTCGGCGACCGGCCCGAGCAGGAGCACGCGGATGTCCTCGGCCGGCAGCCGGTCGAGGATTTCGAGCAGAAGACCTACTCCCGCATCGCGCGTCGCCGAGGCGTCGGCGAGGAAAACCCTGCCGCCGGGTGCCAGCCCGACCGCCGCCAGAAGCTCCTCGCGGGCCCGTGGCCTGCGCCCCGGTGAAAACTCCGTAAGGCCCGATTCCTTGAGCCCGTCGGGGATCCCCTCGAGCTTGTCCCGCTGTTCGCGCAGCACGTTTTCGAGCCCGCATCCGAACGCCGGGGTCTGCATTTCCGCGACATATCGGCTGCCCGGCAGCACCACCGAATCCGCAAAAAGGATCCCGCCTTTGAGGCAGTTCATGCTTCCGTAAAATTCGAGGCCGTGGTCGGAAAAATACCCGCCCGGCAGGTTGGTAAGGCCAAAATCGTGGCTCCAGAAATTCCCCTGAAATTCGAGGCTGTGCGGGCTGAGCACCGTCGGGATCGGAATCCCCTGGTCCTTCGCAAAAACCGGCAGCAGGGCGGTCTGCCAGCCGTGGACATGCACGACATCCGGCGAGAGCCTCCGCGCCAGCTCCAGGACGCACTTCGTAAAAAATATGAACCGCGCCGAGTTGTCCTGGTAGTCGCGGTCCTCTGACCCGTAGAGCCCGCTGCGGTCGAAAAATTCCTCGCGCGAGACGAAGAGGACGCGGACTCCGCCCGTGGTGCGGGCCTCGAAGATGTCGGCGGGCAGCTTCGCGGGGCCGACCGGGACCGAGAACTTGATCTTCGTGCGTTTCGCCTTGTGCGATTTTTCCTCGCGGATTCCCCGGTAGAACGGCAGCACGATTGACACCTCGTTGCCCGCCGCGCAAATGTGGTTGGCTAGGAAAAGCATCTCGTCGGCAAAATCCCCGGTGCGCGCATACGGCACCATTTCGCTCGCTGCCATCAGAATTTTCATCGCCCCAAATCCTGAACGATCCCACCGGGGGGAGTCGAATCATAAAAATCTCCCGGCAAGCGGGCGCATCTCGGAAAGGTGCAAGTTCCCGGGAGCGCAGGCATCTTGCCCGCTTTCCGAAAAAGCGGGCGGGACGTCCGCGCTCCCGGGTGCCGCCTCGTCTGCAACTTTCGGAGATCCGCCCCCGGCAAGCCGTTGGTTCACGGCGGGATTGCCAGCAGGTCGGGCGGGCGGTAAAACCGGGCGCATGAGCACGACCATGCTGGGCCTCGATATCGGATCCTCGTCGGTGATCGCCGGGATTTTAAAGGGAAAATCCCTTCTGCAGGAATCGCCCCGGGCATTTTTCCCCTCGAAGTGCAACGGTGCAAAAGTCGAGGTCGATCCCGAGGCGGTGCTCGCCGCCACAGCCAAGGCGATCGCCGCGCTCGGGGACGCTGCGCGGAAGGTGGATGTGATCAACGTGGCGGTGATGTGTCCGGCATGGCTGGCGATGGACAAAGCCGGGCGTCCGCTCACCCCGCTGGTCACGCACCAGGACCGCCGGAGCGTGGCCGAGGCGCGCGAGCTCGAGGCGCGGATCGGCGCGAAGCGGCATCTGGCGATCAGCGGTTGCCGGCCGTTCCCGGGCGGGATCAGTTCGACGACCTGGGCATGGTTCCTTGCCCACGAGCCGCGCCGACTCAAGGGCGCGGCCACGGTCGGACATCTCAACACGCTCCTACACATGCGGATGACCGGGGCGCGTGTTACCGATCCGTCGAACGCGTCGTTCACCGGGCTCTACGAGACGGTCAAGCTCGGCGGATGGAGCGACGAACTCTGTGCGAACCTCGGGGTGAGCCGCGCGCTTCTTCCGGAGATCCGCGAGGCGGATACGATCGCGGGCGCGGTCACTGCGGGCGCAGCGGCGGAGTTCGGGTTGCGGGCGGGGACGCCGATGATGACCGGGCTCATGGATGGAAGCGCCGGGATGCTGCTGACCGGCGCGGCGGTCGGGCAGCTCTTCAACGTCGTCGGCTCGACGGACGTGCTCGCGATGAGCACCGACCAGCCCCGGCCGCACTCGCAGCTCCTCACCCGCGCGGTCGGGATCGGCCGTCGCTGGCTCTCGGTGAGTACGCTCGCCGCCGCCGCATCGTCCATCTACTGGGCGCGCGACCAGTTTTTTTCCGAAATGCCGATCGAGGATTTCCGGAAGGAGGTCCACCGCCTGAGCAAGGCCGGGCCGTCGGCGGCGGGCGGCGTGACGTTCGACCCCTACATGGCCGGCGAGCGGACAAGCATCGAGCAACGGACCGGCGGGTTCCAGGGGATCACGCTCGCCACAAAGCGCGGGCACCTTCTCTCTGCGATCATTGAGGGGCTGATCCGCGCGAGCGCCGCGCGACTGCCGCTCCTTCAAGCCACCGGCACCCCGCCGCTGGCTACGGTGGCGGTCTCCGGCGGCTCCGACCGGCTCGACAAAATCTTCCACCGCGACTGGCCGGGGAAATGGACGTATCGCGCGGTCACTGACGCCACGATGCGCGGGCTCGCATCCATCGCCCCGCGGTCCTGACCGTGATGTCCGAGGTCATCGTGCTCGCGAGCGGCAGCTCTGGCAACGCGCTGCTCGTGCGCGCCGGGGGGGCAACCGTGCTGGTGGATGCCGGGCTGAGCGCGCGGCGGCTGACGGCGCGGATGCTCGGCTGCGGGGTGGACCCCGGCTCGCTCTCGGGAATCCTGCTCACGCACGAGCACGGCGACCATGCGCGCGGGCTAAAAATCTTTCTGTCCAAATACCGCGTGCCGGTCTTTGCGAACCCGCTCACGGCCGACCACCTGAAGCGCACCGGCGTCGTCGCCGAATGGAACCTGTTCTCGTCGGGTGCGACGTTCCAGGTCGGCACGCTCGACGTTCACGCGTTTTCCGTGCCGCACGATGCGGCCGACCCGGTGGGATTTGTCCTGCGCTCGGAAGGTGCTGGCTTTGCCGTGCTCACGGACCTGGGATACGCGACCCGCCACGTCGTGGACTCCGTGCGCGGAGTGAGTGCTCTCCTCATCGAAACAAACCACGACGAGGAACTCCTCCGGCTCGACACCAAGCGCCCGTGGGCGGTCAAGCAGCGGATTCTCTCACGCCACGGCCATCTCTCGAATACCGCAGCCGCCGCAATCGTCGCCGAAGTCGCCACGGAAGCACTCGCTCACGTGATGCTCGGCCACCTCAGCAGGGACTGCAACTCGCCCGAGATAGCGGTCGCCGCAGTGGACGCCGCCCTAAAAAATTCCGGCCACCCCGATGTGTGCGTGTGCTGCGCGCCCCCGGACGACGAATCGCCACCGACGCGGATCCCGCTCAGACCCGGCAGGGGGCGATGATGCCCATCGCCTGACCGAGGGTTTCGACCATCACCGCGTGCGACCACGTGAGCGGGTTCACCGAGAGCGCGGCACCATCGTAGGGGTTCCACTGTTCTGGCAGGAGGCCCATTTCATTGCGGCGGGCGACGCACACTTCGACAAGCTCCCGCCAGCGGGTCTGGTCGCCGTTGAGCAGGAACCACTGCGCTGCCCAGAGCGTGGAGATGATCCACGGGTTGCCCGGAACCTCGTGCAGGTTTTCCGTGACCCGGTGGTAGTAGTCGTCGCGGTAGCGGGCGATCCCGCCGGTGCCCGCGCGAATGCGGAGGCTTTCCCATGTGTTCGCCATCGCGCGCTGGAGGTGCGGATCCGAGACATCCACCAGCCCGAAATACCAGATCGCGTGCGTGCTGCTGTCGGCGGTGTGGTCGCGCGTGCCGTCGGTGCGCAGGCAGCGCGCAAACATCCCGGTCCCCTCGTCCCA
>DYRS01000165.1 GCA_020718585.1 Chthoniobacter flavus
GGGGCATCGTCCAACGCGTTTCGGAATCGACACACGCCACCGGTGGTGCAGGCCATGGTCTTTCCCTTTTCGAAGATCCGTTTCTCCAAGACCCCTTTTTCAATCAGTGCGTCCAACTCCTCCTTCAGGGCTGAAACTTTTCCAACTTCGGAGGGAACAAATTCAAAGTTCATCTGGACCGTGGCCGCTGGTTTTTTCTCCTCCATGCGGGGGATGTAAACAACCTCCACATCTGAAACGAACGCCTTTTTTCGGCGGATCGAACCAGCAATTATCCACCGTTCGCATAAGGAGCCGAGGTTGCAGCCGCTCGCGATCTTGAGATGTTCAGCCAATTTTTCTGCATCAGCACGGGGGAACTTTTCTTTTTCCATTTTTTTTGTTTACGGCGGAAGACCGTAAGCAGGAAAAAGCTGGGGAGAGGCAGACCTCAGCGGCTGGCTTTCAACTGCCGACTTGAGAGGTTTTGTGACAATTTTGTGACACCGGAGCCGCCGATTTTGTCACAAACTGTCGATTTGAATTTCTCCCTTAGCCGTCCGCAGAGCCTTTATGCAGGCTGTTTGCAGGGGAAATCGCCGAAAATAAAAATGGCGACCCTAACGGGATTCGAACCCGTGTCGCCGCCGTGAAAGGGCAGTGTCCTAGGCCACTGGACGATAGGGTCAGCAAATCTTATTGATATGACGGAGCTGCTGGCAGTGCAAGGTAAAATCCGACAGGTAAAATCCGTAAATTTGCGCAACACCCCAATCATGACGCTCTCCGCCATCCCTTGCCTTGTGGTCGAGCACGGCGGCGAAGGTCTGCGCCGCAAGGAAGTCTTCGCCGGGCATTTCGAACTCGCGACGGCAAAAACCTGAAAGCGGCATGAGGCAACGGGCGGAATCTGCTCCACCTCTTTGGTTTTTATGCCGGTTAGCTGTCTTGAGCACTGGCTTGCGCGGAACGGACGCCGAAAGCTGACATTCGCTGCGCGGAAAGTGTTCGCAGCCGACAAAGCAGACAGACTGAAAAATTGATTTTTCCGGCTACCGCCAGCCGGGCCGGCGCGGTCCGGGCCCGTGCGGACCGCCGTCTCCGCCATCCACATCAAGTTTATTCTCCTTGATGAGCGCGGCTGCCTTGCCGGTGGTGTCCACCATCCACACCTGCCCGCGAGGACCCTTCGGGCTCGCGATCAGCGTTCCGCGCAGGGTGGTCATCTGGTTCCGGCCCTCAAAGTTGGTTCCGTATTTTTTTGCGAAGTCGGCGGCCTCGGATGCGAGGACGGCGACGAGGATATCGCCACCGCCTTTGTGGTTTTGGCGGTCAATTGTGGCCGCGTGGAAGAACGCGATTTCCTCAACCGGGGATTTCCGGTTGACCGGCTTCACCAGGGCGACGTCGAGGGTGACCTCTTTGCCCTCAAAATCCGAGGGGGAGGTCAGGATGTAATCAGCGGTGCGCTTGGAATCGGACGCGTAAAGCAACGCGGGCGATGCGGCAAGGAGGAGCGGCAGGAGAAGGAATTTTATTTTCATGGCACCGGATATAAACCGGATCGGACGGGAAAGTTGCGAGAAAAAACTTGCGCCCGCGATCATTGACTAGGGCCAATTCACGAACGAGAGAAAAAGGAGGGGTGAGCGGCGGAAACGGAGCGGAGGGCGGTGCGATGGTGGTTGGCGTTCATCGCGTTGAAAAAGTCGGTGGTGGTTTTGTGGTGGGGCTTGTTCTGTTTTGAGATCCAGTGCAACCGCCCTCAAATACTCGAAGACCGAGGCGTCAGCGGCGGAGATCGAATGGATGCCGGGCATCCCGCCCTGACGCAGGAACCGGCCGAAAACCTCTCCGGAATCCTTCGCGCCGGCGAACTCCAAAAACTCGGAATATGTCAGCGGTTGGACAGGGATTTCCATGTGGCGTCCGCTCAGGCGGTCCGACAACTCGGAGGAAAACCCCCGTGCGTTCGACCCAGTGACGTAGATGTCCGCCGTCCCGGCTTTAAGAACAGCCCCCAAAGACACGTCCAGCGCACCCGCCACGGTGTGGAGCAGGATCAGCGTCGGATTCCTGATCTCGTTTTCGATATGCTGAACGGCCGTCCGGGCCACCGCAAGGTGCGACATTCCTGTCGGACGCTGCATGGTGGACAGGAATGTCCACCCTCTGGGAAGCAGTTTTCAGTTTCACGCGAATTCCCTTCGACGGTTGTTTGATTGGTGAACTTCGTGCGAATCGGTTCCGACCGCAAAGTGGCCGCTTTTTATTTTGCCCTCCGGCGGGGATTGGAATCAGAATGCCCGACGAAATGATCATCCGCACCACCGCCCACCCCCGCGCAGGTCTCATCGGTAACCCGTCGGACGGGTATTTCGGAAAAACCATCGCGTTCGCATTCAAAAATTTTTCCGCGCAGATCGAGCTGTGGGAATCTCCCGAGCTCGAGCTGCTGCCGAGCCGGCGCGATCACTCGGTATTCCGGAGCCTGCGCGGGCTGCACGAGGACGTGAAGCTGCACGGGTATTACGGCGGGTTCCGGCTGCTCAAGGCTGCTGCGAAGGCATTCTGCGACTACTGCGACGGACGCGGGATCGCGCTGGACGAAAAAAACTTCACGATGCGCTACCGTTCGGACATCCCGAACCGGGTTGGTTTGGCCGGGTCGAGCGCGCTGATCACCGCGTGCGTGCGCGGGCTGATGGGGTTTTACGGGGTGACGATTTCGAGGCATTCGCTTGCGAACCTTGTGCTGAGCGTCGAGAACCACGAGCTCGGCATCCCTGCCGGGCTCCAGGACCGCGTGGCTCAATCCTACCAGGGGCTGGTCTATATGGATTTCGACCGCAGCCTGCTTGAGAGCAGGGGGTATGGAAATTATGAGATGCTCGATCCCTCGAAGCTTCCGCCGATTTACATCGCCTACCGCGAGGACCTTTCCGAGGGCACCGAGGTCTTCCACAACGACCTGCGCGCGCGGTGGCAGCGAGGGGAGCGGGATGTGCTCGACGCGATCGAGTTTTGGGCCGGCCTCACGATCACATTCCGCGCCGCGATCGAGTCGGGCGACCGCGAGGCGATGCACTGGACGATCAACGCAAATTTCGACCGGCGTGCGAGCCTCTACGACGTGGGCGAGGGGAACCTCGACATGGTGGCAACCGCCCGCAAGACCGGGGCGAGCGCAAAGTTTGCCGGCAGTGGCGGGGCGATCGTCGGGCTTTACGACGACGAGGAAATGTTCGCGCGGCTGGAGGCGGCGTTCGCGCCGAAAGGCATCCGGGTCATCAAACCGACCCTCGCGTCGGAGCTTGCGACCGGGGAATTGCAATGAAGGCGATCATCCCCGCCGCCGGGCTCGGCACAAGGTTCCTCCCGATCGCGAAGGCCGTGCCAAAAGAGATGCTCCCGCTCGGCGACCGACCGGTGATCCATTACGTCGTCGCCGAGGCCGCCACCGCCGGGTTCGACGAGATCCTCGTCATCGTGAGCCGCGGGAAGGAAAGCATCATCGAATATTTTTCGCCGAACCCCGAGCTCGAGCACCTTCTCGAGGCCGCCGGAAAATCCGCTGCGCTCGAGGCGGTGCGCGCGGTCCCTCGCATGGCCCGCATTGAATACGCCTATCAGGAGACCATGCGCGGGCTCGGCGATGCCGTGCGCCTCGGACGTGCATTCATCGGAGACGACCCGGTTTTTTCGGTTCTCCTCGGCGACACCGTCATGCGGCACGCCTCGCCGCTCGGCGCGATGGCCGCCGCATGGGAATCTCTCCGCAAGCCATCGGTCTGCCTCGAACCGTGCCCGGAAGATCGCGTCTCGCGATACGGGGTTGCGGGCGGACGCGAGATCGGGCCCGGAGTTTTCGAGCTCGACCGGCTGGTAGAAAAACCCGCCGCCGATGCCGCGCCGAGGCTGATCTCCCGCGACGGCTCGCCGCTCGCGTTCCACGCGTTCGCGGCCCGCTACCTCTTCACGCCCGCGATCTTCGATTGCCTCGACGCCACGCGGGCCGGCCTCGGCGGCGAAATTCAGCTCACCGACGCGATGGAGCGGCTGCGCCAGGCCGACGGCATGCTCGGGGTCACATGGACGGGAAAGCGGCTCGACATCGGTAGCCCGGCCGGGCTCGTCGAAGCCGCAAGGGAATTGGCGGATCCGCAGTGATCCGGAGATCTCCGACACCTTCGCCTTCCCACAATCCAGCGGAGTCAGTCGCCGACGGGTGATCCCGCATTCCCGGCAGTTGCAAAGCATGGGGGAAATGGGGCATTGCGTGATCTATCAAGATCGCTGCCCGGAAAGGAGTCGTCTAGACAAAACGGTGGTGCGGCTTATAAATGAACGCCCCCTGCCGACCTGCGCCGTCTTTTTTTATGTATCCGCCGAATCCATTTCTCCAGCTTGTTCCAGCCC
>DYRS01000032.1 GCA_020718585.1 Chthoniobacter flavus
CGCTCTGGGGGTATTTCTGCCAGATCAGCGACTCGACAACCAGCTACGGAAGCTACTCGGGCGCGGTTCCGAACGAAAAGATCACCTGGGGGAAACTTGGTGAAAAGACTCCAAAATTCGTGATCGAATCGGATGCCACGATCGTCGCTCCGCTGATTTTCGCGAAGGTTCTCGGCTGGTAAAATCATCGTTTGAATGCGGTCCCCGCAGAGGCGCGGGCACTGCGGAAACCTCCCCGCCATGCACATCAACGACATCCTCTCGGCCGGAACACCGACATTTTCCTTCGAGTTCTTCCCGCCGAAAACCCCCGCCGGACTCGACGGGCTGTTCGACACGATCCGCCAGCTCGAGCCGCTCAACCCGGCGTTCGTCAGCGTCACCTACGGCGCGGGCGGGTCCACCCGCGAGATGACCCACGAGCTTGTCGTGCGGATCAAGAAGACGACCCCGCTCGACCCGATCCCGCACCTGACGTGCGTCGGGCACACCGAAGCCGAGATCGAGGCGATCCTCGAGCGCTACGCGGCCGCAGGGGTTGCCAACATCCTCGCGCTCCGCGGCGACCCGCCGCGCGACCGTCCCGACTACGACCACTCGAAAGACGTCTTCCCGCAGGCGGCGGATCTCGTGCGATTCATCAAGCGGTTCCGCAGCCACCCGGACCCGCGCGGGTTCGGAGTCGGCGTCGCCGGGTTCCCGGAGGGCCATCCGGCCACGCCAAACCGACTCGTGGAAATGGACCACCTCCGCGCAAAGGTGGATGCCGGAGCGGACTACATCTGCACGCAGCTATTTTTCGACAACCACGATTTTTACGATTTCCGCGAGCGCTGCAAGCTGGCCGGCATCGGGGTGCCGGTGATCGCGGGCATCATGCCGGTCACCAGCCTCTCCTCAATGAAGCGCATGGCCGAGCTCGCCGGCGGCGCGCGATTCCCCGCCCGCCTGCTCAAAGCCCTCCGGCGGGGCAACGATTCGACCGAAGCTGTCCGACAGATCGGCCTCCACTACGCGACCGAACAATGCGCCGACCTCCTCGACCAGGGGGTCGCCGGAATCCACTTCTACACGCTCAACCAATCAACCTCGACCCGCGAAATCTGCCAGCGACTCGGACGCGCGGAACGTGAGTGAGAGCGAGTGAACGCCAAAAAAGAGCTGCTGAGAAAAAGCCTGCGGGCACCCGCACACGGGTGCTCCCCCACCCTCTCGGCGCGCCTCACCGGCCACCTCCGGAACTGGTCGCTCTGGCAGTCTGCCGCCACGGTTTGCGCGTTCTCCGCCCACGGCGACGAGCCGGATGTCCTCACGCCCTGGCCCGATGAAAAACAAATCGCCCTCCCACGGGTCGAAGCCGGGGAAATTTCGATGCGATGGGCCGACCGCCGCGCATCGCTTGCTCCGGGGAAATTCGGAATCCTCGAACCGCCTGCCGACGCCCCGCCCGCCGGTGCCACATTTGACCTAATCCTTGTGCCCGGCGTCGGGTTTGACCGCACCGGCGCTCGGCTCGGACGCGGACGCGGGCACTACGACCGGTTCCTTGCCGACGCGTCGGGATTTTTTGTCGGGATCTGCTTCGACGACCGGCTGGTTCCAGAGGTTCCCCTCGAACCCCACGACATCAGGATGGACGCCGTGATCACACCGTCTGGAATCAGTTTGATGACCCGGCACCTCACAGAGTCTCTCGCGCGAACGGTCCCACAGGCTTCGACGTGAAATTTCTCGTTTGTCAGGACTTCAAGCAGCCCCTACCGGATGAGCCCGACAGAAAACCTTGAGAGATACCAGTCGGTGAGCTCGCGTCCGCCGAACAGCCAGAGCGCGGCACCGAGTGCAAGGTAGGGGCCGAACGGGAGGATCGCTTTCGCCTTGTCGCGTGCGACGAGAAGCCCGGCCACCCCGAAGACGCACCCGATGATGGATGACGCGAAAATAGTGAAGAGAACCGCCTGCCATCCGAGGAACGCGCCGATGCATGCGAGGAATTTCACGTCGCCGAAACCCATCGCCTCGCGGGGGATGACGACCGAGTCGAGCGTGCCCTCGATCCGGTCGAGCGAGTCGAGCGCGAGCGTCTCCCCGCCGATGTCGAGCCGGTCGTAATGGAACCGGAGCGGGCCGGATGGCAGCTCGCGCCCGTCGCATGTGACCGGGCCACCGGGGTGCAGGACAAGCTGGTCGCTGGCGCGGCTGAAGATGTCCTCCCAGCGGTGGGATTCCCCACCGATGCCAAGATCCGCCCGGTCGCCGTCCCGAACCCAGGAAAAAATTTCAGCCGTCCCGAACTTCACCCGCTTTTTCCCGAATGCCAGCTTTCCGCCCTCGACGACGAGCCAGAGGAGCCCGGCACCAAGTGCCGCACCAGCGAGCGAGAGCCCGCCTGCCGCGAAATTTGACGTCGTGCCCATGAGTCCGGGCAGCGCCACGCAGCAGACCACACCCGCGACGATCCCGCCGAGCGTGATCTCGTCGGGGATGATGAAGTGCTCGATGTCAATGAACGTCGCCGCAATCAACAGGGAAAATAAGATCCAGTAGGCGGGACCGAGCAGCATCCCGTAGCGAACCCAGAGCGCGGAGAAGCAGACCGATGTGAGGACTTCGACCAGCACGTAGCGCGGGGAGATCCCAGCACCGCATCGCGAGCAGTTCCCCCAGAGCGCGACCCAGCTCACGACCGGGATGTTCTCATACCACGGGATCATCTTGTTGCAGGCCGGACAGAACGAGCGCTCGGGGTCGGCGAGTCCGATCCCGCGCGGCATCCGGTGGATGCACGCGTTGAGGAACGACCCGACGATCGCCCCTACCACCGCCGCAAATACCACAAAGACGGTGGTCATTCCTTCTCGAGGCCGGGCTCGACAAGCTCGCAGAGCACGTGGAGCAGAAATTTCTGGGCCTCCTGAATCCGTGCAGTGACCGTGCCGGGGACCATGATTTCCAAGTCTGCGGCCCCCTTGGTGAAGCCTCCGCCCTTGCCGAGAATGACGATCGATTTCACCCCGATCCTCCTGGCCTCCTCAACGGCGGAAAGGATGTTGCGCGACTTCCCGCTCGACGTGAGCGCGATCAGGATGTCGCCTCGCCGTCCGTAGGCCCGGACCTGCCGCGCAAAAATCTCCTGAAACGCGTAGTCGTTGCCGACCGCCGTGAGGAGCCCGCCATCCGCCGTGAGGCTGATCGCGGGGTACGGCCGCCGGTCGGCTGAGAACCGGCAGGTGAATTCCGTGGCAATGTGCGCGCTGTCGGCTGCGCTGCCGCCATTGCCGCAGAAAAGCAGCTTGCCGCCGGATTTCAGGCACGCAAGCACGGAGTCGGCGGCGGCGGAGATTTCTGGTTCGAGCGCGGCGAGCGCGCGAAACGTTTCGACCGCCTCGTGCAGGGACTGCGCGAACGGCGTGCTCAGAGGGTGGTGGGCTGCGGGCTTGGGCATAAGCGGGGATCATTCGAGACGAGCGCGCGCAGCACCGGCCACTCGGTCATCTCCATTCCGGTGAAAAGATTCAGGTAAACCCGCACGGCCGCCGCCGGGTGCTTGGAAAACAGCGCGTCCACCGCCCGCGCGATCTCCTGCTCCGGCGGCTCCGGCGGCAGGGTTTCCAGGAGGCCCTTACCGTCGTGTGGCACCTTGAGATCGTCGAGAAACTCGCAGACCATCGGGCCGTTCGCGCCCATGATCCACGCCTGGAGGATCTCGGCGGCAAGGTCGGCGTTCGCAGCCCGGCCGAGCGCGCCGCGTATCCATTCCTCCCGCTCGCCGCGCGGCTTGCGCACGACAAACACCGGACGAAGCTTCCGCCGGGTCGCCAGCATCCCCGCCATGTTCTTGTAGGCCGCCCGGTCGTTGTCGTGGAGCCATCCGAAAACCTCCGCCGCCTCCGCGGACGCCAGCCGCGCGAATAATTCGTATGATGTCATTGGGCCGCAAACTCTATCAGTGTGCCCTTCCTCCCCGTCAAGCTCCGCCGCACCCCCGCGCTGCGCTGGGATTTCATGAAAATCGCCGCAGGCACCGCCCGCCAGCTCCTCCGCGACCCGCAGGTCCGCGCCGCCTACCTCGGATTACAACAATAAGGCGGCTAAAAGTTCCTGAAGCTCATCGCGCCGGCTGCCGGGTGGAAGTCACCGGTTTGCGCGTCCCGCTCGAGATACGCGACCGATTTGTCCTTCTCCTCCGGGATCGGGATCTCGCCGGGTCCGGTCCAGCCTTTTTTTCTCGGCGTCACGAGATACGAGATGTTGATCAGGTCGCCCTCCTTCACTCCCGCGCTCGTCCGGACGACCTTCCCCACAAGCGCCATCACGAACACGTTCTGGCGTCCCTCGGCCTGCCCGGGCTCGATTTCCACCCGCAGCACCTCGATGTCTAGGAACTCGGTGGCAGCTTTTTGAAGGGATTCGTAGGTCGAGGGCGGCAGCTCAGCACGGATTAGGAACGGGCAGACAGCGGCAAGAAGGACAATAAATTTGCGCATCGCACGGTTCTCGCCCGCACTGGGCCCGCAGGCAAGAAATAACCTTTACAGTCTGGCGAGAGGATCAGGTTTTCATAAAATATTTTTTATTCTTGCCAATCGGTCGGACTTTTTCATTGGATGCCCTTTCTATGAAAGCTGTCGCCGCCCTCCTGCTCACGCTCACTCTGGCTGTTTCCGCCCGAGCCGACATTCAGGCTCCTCCTGCGTCCGACCAGGGTCCAACTCGGAAGCTCGGTCGCGGGATCAGCAACATCGCGTTCGGAATCACAGAGATCCCCGACCAGATCATGGCCGTGAACTACGCCGAAGGCAACTCGGCGGCGTGGGGCTACGGGCTTGTGCGCGGGGTCGGCCGCTTCTTCGCGCGGGTGGGATACGGGGTTTACGAGGTCGCGCTTTTTCCATTCCCAACCCACAAGGGAACGTATTACCCACCCTACCGCAGCGATATCCCGTGGATCAATTCCGGCTATCAGGAGTTCCCGCCGGAGCTTGGGTTTGAGACGCGATACAACTACGTTCGCGACTACCAGCGCGACCCGAACTGACCGACGTTCTCGGCCAGCCCGGCCTGTCGGCTACCCGCCCCAGCGTGCGCCGGGGCTGAGCGCCGGGACCCAGCCGCGGAGGTGTCCGTCGGCATAATTGGTTTTTCCGATCGCCCCGATCAGGCGGACTCCGGTCGCCTGCCGCCAGAATTTGCTCATGCTCTCGCCGGTGTGGCAGCTCCAGCTCTTGACGAGCGCGCCCGGCGCAAACAGCCCGCGGCGAAGCTTGGAAAGGTCGTTCTCGTGGATCCAGCTCTTCGACCCGCTGTCCACTTCGTTGCTGTAGTCGAGCATCCAGCACGCGCGATTCGAGTGCCCGTAGAACTCGAAGTTGGCGATCTTGACCTGGTCGCGCGGACGTCCGGAGTTGAGGTAGTTGATGACCTCGTTGCCGTCCGAGACCCAGACGAGGTTGACGCCGTATTTGTCGCGGACCGAAAGGATGTTGGCGATGAGATCAGCGTTGTCCTGGCGGGCTCCGCGGCGGACATAGCCCGGCTTGTAAACCATCCAGGTGATCGCGGCACCGGGCCCCTGTTCCTTCCGAATCTGCTCGATCCTGACGCGGGCGGCGCGGATGAAATTCCCCCACCACACGTCGTGCGGTGCCGCCTTGAATTTTTCCCACTCGATAAGCGACGGTCCGCCGCTCACGAGGATGTATTCTTTTTCGGCGGCGGCGGCGGAGAGGATTCCGGCCAGGAGGACGATGAGAAAAACGCGTGGCATGGGAAAAGTGATTCGGCGGCGGGCGCGAAAGTTCAAGCGATTATGCCCTGCCAACGCCTGGCTTGCAAAAAAAACCTCACTCTGGGGTGACCGACTTAGTGACGGGGAATTTTTCCGTGCCGGCCGTGACGGCCTCGATTTTGTAGGTTTCTCCGGCCTTCATTTCGCGGGTGGGAATTTGTTCCTGGTATTCGATCCGTTCCTTCGGGTTGATGACGACGATCCCGTCCTCCGGCTGGAACGAGCGGTCGTCGGACCAGCGGTCCACGACAGCACCCTTCGAGTCGGTCGTCACGATGTCAATGCGCTGGCTGGTCGGGTATTCCAAGCGGGTCATCTTTTTCGTGTTGTTGCGGATGACGTAGGTCGCGCTGATTTCGCGGCGGTCCTGGAGCGAGAACTGCGAGGGTTCGATGACCAGCGACTCGGTCGTCGGCGGGGTGCGGATCGGGCCGATATTCACCGACGAAAACATGCCGACAAAAAACTTTTTGACTCGTTTTGGCACGCTCTCACCGTCGCGGGATTTCGGGTATTCCGCGATCGAGTCTTTGAGGTCACGTCCGGCATATTCGGTCGAGCGGGTGCGGGCGGCGGCCTGCGGGTCAAAAAAGAACGGGCTATTTTCGTCGGGCGGTGCGACGGCGAACGCCGTGATCTGGTCCTTGACGACAGGGACACGGGTGTCCTGGGCGGACAGCGGAGCGATTCCGCAAGCCAGCAAAATCAGAGCGGCAGGTTTCATGGGTTGCTATGAGTATCCGAGCGCGCGGGCGGTTGCAAATCCAATTGCATCGCCTATGATGCGCGGGATGCGCCACCTCCTGATGATCCTGCCGGTCTTCCTCGCCCTGTCTCCGCTGGTTGCCGGACAGAAACCCACGCCGGTCAGCATTCGGCTGCTCGCCGAGGGGAACGAGCGGGAGGGTGAGTCGTTTGTCACTCCGGTCGAGCTCACCAACCCGAAAAAGCGGATTTTCATCAGGAAGGTTCCGATCTTGAGCGAGCGCGACATCAAGGCGTTTTATCCGTTTCCCGGGAAGGACGGTTTGGTTGGGGCGTATTTCCGACTCGACCCGCACGGGACCGACAAGCTTGAGCAATTCACGACCGAGGATCGCGGGAAGCTCGCGGTCGTCTTCGTCAACGGCCGGGTGGCGGCGGTGCTCCGTGTGGACGCGCGCGTCACCGACGGGATCCTCTATGTTCCGGGAGGTCTTCTACCCGGCGAGGTCATGCAGTTGCAGGCGAAGTATCCGATCATCGGCCGCGAGTCTGAGTTCGGGAAAAAGCCTCCGAAGGCGACGAAAGCGCCCGCCAAACCGAAATCTGCGGCACCATGACTGCGATCCCGGCTGCAATCCTGGCGATCACGCTGTCCGCATCGCTGTCCGCGCGCGCGGCACTCTTTGATTTTCCCACCACGAATCGCGCGCTCGTTGACGGACGTCCGGAGGATTTCTACATGTATGTCGAGCGCGATTTCGAGGGCGTGCGCACGCAGGCATGGGAGGCCGGGCAGTTCGGGTTTGTGCGCAGCCCGCAGCGGACTCCGTCCGGCATCGTCTACACGAAGCTCCACGAGGGGATTGACATCCGGCCGCTGAATCGCGATCCGGCGGGCAACCCGCTCGACGACGTGCTGGCGAGTGCCGACGGACGGGTCGCGCATGTGAGCGATGCAGCCGGCGGGTCGAACTACGGAAAATACGTCGTCGTCGAGCACGAGATCGAGGGAGCTCCGATCTACACGCTCTCCGCGCACCTGGCATCGGTCGCGGTGGCCGTCGGGCAGGAGGTCCGCCAGGGCGAGACGCTCGGTCGGATGGGTTTCACCGGCGCGGGGATTGATCGCGCCCGCGCACACCTCCACTTCGAGATCGGCATCCTCATGAACCGGAATTTCGAGGCGTGGTATGCGGCGAATTTTTCCGCCAACCCGAACAAGCACGGGCTTTTCAGCGGACTCAACATCTACGGCACCGATCCTGCGGCGATCCTGAAAGCTGCCGCTTCGGACCCCGGGTTCCGGCTCCTGAAGCACCTTGCGGCGCTTGAGCCAGCGTTCAAGCTCACGGTTCCCAACTCGCCCGGCCTGACAATTCTTGCCGATGCCCCGTGGCTGGTGAAGGCCGGCGAGGTCGCGAATCCCCCGGCATGGACGATCTCGTTCACGGGTGCGGGATTTCCGATCCGCGCGGAGACCACGCAATCCGCCCCGGCAACACCCGAGCTCGCATGGGTTAGGGAAACCGCCTTCGCATACAGCCACATCACGCGCGGGCTCGTGAGCGGCCCGGTCGGAAGCCCTCACCTCACCGCCGCCGGCCAGCGGTTCGCCGCCCTCCTGACCGCTCCGCCCGCCGAAGCGGTTTCTACGGAGTGCCCTGTCCGCCGTGGAAGCGGTTGAGGAAATCGACGATTTTTTCCGGGACGGACGCGCTTTCGGGGCCGAGCTCGACGAAGTGGCCGGTGCCGGGAACGGCGAGAAGCTCGGCGTCGGGCATGCGCTTTTCAGCGGCCTCGATGTCGGCGAGTGAGATCCAGTTGTCGTCCGCGCCGTGGACAAAGAGCGTCGGGACGGCCAGCTTCTCGTAAGGAACGGCGGCGAGCGCACGGAGCTGGAGGAGGTCGTTGCGGAGCCCGTCCTCGCGCGGACCAAGAGGAGCGACCGTGCCGACGAGATCGCGGAACCAGTCGATCTGCGCGGAGTTGCCGAGGACCGCGCGGACCCACACCTCGCGGGCGGTGGCGTCGCCGGATTGCGCGAGGTCGAACGCCCAGCCGAGTGTCTTGGCGGGATCACGGTCGGCGGCATCCACCAGCACCCACGATCCGATGTCCCCGGTGAGTCGCCGGTTCAGGACATCCGGGACCGGCGGCAGCATCGGGTCGGGCGGTAGCTTTTTTGTGACGGCCGAAACAAGGACGAGTGCCCACGCGCGGTCGGGATGCCTCCGCGCGAATTCGATAGCGGCGGGGGCACCAAGCGAAACCCCGACGAGCGCCACGCTGCCGATTCCGAGGGAATCCACCAGTGCCAGCATCGCGTCGGCCTGGTCCTCGGGGGTCAGCCCGGTTGCAAGCGGGGTGCGGAGGTAGCCGGGACGCGAGGGCGCGACCACATGGAACCCGGCGTCGGCGAGCGCGCTCCCATAGAGCATCGCTTGGTCGAACCCTCCCGGCGCACCGTGAAATACAAGCACCGACGGCCCGTCGCCGGCCTGGACAAATTCAATTTTTCCAGACGGCGAGTTCGCGACTGTCGAGGCCGCTTCGAGCCGCGCAAGTTTCTCGGTCCGCCAAGAGCTGAACCACGCAAGAAACCCGCCGAACCCTAGAAGCGATGCGGCGACCAGAAGCAAAACCGCGCGCACGACGAAGCGGAAGGGATTTTTCATCGTCCGGTCAATGCTTGGCGAGGCGGGCGAACAGGAAGCTGCCGAGCCCGAAGAAGAGGATGTTTGGAATCCAGATCAGCACCGACGGATACGCCGCCGGGTTGTTGCGAAACGTGTCGGCCATGATGATGAAAAAGAAGTAGGTGAACGCGATAATCAGACTGAGCGCGAATCCCACCGACGTTTCCTTCCGGTGCGTGGTGACCCCGAGCGGGATTGCGATGAGGACGAACGCCGCACAGGCGAGCGACACCGAGAACCGCTTGTTGAACTCGACCATCGCCTCGGTGTGCCGGTCGCCCGCCCCCTTCGCCAGGAAATCGGAGAGCTCGGAAAGCGTGTAGGAGCTCATCCGGCGGGTCCCATGGTACTCCTCAAAAAATTTTTCGAGCGAGATCGGGAAGACCCCCTCGTCCATAACGATTCCCTGCTGGATTTTCGAGACGTCGCGAGGATCTTTTTCGTCGCGCTGCTCGAATCGCGCATTGAACAGCCGGAAGAGCAGCCGCGAATTTGCAGGATCGGGGGTCAGCACCCCCTCGTGGGCAAAAATCATCTGCTTGGGGACAAAAGCCTCATCAAGCTCGAACACGATGACATTGAAGAGTTTATCGCCCTCCTTTCGCTCGACATACACCCGGCGATCGGGAAATTTGTCCACAATCTCGTCCGCGCGAAAAAGCGACGCGGGGTTGCTCGTGGCGATGTCCATCACCGCGCGGGTCATCGCCTGCTCGGCGCGGGGGGCGATCTCGATGTTGATCAAAAAGCAGATCAGCGTGAGGGCGACGGCGAGAAAAAATGCGGGAGCGCAGGTGCGCGGGACGCTCACCCCATTCGACTTCAGGGCGACGAGCTCGTTGTCGGCCGACATCCTGCCGAACACCAGCAGCAGCGCGGTCAGGAACCCCCACGGGATCGTGAAGGTCAGCGAGAACGGCAGCACCAGTGCCATGAATGCCAGAAGCGTCGAGACCGGGACATCCGGGTTGTTGATGAGGATGTCGAGGAGTTCCTTGAAGATGTTCCCGAGCACCAGCACCAAGCTCAGCACGACAACACCGAAAAATGTCGTGAACAGGATCCCCGAGCCGACGGAGCGATCAATGATCTTCACAGTGCTATTCTTGGAAGATCCCCATTTTTCGGAATTTCTCGTAACGCTGGCGGACGAGCGAGTCGGTGGGGACCTGCATGATCTCGCGGAGGGCGGCGACGACTGCCGACTTGAGGCTCGCGGCGGCGGTCTCGGGATCCCGGTGCGCGCCGCCGGGAGGTTCGGGGACGACCCCGTCAACGAGCCCCATCCCTATGAGGGCATCGGCGTTGAGCTTCAGCGCCTCGGCGGCCTCGGGCGCATGCTTGCGGTGCTTCCAAAGGATCGCGGCGCAGCCCTCGGGGCTGATCACCGAGTAGTAGGAATTCTCGAGCATGAGGACGCGGTCGGCGACGCCGATGCCGAGAGCTCCGCCCGACCCGCCCTCGCCGATCACGACCGCGACCACCGGCGTGCGCAGGACCATCATCTCGCGGAGGTTCACGGCGATCGCCTCGGCGATGTGCCGCTCCTCGGCTCCGACCCCTGGAAATGCCCCCGGCGTGTCAATCATCGCCACCACCGGGAATTTGAATTTTTCAGCCATCCGCATCAGGCGGAGTGCCTTCCGGTAGCCCTCCGGGTGCGGGCTTCCAAAATTCCGCAGGAGGTTTTCTTTGACGTCCCGTCCCTTTTGCTGGCCGATGACGACGCACCGGATGCCGTCAATTTTCGCAAGGCCGCCGGGCATCGAAGCATCGTCCCCAAACAGCCGGTCCCCCTTCATCTCGACAAAATCCGTGAACGCAAGCACTACGTAATCGAGAAAAAACGGCCGGGCCGTGTGCCGGGCGATCTGCACCCGCTGCCATGCGGTCAGCCGCCCGTAGATCTCCGCCCGCGTCTCTGCAAGCTTCTCCTCCATCCGGCGGACCTCCGGCTCAAGATCAATTTCGCGGTCGGCAAGGTGGCGCTTCAGGTCTTCGAGCTTCGCCTCGAGCTCGATGATCGGCTTTTCAAATTCCAGCGGCTGCGTTTTCATGGCGGATATCCGATCTCTACTTGATGGTGACCGGGGTTCCCTTGGAGGTAAGGACGAAGAGATCCTCGATGTCGGACGCCTCAACGATAATGCCCGGCGGCATCGGGGGCGTCATCCCGGCGGCACCGGCGGCGGGCACCCCGCGCACAACGATCCCGGAAGTCGCCAGCATAATCCAGCGCTCGCTGCCCTCGAAATCCTTCGTCCCAAATGCCGCTCGCATATTCCCCTTCATCGCGATCTTGTCGCTCACCTTCGTCTCGATATTCCCTTTCGCCGCAGTTGGCGGAAGCCTCAGCGAGCAGATCGGGAATTCGCGGACAAACTGCCCAGCGTTGAGCAGCGTCAGCGTCTTCGCAGCGCGGTCCACAACCAGCGCGGTGTCGAGCTTCGGAATCATCAGTTGCTGGCCGATCTTGAGATTGATCGTCGAGAGCCGGTTGACCCGGTAGATCAGCTCGGCGCCGGACTTCTGCTTTGCGGCGATCTTGACCAGGGAATCCCCCGACACGACGGAGTAAGAGACTTTTTCCGGCGCGGGGTCGGGCGAGAGCAGGCGGGAGGTGTTGATCTTGCCGATGACCGCCCGCACGTCGGGCGCATTCGGGGCGTCCGGGTAGGTGCTCAGGAACGCGTCGAGCGCCGCCAGCGCCTCCGGGGTCTCGCTCTCCATCATCGGGTTCAGCGCGGCAAATGCGGCCAGACTCGGGTCGGGCGGCGGGGTCGGAGCGACCTCGGCCTGCTTTTTTTCCTGAATGTCAAGCTGCCTCGGCTTCATGAAATACTCGTAGGCGAAATACCCGCTCCCCCCGAGGATTCCGGCAACAAGGGCCAAAATGACAAGCGTCCTGATGATCATGCGCACGAGGCTATGCGATTCCCGAAAAAAATGGAAACGCGGAAAATCAAATCAGCCCCCGGCGCTTCCATTCGTCCACGTTTCCGCCGGCCGATTTCCTGATCATCTCCATGGAGAACTTGAGGAGGCAAACCTCCCAGGCGTCGTCCACCCCGGCGATGAGGGCGGCGAGCGGATCGTCGCCGATCTGGTTGCGGAGCCGTTCAATCGTCTCGTCCATCGGCTCGCGCACAACCCGCTCGGAGAGGTCGGTCTTGCGGAACTGGAACCCGTAGCGGAGGATTTTGATATCCGCGCCCTGGGATTCGATCCAGTCGGCGTAATCCCTCGCCTCCTCGCCAAACCCGTCGAGCATGAGCCGGCTGAAATGATGCGGGGAAAGAATCCGCGGCCGCTCGGCCTCGATCTTCCCGCTGCGCACCCGCACGGTGTCCACCTCGTCGAGCAGCTCGCTCACGAGCGAAAACTGAAATCGCGTGGTGCCGAACGTCTCAATTCCTCCCTGCGGGCTCACCACGACGCGCGTGTTCTCCATCGCGTAGTGGAAATCGTGCTCCTGAATCATCGCGGGAGGATACCCGCCGGCCCGCCGGCTGCAATACGCATATTTTCTACTGATTGCGAATTCCGTTTGATATTGCCGGGCGGAAAGCGTATGGAATGCGTCCAGTTTTTTTGTGACAACATTCCCTCGACGCACGCTGGCAGTATTACTCTGCCTGATTCTGGGTTCCGCGTGGGCATGGCCTCAGGATCCCTCTGACCGGTTTCTCCGCGCCTATCAGGATTTTCAAAGCGGCGAAAAAATGGAGCGCGATGGCAACCCGCGCGAGGCCTTTGCCAAGTATCGGAGCGCGGAAAAGCTGCTCAATCAGATCATCAAAACCGACCCATCCTGGCAGCCGCCCGTTGTCGAATACCGGCTCAAAAAAACCCGTGACAACATCGCGCGCGTCGAAGCGGAGATCGCCAAGCTGCCTACAGCCGCAGATGGTCCAGAGGGCCCTCTCCCTCAGGTCGACACCATCCAGCTCCCTCCTCCGGCGATCACCACCTCCAGCTCGGCCTATTCACCGCGCAGGCCATCGCCCGAAACCGCAGGCACAGTCGCAGTACCATCCGGCGAGTCCGCCTCCCTGCGCGAGCAACTCGCCGCAGCCCGCTCGGAAAGCCAGAAGCTCAAGGAAAGGCTCGCCCGCCAAGCGGCCGAACTTCAGAGTGCCCGCTTCGAGGTGGACAAAACCAAGGTCTCGGTGGTCGAGCTCAAGGCGCAGCTCGCGCAGGCGCAGGACGCGATGGAAAATGCGATCCGCGACCGCGAAATCCGCGCCGCGAAGGCACCCCCGATTGACGACAAGCGCGTCGCTGAACTCCAGCGGGAAATCCTCCAAATCGAGGCGGACAGCGAAGCTCTGACCGAGGAAAACGGACGCCTCCTCGCCAAGCTCGAAAGCGCATCAAAATATATCGACGCCTCGGACGCCGGACGCAAGGCGCTCGACACCGATCGCAAGAAGCTTGCCAGGCAGCGGGATGAGGCGGTCGCCCGGACAAAAAAAATCAAGGAAAACTCGGCGGTCATCGAGCGGCTCACCCAGGAGAAGGACGATCTTGAAAAGAAGTTCGCACGCGAAACCGTGGACCTCCAGAAAAGGCTCGCGCAGGAGAAGGACGACCTCGCCAGCAAGTCTGCCGAGGAAAAGGCAGGCATGAAGAAAAAGTTTGAGGCCGAGATCGCCGGGCTTGAGGCGAAGCTCGCAGCGGCTCCGGACGCGGCACTGCTGGCGAAGCTTGCCGCCGAGAACAAGGATCTCGCCGCGCGTCTCTCGAAGAGCGAGAAGCTCGTCGCCGAAGCGGCAAAAAAGCCGACCGAAAGCGAAAAACTTCTCACCGAGCTCCGGAGCGAAATCAACTCGCTCAACGACCGCCTTCTGGCCGGCCAGGCGCAGATCGCATCGCGCGAAGACCAGATCAAGGGGCTCGCCAAGCAGCTCGACGAATCGTCCGGCGAAGTCGCCCGCCTCCGCCTCAACCCGCAGCCGTCGGCAGATGAGAAGCGCACGATGGTCGAAAATGACCTGCTGCGCACGATCATCCTCCGCCAGATCCGGGAGCAGGCCGAGCGCGACGCGGCCGGCGGCGAGCTCGAAAAAGAAATCCAAGCACTCCAGGTGAAGTCCGACACGATCGCCAGGCAGATGGAGGTTCTCCGGCGTCCGGCCTTCCAGCTCAGCGACGACGAGAAGCTTCTTTTCAAGGAACCGATCACCCTGCTCGGCGAGATCAGCCCCTCGTCGCTCGATGTCACCCTCGTGATCGCAAAACCGGCCGGCGGGTTTCCGCCGCAGGTGCCCCAGACCCCGCAGACCGGCCCGGAGTCGCTGCCCGAAGAATCCCGCGACAAGGTCGGCCGCGCGCACGAGCTCTTCGAGCGCGGTCGGTTCGAGGACGCCGAAAAGCTCTACCAGCAGATCGTCGAGTCAGCCCCGAACAACAGCTTCGCTCTCTCAAACCTCGGGGTCACCCAGATCCAGGTCCGCAAGCTTTCCGCCGCCGAGGTCGCCCTCAAGAAGGCGTCCGCAATCAACCCCAAGGACTCGTTCGCGGCGACCAACCTCGGCGTCGTCTATTGCAAGCAGGGGCGGTTCGACGAGGCGATCTCCTCGCTTCTGGAAGCCGTCTCGTCGGACGACAAAGACCATATCGCCCAAAACCACCTCGGGATCTGCTACGGCGAAAAAGGCCAGCGCGACCTCGCGGAGATAGCACTCAAGAAGAGCATTGAGATCCGCGACGCATATCCCGACGCTCATTTCAACCTCGCCGTCCTCTACGCAACCAGCGAGCCCCCCCGCCTCGACCTCGCCAAGGAACATTACCAAAAAGCACTCGAACACGGCTCGGAGGCCGACGCCTCGCTCGAGCAGCTCTTCCCCGCCACCCCGTGAAACCCCTCCTCTGCGCCGTGCTCGCCGCTGCTGGCATTGCCCTCGCCGGAGAACAGTCGCCCGTGCTCACCCCGATCCAACACCACGTCACAGCCGAATGCGGCACCGAACCGCCATTCAAGAACGAATACTGGGACAACCACCGCGACGGGATCTACGTCTGCCTCGTCTCCGGCCGTCCGCTTTTCAGCTCGAAGGACAAATTTGATTCCGGCACCGGGTGGCCGAGCTTCACCCGCCCGATCCAGGCCGACGCCGTCACGGAGAAATCCGACGCCTCGCACGGCATGGCCCGCACCGAGGTCCGCTCGGTCGCTGGCG
The DNA here is from genome assembly GCA_020718585.1 of Chthoniobacter flavus. GTDB lineage: Bacteria > Verrucomicrobiota > Verrucomicrobiia > Chthoniobacterales > Terrimicrobiaceae > QYQL01. The sequence continues at coordinate 15,375 of DYRS01000032.1, forward strand.
ACTCGCACCTCGGGCATGTCTTTCCCGACGGACCGACCGGCACCCGGTTCTGCATCAACTCGGCCGCCCTCCGGTTCATCCCGGTCGCAGATCTCGAAAAATCCGGCTACGCGGAATTTAAAAAACTCTTCGAAAATCCCGCTGCGAAATAGCGGCAGGACGTCCTGCTCACCTCCCGCATCAACCAGCCGGATCGAATGTGCTGGGCCCCTGCCCTATCTCCTCAAACTCGCGCAGGCATGCGCGTGGACCGCGCGGGTCGCGCAGGAGCGACGTGCCGACCAGCGCACAGTGGAAACTCTCGCGCACCCCGCGCAACGTCGCGGGCGAAATCCCGCTCTCGGCCACCCGCAGGCACCCGGCCGGCAGTTCTTCTGCAAGCGAGAAGACTCCCAGGTCCACGCTGAAATCCTTCTCGGACGCACCGGTTGATCCGGCAAACCCGGTCTGCGAGCGAAACTTCCGGCTGTTAATCCCGACGATCCTCGCCTCCGCCGGAAGCAACCCGATCTCTTCGAGCGTGTGGACCTCGAAGATCGCCTCCATCCCGAGCTCGCGGGCGAGGTCGTAAAACCCACGAAGCCGGGCGGCATCAAGCACGTTGGCCATCAGAAGGACCGCGTCCGCACCAAACGCCCGCGCCTCGCGGACCTGGTATTCGTCGAGCAAAAAATCCTTCCGCAGCACCGGCTTCGGGACCGATTGCCGGATGGCGCGCAGGCGGAAAATATCCATCCCAAAATGCCGCTCGTTCGTGAGCACCGAAACCGCCCGCACAATCAGCGACTCCGCGTAGTCCGCAGCCGCCTCCCGCACGTTTTCCGCCCGCATCGCACCCACGCTCGGGGATCTTTCCTTGATCTCGGCGATCAACCCGAACGATTCCGCCAGCGCGGCGTGGAAGTCTCGTGGAGCCCCCGCGTCTGCGCACATCGCGCGGACGTCGGCCGGGGTGCGCAAAAGCTTTGCCGACGACACCTCGTCGCGCACGTCGTCCAATATCGTGTCCAATATGGTTTTCATAATTCGCACGTCTTACCGGGCAGCCCGTCCGGGGGCACCCGCACCCCGACGGGAAGATAGCGCATGTCGAACGGCAGTAGCGCGATCGCTTCGACCCGCGGCCCCGGAATTTCATGAATCTCAAAGCTCCCCCGACCGTCGGTCGAGAGGGAGATCCGCTCGCGGACGTTTTCCAGCCCCTGCCCGCCGTAGCCGTCCGCACCAGAAGTCTGCGGCTTGAGCGGTCCGTCGTTGACGACAAAAACAACGATCGATGTCTCTTCCGGCGTGAGCCCGATCAGGACGTCGATCGCTCCGCCCTTTTCGAGCTTCGAGATCCCGTGCTTCACCGAGTTTTCCACAAGCGTCAGGATGAGCAGGCCCGGGATCCGCTGGGGCAGAAGCTCTGGCGGGCACTCGATCCGATAGCGGATCCTCTCGCCGAACCGGATCGCCTCGATTTGAAAGTAGTCGCGGACGATTTCCAGTTCCTTTTCGATCGAAAAGAGCTTCGTGTCGCGCCCGGCCAGCACCTCGCGCAGCAGGCTACCCAGCGAGGTGACCATGGATTTTGCCTTCACGTCCTGTCGGCCGATGAGTGCCCGGATGCTGTTGAGCGCGTTAAAAAGAAAGTGCGGGTTGATCTGGCTGCGTAAGGTCCGGAGCTGGGCCTCGGTCTCGATCGCCGTGATCCGGTTGCGGACGGATTCCGTTTCGTTCGTCGTGTCGCGCATCACTCCGGCAACCGAGGTGATCGCATCGTCGGCGGTGCGCCGCAGCGGCCGCGCATCAATCTGCACGGTGACCCAGTTCCCGTCGGCGGTGCACATCCTGCAGATCTGGCTCCAATGCGAAAGCTCGGAGGAAATCAGCTTCCGGAAGTTGTCCCGAAATGCGTCAGCGTCATCGGGATGGACCATCGAAAGCACGGCCTCGTCGGGGATCATCTTGGCAAAGCCCACCCCAAACTTCTCGCGCCAGGCCGGCGTGTAGCACGACCAGCCAGTCGAACTCCAATCCCAGACGCAGAGATTGGCCGACGACATCGCCAGCGAAAATTTGAGGCGAAGCGTAGCGAGATCGTCGTGAAATGCCGCTGCCAACAGGCAGCCGAGCGACGCGAGAAACGCAAAGAGATGCACGAGCGGCTGGAGATCGGCTCCCGACGTCAGCACGCGCACGTCGCCGATCCGACCGGGCACCATCGCCGCAAACGTCGGCACCAGAAAAATCGACAGCGCCTGAAAAAGCACGGTGATCCGCAGCCCGAACTGCAGCGCCACCGCCAGCGACAGCACCAGAGTCGCCCCGATCACGGCAAGACGGAGGTTGAGGCCGATATCCGAAACATGGACGAGGAAAAAAATCAGGGCAGCCAGCCCCAGCATATACCCGAGCAGCTCGTAGCGCCCCCACCTGGTCTGCGGCCGGAAGTCCTGCCGCCTCAGGACGAAGAGAAAAAACGGACAGAAGACCAGCGTTCCAAACGCGTTGGTCTGAATGAAACCCGTGAATCCCGTGATCATCTGGGACACCGAGAGGTGCCCGCTAAAGCTCAGCAGGACAGCTTCATAAAACGCCCCGAGGAGCGGCCCGGGAACGCACCCCAAGACGACAAATTTTCCAAAATCCTCAAGGCTCAGAAATTCGAGATCTATCTTCGCCGCCCTCGTCACCAAAACCCAGCCGACCAGCAGGGCAATCAAGTATCCGACCGGTTCGGCATAAAGAAAAACCGTCGGCTCGCCGCTGAGAAAATTGCTGGCCAGCGATCCGAGATAGACCGCAGGAATCGCCCGCTCGAGCCCGTAGAGCAATGCAACTGCCAGCGCAAACCCCGCCGCCGGCCAGATCGGGCTCAGCAGACCGCCCGACGACTTCAGAAACCACTCGCCAGCCTGCGAAAGTAAAAATACCCCGACCGCAATCCCCCCGATCTGAAACAAAAAATGGGGCAACCCGGTCGCCTCCTCGGGGCGCGACGAGCTCATGAGTCCTGTCGGCTGAGAATCCATTTGTCCGCACTGTATAGGGCATCACCACCAGGGGCACAAGGATAGCGTGCCGCCGCGCGAACCAGCCAGGTAAATATTCGGTGAACCCCGTATGAAAAAAAGTTTGGGGTGAAGTGTTTT
>DYRS01000033.1:0-12404 GCA_020718585.1 Chthoniobacter flavus
GGGGGTCCGCTCCCGCAAGAACCGGCATCCCCTGCCGCCCCGTCAAAACACCGCGTGAAAAAGGGGTCGAAAAAGGGGTCGGTTCTTCCGTATTGACATATGAATGATCTGCGTAGGATAGGGGAATGCCAAGAAAAGCCCGGGTGGAATTTGAAGGAGCCATTTACCATGTGATGGATCGAGGTAACCGGCTGGAGGAGATCTATCGAGATGTGCGCGACCGGGAGATTTTTTGACTCCACGCTGCCGGAGAAACATTTGCAATGTTGCCATCGGGTCGGTGGGTCTGGGGGGGCGCGGGCGTCCCATCCGCGCGGACTCCGATGCTCGTTGCAACGGGAGACGAGCATATCTCCTGCCCCAATGTTTTTATGAGACGACGGCGGAATGCGTGAAGCGTTGCCAATAATCCAGCCGATTCCGGAAGCCTGGCTTGCCCCGGGCGCACATCCGCTCGAAGTGGACTTCGGATGCCACCGCGGGTCATTTTTGCTCGCGGTGGCGGAAGGGGTTCCCGAACGGAATTTTCTTGGTGTCGAGCGCCAGTCGTCGCGCGTTGACCGGTGCAACGCGGGGATCGCGCGACATTGCCTTGGCAACGCGCTCGCGGTGCGTGGCGAGGGGGCGTCCGGGTTGGAGGTGCTGCCTCAAGCCAGTGTCGCGGTGCTCCACATCTCGTTTCCGGATCCCTGGCCGAAGCGTCGGCATGCCGGTCGCCGGCTGATCTCGTCCGAATTTCTCGCCGGGGCCGCCCGCGTGCTGGGCCCGCATGGTTCGCTGCGCCTGATGACCGACAGCGCGGACTATTTTTCCTCGATGCGACGCCTCACCGCCGACGCATGGTGCGAGGACGAGCGGAACGACGGCATCGTCCGCCCGCCCACCACGTTCGAGAAAACATTTCTTCGCCTTGGAGTGGCTCCGCTCCGGCTCACGCTGCGCCTGAGGTAGCCCATTCTCACTCCCTCCCGTAGAGGGCGCGCAGGAGCGACTTCGAACGCTCGCCGGGCAGCACGCCCTGCTCCATCCGGTTCATCACATATCCGAAGCCGATGCGCGAATCGGGGTCTGCGAAGCCGAGGCTGCCGCCTGCGCCGGGATGCCCGAACGCGCGCGGCGATGGGCCAAGGATATCGCGGTTTTTTTTCCCGTCGGGACCAACCGGATCCATCATGAATCCGGCCGAGAACGATGTCTCGACGCGGAGCACCTGGTCGAAGCCCTGCGAAAGCCGGGTCGTCATCCAGCGCGCGGCCGGAGGTTCGAAATACCGCGCGCCCTCCCAGATCCCGCCGGCGGAGAGCATCGCGTAGAATTTGGCAAGCGAGCGGGCCGAGCCGATACCCCCCATTGAGGGGAGTTCAGCCGAGCGGGCTGCGGGGGAGTTCATTGCGGAGACAGCCAGGAGCCCGCCGGGAGAGGAAAACGCCTTCCGGGTCAGCGAGTCGGGCTGGCTCATGGCATCAAGAAACGCAGTGGTTCCGCCTGGGCCGGCACGGGCGGGGATGACGGTCGCGGCGCGCGGGTGCTCGGTTTCCGGCAGTCCGATCCAAAGGTCGAGCCCGAGGGGATCTCCAAATTCTCGTCTCCAGTAGCGTCCGAGCGGAGTCCCTCCGTCAATCCGCCGCACGATCTCGTCGGCGATGAACCCGAACGTCCGCGGTCCGTAGCCCGGCCCGCCGACGGCCTCCGCGAACGGCACCTGCTCCTCGATCGCACGGACGACCGCGTCGTGGTCCATCACCGAGAGGTCGGTCCGGTCGAGCGCTCCGAGCCCGGCACTGTGCGAGAGCACCTCGCCGAGCGTGATCCACTCCTTCCCGCCGCGCGCGAACTCCGGCCAGACCGCGGCCACCCGTGTGTCCATGTCCAGACCGGCCCGCCCGATTGCGCGCAGCGCGCAGGCCGCCGCCATCCCCTTTGTCGCCGACCAGATGAGGACCAGCGTGTCGCCCGCCCACGGAATCCGGCCGCCGGAATCCCGGAACCCGCCGCACGCACCCGCAATCTCGCGTCCGTCCCGCCAGACCGATACCGCCGCCCCGGCCTCAAGACCGGATGAAAAATTTTTCTCGAAGGCGGCGAGGACGCGGGCGCGGACGGCATCGTCGCGGTTGCTCATCGTGCGGATCTGCGGTGTTTCGGGTGCGGGCGATCAGGCATTCGTCGGCAGGAACAGCTCGTGGTCGCCATAAAGCGTGGTCCGCGGCACGCCCGCCAGATACCCCTGCATGTGGTCAACGCCCATCTCGGCCAGGAGGTCGTAGACGGTTTCGGTCTCGACGTATTCGGCCACCACCGGGATTTGCAGTGCCGAGGCCAGCGTGCGCACCGCCCGCACAACCGCCTGGCTGAAGGGATCGGTATCCAGGTGCCTGACGAACGAGCCGTCCACCTTGATCATGTCAATGGGCAGGATTTTCAGGTAGTTGAGCGACGACGTGCCGGCGCCGAAATCGTCGAGGGCAAACCGGAACCCGCGCTGGCGCAGGTCCGACATCACGGCTTTTGCATTCCGGAGGTTTGCGATCACCTCGTCCTCGGTCAGCTCGAAGATGATCCGCTCCGGCGGGACCCCGCACCGGTCGAGGGTTGCGCCGACGAACTCTGTGAAATCGCCGCCGGCGAACGAGCTTCCCGAGATGTTGATCGAGAGGCAGGCTGAGGGTTCGCTGCAGAGCGATTCGACCGCACGGGCGATCACGAACCGGTCGAGCCGCGCGGCCAGCCCCGACCGCCTGACCGAGCTCATGAACGCCGCCGGATGCACCGGATCGCTCCCCTCGCGGTCGGCGAGCCGGAGGAGCACTTCATGGAAATACACCGAGCGCGCGGCAAGCGACACGACCGGCTGAAAATAAATATTGAGCGTGCCGACGTCCATCGCATCCTTGATGCGCGCCGACCAGTTGCTGTCGGCGACCAGCGCCTCGAGCGCGCCCCCGCTTTCCTGGTGGAGCTCGACCCGGTTCCGGCCGCCGGATTTTGCTGCGTAGCACGCGGCGTCGGCCACCCCGATCACGTCCGGCGGCTCTTTTGTCCCGTCAATCGGAGAAACCCCGATCGAAGCACCGATGCGAAACGAGCGGCCGCCTTCGGAAAAAATGAGGTTGTCAATGTTTGCCCGCAATTTTTCCCCGATGTGCAGCGCGTCCGGGACCGCGCAGTCGGGCAGGATGATCACGAACTCGTCCCCGCCGAAGCGCACGAGCACGTCGTCCTGCCGCACCGCATGGCGCAGGATGTCGGCCACGGTGAGCAGGAGCCGGTCGCCGGCGTCGTGCCCGAGCGTGTCGTTCACCACCTTGAAGTTGTCGAGGTCGATGTAGAGGAGAGCTCCCGGACGCCCGTCGCGGGCCGCCGCCACGGCATCCCCGACTGCGGTCGGCAGCCTCCGCCGGTTGTAGAGCTTCGTGAGCGGGTCGTGCTCGGCAAGAAATGCCAGATCGTTCTCGAGGCGGCGTCGCTCGGCGATGTCCTTGACCGCCGCCTCCGCGACCGCCAGCCGCACGTCGAGCAGCCCCGGATGATAAGGCTTTGCGATGTAGTCGTCGGCACCCGCCTCAAGGATTTCTTTGAGGTCCTCGGGCCGGTTGTTCCCGGTGCCCGCTAGGATGTAGTAGTGTCTCCCGCCTGGATGCGCGCGGAGCAACCGGCTTAGCCCGAGCCCGCTCATGCCGGGGAGCTGGATGTCGAGCACGATCAGCGGAAAAAACGATTTCGCGAGCAGTTCGCGGGCGGCCTCGGCGGAGTCGCAGCCGACGACCTTGTGCCCGCGCGCGCGAATCATCCGCTCGAGCAACATGCGGGTCGGCCGGTCGTCCTCGACAACAAGCACTTCGAGCACCGGTCCCAGCGGATCGTTCGGTTCGGCCAAATCAGGCGTCTCGGCAGGCGTGTTCATGTCGCCGATTTCAGATCAAACCGACACCGGGCTGCCGGTGGCGGCCGAGGTGTAAATGGCATCTATGACCTGCATCAGGCGCAGGGCCTGTGCGGGGGTGTTGAGCGCTTCGGAGCGACCTTCGATGGACTCTATGAAGTTCGCTGCCGAGCCGATCCGGCCCATATCCTCGCATGCGGGGGTGGTGATGCTGCGGACTACGCTGTGACCGTTTTCCTGGACGTAGAGTTCGCAGGTGTCGCTGGCGGTGCTGTCGAGCCCGTCAATGCCGAAGACGCGCTCCACCTTTCCTCCGGCCTTTGTGCCCTGGAAGACGACCGAGACTTCCTCGCGCTTGACCATTTCCGCCCATGAGACCTGGAGGGAGAGCACCTGTCCGGTCTTAAAAGTCACGAAGCCGTGCGCGGCGTTTTCCACATCGGTGGTGCCACCGATGCGGTCGGGGATCCCCCACGGGCCTTTGAATTGCTTGTCCTGGATGAGGTCGGAGAATGTCTGGCCAAGCACATGCGCCGGCTCGGGATAGCCCATGAAATACATCGCGAGATCGACCATGTGGAGCAGGTCGATCAGAGGGCCTCCGCCGGAAAGCTCTTTGGTTGTGAACCAGCCGCCGAAGCCGGGGATGCCGGTGCGGCGAATCCATTTGGCCTGCGCGGAGTTGATCCTGCCGACCACGCCCCCGTTGATATACGCCATCATCGCCTGCGATTCGGGCCTCGCCCGGTTGTTGAAGTTGAAGAGCACTTTCTTTCCGGCCTTTTCCGCCGCTGTCATGATTGTGCGAACCTCCGCAGCATTTATCGCGGGCGGCTTTTCACAAAAGACGTGCTTCCCGGCCCCGAGGCACTGGAGCGTGAGGGGCGCGTGGAATTTGTTCGGAACAATGATGCTCACCGCTTCGATCTCCGGACTGCCAGACAGCATGGCATCCACCGAATCATAGGCCCTGGCGATCCCCCACTTCCCGGCCGCACTGGCCGCCGCGTCCGGGGCCGGGTCGGCCACCGCCACGATCTCGGCGCCTGCCTGACGGAAGCCCGCCGCGTGATACTGCAACATGCCGCCAGCTCCGATAACTCCTACTTTGGTTGACATAAATTTGAATGGTGATGTGGGTTGATGAACGTGGGATCTTCTGATGAAAAATTGAGAGGCGGCAGGCGCGGTGTCAAGACTCAGCGCGCGGGGGAGTCGAGGATCTGCCGCTCGCTCGGGAGCAATGGCGGACGTCCTCCGCCCCATAGCAGACGGCTCGGGTGCTCGGCGAGGTCGCGGAGGAGGATCTTTGAATACGTCGTCGTCACCTTGAGGTTTTCCGAGCTGGCCCGCAGGCCGGCGACCGTGCGCGAAATCCCCTTCTCGTTGTCGCGGACGACCGACGCGCCTTTTTTTGCGAACGCCTCGACCGCGCCGGCTGCGGAATCGAGTCGGGCGACCGCGCGACCGACGCGGTCCTTGTTGTCGGCGAGGAGCGCACGCGCATCGGCGGCGGCTGCGCGGATGTCCGCAAGCGCCGCCTTCGCCTCGACCGCCGCGACCCCGGCCTCAGCGACGACCGGCTTCAGCTCGCCGAGCAGGTCCTCGGTCCCGTCAACAAGCCGGTGGATGCGCGAAAAGATCTCGCGGTCGTCCGTACCGCCGCCGAGCAGCTTGCGCAGCCCGTCAAGCGCGTCATCCACGTTCCTCGTCAGCTCGTCGAACGGCACGGGGGGAAGTCCCTGAAGCGGGGCGTCGGGCGCGACAACGTTGCCCGCGCCATTTTCCAGAAGCACGAATTTGTCGCTGAGCAGGGTGTCGGCCGAGATGCTCACCCGCGCGTCGGCAGTAAGCGGCGGGACCGACGGAAGCAGGCTGAGCGTGATCTCCACAAGGTTCGCGGGATCGGACGCGCGCTCGGCGGAGGTCAGGATGCGGACCTCCGAAACTGCGCCGGCCGGCGCGCCCGCAAACTTGACCTGCGAGCTCGCCTTGATGCCCGTGATGTCGGAAAACCGGACCCGGACATGGCGGCCGTCGGGCACGAAAAACCTACTGCTCAGCCCGAGCGAAAGCGCGACAAAAAGAACGATGCTGCAGGCGATCACCGAAAGGGCAACCCATGTGTCGGACGCGTTCCGCTTCAAATTTGCCCCTTTCCCATTGCCTGCGGTTTTATTTCGGATCGGGAGCGGCATCAAGGCGGAACTGGATTCCCTCTCCAAATCCTGTATAAGGCGGGCAAGAAATGAGTTCACAGAAATCTGGCCCGCCCCGCCGTCGCCTGGCGTCCTTCAAGCTCCGGATCGCGCTTGTGGTCGCTCTGGCTGTTGCCGCGTGGTTTTTCCACCCCCCGGTCCTCACTTGGGCGGCCCGCCGGGCGCTCGTGGTATGGTGCTCCGCGAACCGGCTGGATTTCTCGGCGCGGATCCTCGACGTCCGGCTCGACGGCCCGGTCGTCGCCGAGGGCGTCAGGATCCGCTCGACCCCCGGAAGCGGACGGTTCACCTCGCTCGATATCGTCCGCATCGAATCGATGTGGAATGGGATTTTTCTCAAACAAAATGGACGCTTCATCCGGGCGCTTGCGATTTCCGGGCTTTCCGGCACGTGGGATTTTTCCGGTGACGGCGGGGCCCGTGGGGCGCTCGGCGCAGCCGGATGGAACCTCGCGTTCGTTCCGGAAACGTTTTCCGCCGCCGTGCCGTCGCTCGAGCTCGTCGGTGACGGACGCAAGGTTTCGCTTCGCGATTTTTCCGTCACGCTCAGCGAGTCCGGATCCGGCGCGCTTGTGATCGGCGGCCTCGGCGTGCTCTCGGATTTGTCATCCCGATCGTTCGGGCCGATCCATGCAAGGACGGCCTGGAAATATGGAACCCTCTGGCTGGCCGAGATGGAGGTGATCCCGGGGATCGTCGTCGAAAACCTTTCCGCCGACCCGCTTCGTGCCGGCGGTCCCGCGCTTTCGTTCACCGCCGACTGCTTCGGCGGATCTCTGCGCGGGGATGCCGCGATTTCGACGGCGGACGGGACGGTGGATGTCGCCGTGTGGGCCGCGAACATTCCGCTCGACCGGGCGGCGCCGCCGACCGGGCTGGCTAGGGAGGCGGCCGGACGGCTCGCCGAGGGTCGGCTGACGTTTCGGGGCAGGCCCGGGCGGCCTGCGGACGCCGAGGCATCGCTGCGACTTGTGGCCGAGGGGTTCCAGTGGAACCGCCGCGGCTGGGAGTCGCTCGAAGTCGGTGCGAGCCTGATCCACCGCCGGCTCGTCGTCAGCGGGTTCGAGCTGCGCCAAAAAGAAAACCGGGTTGTTTTTGACGGCGAGATTTCGCTTGCCGAAGGCTGGTCGGAAATCGCGCGGGCTCCGTTTCTGCTGCGGCTGAACGCCGACATCCGCGAGCTTGGATCGCTGGCCGGGTTGCTCGGCGGACCGATGAACGAGGCGGCCGGACGCATGACCGCCGTCGGTTCGGTGAGCGGACGCGCGGGCCGGGTCGACGGGTTCTTGAGCGTCGAAGCGTCGGGCGCGACGTTCCGTTCGATGCCTCCGTCCTCGCTTCGCGCGGAGGCGGTCTTCCGCGAGGGCGGGGTTGAGATCGCCCGCTGCGACGTCTATTCTAAAAAGGACTCCGCCTCGCTGCGGGGCACTGTTGCGCAGGCCGCGCCGCACCAGTATGCGGCCGAGGTCAACGCCCGGATCGCCGATCTCGCCACCTACCTTTCACCGTTTCGCGCCGCCGGAACCGGGCCGGTGAACGCGGGCGCGCTGGATGTGCTGTGGCAGGGCGACGGCACCGAAAAATCCCACTCCGGCGCGTTCGATGTGAAGCTGAAGGAATTCGTTTCCGGAGCGACCCCCGCCGGGATCACCGGTGAATTTGCCGGCACCTACTCGCCCCAAAACCTTTATTTCTCGAAGATCCAGATTGCAAAAGGCCCGCTGCGGCTCGAGTCGCGCGCGACGTTTGCCCGCGAGGGGATCACGCTCAAGGACGTCGGGCTGCGCTCGGGAACCCGCACGCTCCTCGAAGGAGCGGCGTTCATTCCCATCAATCTCTACGCGGTCAACAGCGGAGCCGGCTGGCGGGCGGCGATTGATCCGAACCGCGAGGCCTACCTCCGTGCCACCGCATCCGAAGAGCTCTCCATCCGACCGCTCCTCGAACTGGCCGGGCAGCAGTCTCCGCTTGACGGACGCCTCCGCGTCGCGATCGAGGCCGGAGGCGCGCCCGCCCGTCCGAACGTCGCCTGCGATCTCTCCGTCGCCGATCTTGTCTGGAAACACCAGCGGATGTCCCCATCCCGCCTCAATGTCAAATTCCGCGCCGCCGACGGCCATGCGACGCTCGCATGCTCGCTCGACACCAAGGGCGCGTTGCCGGTGCGCCTCGACGCAAGGATGCCGTTCGGGCTTGTGCCGAACGACGGCGGACGCTGGCTCGATCCGGCGGGCGCGATGGCTGCGACGCTCGACTTTCCGCAAGCCGATCCCGCCGTGCCCGCGCTCCTGATCCCGTGGCTCCGCCTGCCCGCCGGATCGGCATCCGGCCGGCTCGAGATCTCCGGCACGGTCGGCACCCCGCGCGCGAATGGCTCGCTCGCAGTCAAAGATGGGAAATTTTCCATGGCTGGGCTCGATGTGCAGAAGTCGGATCTCGTGCTCGAATTCGAGGGGGCGCGCGCGCGGATCGCCCAATTTCGCGGCGAGGCTGGCGGCGGGTCGTTCGAGGTTTCCGGCTCAATCGGGCTCGATGCCCCGTCGGACCCTGCATGGGACGTGCGGGTGCGCGCGGAAAACATCCCGCTCGTCCCGGAACGTGGGATCAACCTCCTCGCGAACGCCGACATTTCAGCGGCGGGAAACAATGCGGGCGGCCGGCTGGCCGGGACGCTGCGCGTGGTTGGGGGGAAAATTGCCCAGCACCTTGAAGCCACGCCCGGCCTGCCCTCCGTCCCGACCCGGAGCGAGGAGACACCCCGTATGGCAGCCGGGCTGCCCGAGCCGTTCGCTCGCTGGGATCTCGATCTGAAAATTTCCGCTGACCCGCCGATCCCGATCATCGGACGATTCGCGGACGGCGCGATCATTCCCAACCTCACGCTCACCGGCACGCCATCGGCTCCAGTGCCGGTCGGCCGGATCGCGCTCCGCGACGTGACGGTGTTCCTGCCGTTCATGACGATGGCGATTCCCGACGGGCGGGTGGACTTTTTTCCCGACGAGCCTTGGGTGCCGGTGCTGGACATCCGCGCTGAAGCGGCGACGCCCGAAGGAACTCTACGGGCGTTTGCGTTCGGCCCGCTCGACGAGCGCAAGCTGATCCTGCGCTCCGATCCGCCGCAGCCGCAGGATCTTCTTGTGCGGCAGCTCGCCGAAGGCCGTGAGGCTCTGCCGCAGCTTCCGCTCGGGCATCCCACCCCTGTGGATCCCGTCCGCTGGCTCGATGCACCGGCGGGCGCGCGCGGCACGCTCGGCCTCGTGTTCGACATCGCCACCGGGCAGGACGGGCTTTTCCCCGCCGCCGCAACCTACACATGGAGGTTCCGCTAAAATGAATTCTGCCGCCACGCACGACGACCTCCGCCGGCTGCTCTGCGATCTCGGCCTCGCGATCCGCAACGCCGTGCTCGCCGGGCGGTCAATCAACGAATCGGCATCGCTCTCAGCGGTCGCCGACTACGCCGGCGGGGACACGATCTACGCGGTCGATAAATTCGGCGAGGCCGCGATCCTCGATTGGTTCGCGGCCAACTGGCCGGCCGGTTCTCCGGTGCAGGTCGTCATGGAGGGGATCGAACACGAGCTCTGCTTTCCGGCAGGAACCCCGGTCGCGAACACGTTGTGGAAATGCATCCTCGATCCGATTGATGGCACGCGCGGGATCATGTATGACAAGCGGAGCGCGTGGGCACTCGGCGGGATCGCACCCCAGCGCGGTGCCGACACGATGCTCTCGGAAATCGTCGCCGCCGCGATGACCGAGATCCCGACCACGAAGCAGTGGCGGGCCGATCAGCTCAGCACCACGGCCGACGGGCCGCTCGTCGCCGAGGCATTCGACATCCGCACCAACACATCCGCGCCGTTCGCATGCGCGCGGTCGTCGGCAACGGACTTTGCCCACGGGTTCGCGTCGCTCGCAAAATTTTTCCCCGAGGGTCGGACGCTGACCTCGCAGATCGAGGAGCGTCTGTGGGACGAGATGGTCGGGAGGAATTCTTCGCCGACGCCGACGATTTTCGACGACCAATATATTTCGACCGGCGGGCAATTTTACGAGATCGTGCGCGGGCACGACCGGATGGTCGGCGACATCCGGCCGATGGTATTTCGGGCACTCGACATGGAATCCGCTCTCGTCTGCCACCCCTACGACGCCTGTGCCGCGCTCGTTCTGCAAAAGGCGGGCGCGGTCTATGAGCACCCGCTCGGCGGGTTTCCGGACGCCCCGCTCGACACGTCGTCAGGGGTCGCCTGGATCGCGTATGCCAACGCTCAACTGGCCGGGCTCGCGCGCCCGGTCCTCCGAAAAATCCTTTCCCAATTCCTCGCATGACGCGCGAACGGATTCTCGCGCTTGCCGGTTCGGCGATCCTGAAATCGCTTTTTCTGACGATCCGCCTTCGGCTTGACGACCGGTGCGGGATCAGCCGGGGCACGTTCGTCGGTCCGTGCCTGATCACGTTTTGGCACAACCGGATCCTCGGCATCACGCTTGCCGCGCACCGGCGGTATCCGAAGCGCACACGGCACGGGATCACCGTGCTCACCAGCCCGAGCAAGGACGGCGAGATCCTCGCTCGTCTGGTCGGGGCGTTTGGGATGGGAGCGGTGAGGGGATCGAGCTCCCGGCGCGGATCCCAGGCACTGCGCGAGCTGGTGCGCCTTGTCCGCAGCGGCGGCGACATCGCGATCACCCCCGACGGACCGCGCGGGCCGCGCTACTCGCTCGGCCCGGGGGTCATCCTGCTCGCGCAGGCGACCGGCGCCGCGATCATCCCGGCCCATGCGAAATTTTCCCGCTGCCTCCGCATGAAGACATGGGACGGGTTTATCATCCCGTTGCCATTTTCCACGATCTCGGTCACGATTGGCGAACCGATCACAATTCCGAGGGTGCTCGACGAACCGTCGTTCGAGCGGTCCCGGAAAAACCTGGAGGACATCTTAAAAAATGCAGCGGATTGACGGAGCAGCGATAGCGGCAAAAGTGTTGGAGGAAACCCGTGCGCGGGCGGTGGCACTCGCGGAGCGCGGGATCCGGCCCGGACTTGCAGTCGTCCTGGTCGGCGACGACATGGCGTCGCGCGCCTACGTGCGCTCGAAGGACCGTCGGGCTGCCGAACTGGGGTTCCACTCGGTAAAAAAGGAGCTGCCCGCCTCGACAACCCAGGCAGAACTGCTGGCCGTGGTCAACGAGTTGAACCGCGATCCCGCCGTGCATGGGATCCTTGTCCAGTCGCCGCCGCCCCCGCATATTGATGAGGCGGAAATCGTCCGCGCGATCGACCCGTGCAAGGATGTGGACGGGTTTCATCCGGTGAATGTCGGCAAGCTTGCGATGGACGACCCGACCGGCTTTGTCCCGTGCACGCCGCTCGGCTGCATCCGCCTGCTTGCCGAGGCGGGGATTGAAACGACCGGCCGCCGGGCGGTGATCGTCGGGCGCAGCATGATCGTCGGCAAGCCGATGGCGCTCCTCCTCATGCGGAAGGGCGTCGGCGGGGACGCGACGGTAACGGTCGCCCACTCGCGCTCGCGCGACCTCGCGGCGATCGTCCGCTCGGCCGACATCGTCATTGCGGCGGTCGGACGCCCGCATTTCCTCGGTGCGGAGCATATCCGCGAGGGGGCCGCCGTGATTGATGTCGGGATCAACCGGGTGGATGATTCGGCCGCGCCGAAGGGCTACCGCCTTGTGGGCGATGTGGACTACGACGCCGTCGCCGACCGCTGCGCCGCGATCACGCCGGTGCCCGGCGGGGTCGGTCCGATGACGATCGCCATGCTCCTCTCGAACACCGTCACCGCCGCCGAGCGCTTCAACCCGCGACCGGGTTGAACGATGCCGGTCGTCCGCTCCGATTTCGCGCCTCCGGTTTTCCTGCGCAACGGGCATGTCCAGACGATCCTCGGATCGATCCTCCCGCGCCCGCTTCCCGAGGTCTCCACGCGCGAGCGCCTCGAGCTTCCAGACGGGGATTTTCTCGACATTGACCGGATCGGTGCCGGGAACACGAGGTGCGCGATTATCTCGCACGGGCTCGAGGGCAGCTCCCGCGATCCCGGCGTGCGCGGGCTGGCCGCCGCTCTGAATGCTGGCGGATGGGACGTCTTCGCTTGGAACTTCCGCGGATGCGGCGGCGAGGCGAACCGGCTAGCGAGGTTTTACCACAGCGGCGAGACGCTCGACCTTGCCGCCGTCATCGCCCGCGCCGCCGACCTCTACCCGCACCTCGCGCTCGTCGGACTCAGCCTCGGCGGAAATATGACACTGAAATACCTCGGCGAGCGGCCGCC
>DYRS01000033.1:12423-18459 GCA_020718585.1 Chthoniobacter flavus
CGCCGCATCCGAAAATCTGCGCGGCGGCCGCGATCTCCGCTCCCGTCCACCTAGCATCGAGCGCGCGCGCGCTCGACTCCCGCCGGGGGAATAGCCTCTATCTCGGGAGGTTCATGAAATCCCTCGCCGCAAAGGTCGAGGAAAAGGCGCGCCGGTTTCCCGGAGTGATCAACCCGGCCGGGATCCGCCGGGTGCGGAGCTTTGCGGAATTCGACGACCGGTTCACCGCACGCCTTCACGGGTTCCGCGATGCGGACGATTACTGGGAACGTTCGAGTGCCCGCCAATTCCTGCCGGGCATCCGCGTGCCGACGCTCCTGCTCAACGCGCTCGACGACCCGTTCCTCACCCCGGAATCGTTTCCGCATTCGGAAGCACTCGATTCCTCCCACCTGTTTCTTGAGGCACCGGCCTCGGGTGGACACCTTGGGTTCGTTGGCCGCAGCGAGTTCTGGACCGCGCGCCGGATCCCGCAGTTCCTCTCCGGCGCAGCCTGACGCGGAAAAGCAATCTCGCATTGTCCGCTGGGGGGGATATCCGGACTTGCGCGGCGTGCGGCGGCGTGCTCACATGGTCGCGGGCGTTGCACGGGGAATTTTGACGAAAAAGTCCCGCTGCATGGGCCGGATTGCGAGGAGTTTCCGCCCGGCAAACCCACCACCAAACCCACACCAACGATGCGCACACCACTCTATGAGTCCCACCTCGCAGCTGGCGGGCGGATGGTCGATTTTTCCGGATGGGAGATGCCGGTCCAGTATTCCGGGATTCTCGACGAGCACCGCGCGGTGCGCGAGTCCGCCGGGGTCTTCGACATCTCGCACATGGGGGAATTTTTTGTTCGCGGTGCGGGGTCGGGCGATTGGCTGGATTCACTGCTGACGAATAACGCATCCTCGCTGCCGGTCGGGCACTCACACTATTCGCTGATGCTGAACGAGCGCGGCGGGGTGATTGACGACCTCATCGTCTACCGGCTCGGGGCGGACGTTTTTCTTCTCGTCGTGAACGCCTCGATGATCGCCGAGGATGCCGCGTGGATGCAGGCGCGCCTTGTCGCCGGCATCACGTTTGAGGACCGGAGCAACGGCTTCGCCGCGCTCGCCGTGCAGGGGCCGGATTCCGGGAAATTCTTTGAGAAGCTCTTCGCGCGGCCGATGCCGGGCGAGCGCAACCGGGTCCTCGAGGTCGCGGACGGATTTGTCGTGACGACCGGCTACACCGGGGAGGAGGGGTTCGAGTGGATTGTGCCGGCGGCGTCGGCAGCGGCGGCGTGGGACGCCGTGCTCGGGCTCGGTGCAAAGCCGTGCGGGCTCGGCGCCCGTGACACCCTGCGCCTCGAAATGTGCTACCCGCTCAACGGCTCCGACCTCTCGCCCAACCACACGCCGCTCGAGGCCGGACTTGGATTTTTTGTCGATTTCACAAAGCCGGACTTTGTTGGAAAATCGGTGCTCGTCGAGCAGAAGGCGTTCGGAGTGCCCCGGCGGCTTTGCGCGCTCAAAGTCGTAGAAAAATCTCCACCGATCCGCCCGCATTATCCGGTCTATGTCGATGGCGAGCCGGTCGGTGAGACGACGAGCGGAGCACTTTCCCCCACGCTCGGATGCGGGATCGCGCTCGCCTACCTTCCGACCGAGGCGTCGAAGCCCGGTCGCGAAGTCGAAATCGAAGTCCGCGGGAAAAAATTCCGCGCGGTCGTCCACAAGAAACCGCTCCGCCAAAAAGCGGCCTGATCCGGGAACCGCCCGGCTGCAGAGGAACCATGAGAGCAGGAATCGCGCTCGGGTCGAACGTCGGGGACCGCGGGAATTTCCTCCGGCGCGCCCGCCACCTTGTCTTCGCGCTCCACGACGGTTCCGGTCCGTTCCTTTGCTCTAGGGTTTACGAGACCGATCCGGTGGACTGCCCGGCCGGCTCGCAGCAATTTCTCAACGCGGCGATCGAGCTCTCGACCCCGCTCGCGCCGCTCGATCTTCTCGACCGCCTCCAGGTGATCGAAATCGAACTCGACCGCCCCCCGGTGCATGCCCTCCACGGTCCGCGCACAGCAGACCTCGACCTCCTGTATTGTGACAGCATGATCCTTTCGCTCCCGACGCTCACGCTGCCGCATCCGCGAATTTCCGGCCGGGGGTTTGTCCTCCACCCGCTGCGCGACATCTGCCCGGAGCGGGTCCTCCCGAATCAGGTCAAGACAGTTCGGGAATTGTGCGAAGCATTCGCCAGCCCGAACGTCACAGATGTCGTATTATGACGCGGATGAGACGCCGGCCAACAACCCATGTGCCATGAAATTGCCGGATGATTTTCTTTTGGATGCGAAGCGGGACGGACGCAAGATCGCGTGCCTGACGGCGTATGACTATCCGACTGCGCGGCTGCTGGACGAGGCGGGGCTCGACGTGATCTTGGTCGGGGACTCGGTGGGGATGGTTATGCTCGGGCATCCTGATACCACATGTGTGACGATGGAGGACATGCTGCACCACACGCGGGCGGTGGCGCGCGGGGTGAAGCGCGCCCGGCTTGTTGCCGACCTTCCGGCCGGAAGCTGCGAATCGCCGGAAGCGGCGGCGGAAAATGCGTTGCGGCTCGCCGGAGCAGGGGCGGACGCGGTGAAAATCGAGGGCTGCAGCCCGTGCGCGGTCGAAGCGATCCGGGCGGCGGGAGTCGCTGTGCTCGGGCATCTCGGGATGCTCCCGCAGCGGGTCGCCGAGGAGGGAGGATACCGGATCAAGGGCCGCTCGGATTCCGAGGCCGAAAGGATTTTGACCGACGCCCGCGCGCTCGAGGCGGCCGGGATCGTCGCGCTCGTGCTCGAACTCGTGCATCCCCCGGTTGCCGCCCGGATCACCGACGCGCTCGCAATCCCGACGATCGGGATCGGCAGCGGCCCGGCGTGCGATGGACAGATCCTCGTGACCCACGATGTGATAGGATTTTCCCCATGGTTCCGCCCGAAGTTTGCGAAGGCACGGGCGGACGTGGCCGGCGAGATCCGGCGCGCGGTCGCCGAATTTGTCGCAGCTACCCGGTCAGTCGGCCAATCCACAAAAAACCAGTGAAACGGCCCCTCTTGCGAACCTCCTATGCCTCATATTCCGCCCAGGATGAGCTGGTCTCCCAGAGGCGGACTTTGATCAATCGCACAGACGGACGCAATTTATAGCTGGTGTCAGTGCGTGCGGCGTAGGTCAGGAGATGCCGCGCGATCTCGTCGAAGAACGTTCTGGCCAGAACCTCGGTGGTCGGCTCGGTATCCACAAACGGGATCACCCGCTCCCCGTATGCTGCTTGGAGGGTCTCAAACATCGGGTCCTGCGTGTTGATGCAGAGCGCATGGTCGAAGGTGTCGAGGTAGTCGCCCACCGCATCCTTCACAATCTTGAAATCGCAGACCATCCCGCCGGCATCTAGTTCGTCCGCCTCGATGACGACCTCGACCTTCCGGCTGTGCCCGTGCGGAAACCGGCACTTGTCCGGGTGGTGCGTGAGCATGTGCCCGTTCTCGATTTCCAGGGTCTTGCAGATCCGATACGGCATTCAGGTTCCTTTGGTATTTCCGAAAAGATGGATGTGGAGGCGGAAGCAGTAGCGGTATCCGAATTTTTTACAGAAGTCGATCAACCATGCATCGCGGACGCCAAGCGTTTCGCTGTCCGTCCCCTCCGGCATGAGGAGGATTTTCGATTTCGGGATGTGTGGCACGGCGGCTTTGAGAATGGCAAGTGCCTCGGCGGCATCCTCCTCGCTGGCGACGACAAGCTTGATCTGGTGGGGATACTCCCCGACCCACTCTGCGAGGATCTCCGGCTGGCAGCGGGTTTCCTCGTGCAGCCTGATCCACGCCGTCCCGATGCTGCCCTCAAGGGGCGTCGAGTTGCTGAACTTCGGGCTGATGGAGACCTGGTCGCAGGCGATCCCGCGTGGGGCGACCGTCCCGGCGGTCTCGATCGTGATGTGGTATCCGCCCTCGCGAAGCCCGGCGGCAAGATCGCGGATGTTCCGGGCAACCATCGGCTCGCCTCCTGTGAGGACGACGTGCCCGGCGGGATACTTTTTTACCTCCTCCAAAATCCGGTCCACGCTCATGTCCTCGCCCCCGGGATTCCATGATGCGTAGGGCGTATCGCACCACCGGCACCGGAGGTTGCAGCCCGAAGTGCGGATAAAGACGGAGGGGACGCCGGTCAGCTCGCCCTCGCCCTGGATGGAGTAAAAAATCTCGGAGATCAGCATGCGCGCGGGTTGGGGTTTCAGCGGGCGGGATATTTTTAACCTTGTCTTGCGGGCTTCGGGGGGAGGGGACCTGTGGAAAGGTAAGCCGTGGGGTCGGGAATGCCGGCCAGGAAAAATGCCTCCCGGCGTTCCACGCAGGTGCCGCATTCGCCGCAATGGGTGTCGCCGCCGACGTAGCACGACCAAGTTTTGGAAAAATCGACACCGAGATCCGCCCCGCGCCGTGCGATGTCGGCCTTGGTCATCGAGATGAACGGCCGGAGGAGATCGACCTCCGCATACGTCCCGAGGCGGATGGCGTCGCCCATCGCCCGCATGAAGTGCTCCCGGCAGTCCGGATAGATCGCGTGGTCGCCCGCGTGGGCGGCGATGACGAGGCCGTTCGCACCCCTGCTCTCCGCGAACCCGGCGGCGATTGAGAGCATGATCCCGTTGCGGAACGGGACGACCGTCTTCCTCATGGACTGCTCTTCGTAATGGCCCTTCGGGATCTCGCCCCCCCTAGCGAGCAGGTCGGACTCAAACTGCTCCCCGATGAACCCGAGCGGAACAGTCAGGTGGGGAACCCCGAGACGGTCGGAATGCCATTTTGCGAGGGGAAGCTCCCGGTCGTTGTGCTTGGATCCGTAGTGGAAGCTGATCGCCGCCACGACCTCGTGGAACTCGCGGGCATGGTAAAGTGCCGCAACCGAATCCATCCCTCCGCTGACAAGTGCCACGACATTCATGATTCCCCCGCTTTCATCAGGGGCAACCGTATCGGGCTGCTTCAGAAACTCCAGACTTTCGGCGCGATTGCGACGCGTTTTTGACCCGCATCGCGCCCAGCTCACGGAAAATGCTCCCTCCCCAGCAACCCTCGCACTCGATCGATATCATCGCTCTCCATTGCACGCACTTCCCGTTCCCTGCGAACCACAGCACCCGGCTCCTGCCGGGCTTCCTGCCATCGTTTCCTCAGCCAAGTAAATAGAAATGACCGGCCGATGACAGTCCTCAGAAAATTTTGCGCTTGACCTCTCCCGCTGATCGGCAAGTTTCGCCTCCCGCACGCGACAAATTTTAAAAAAATTATTTGTTGCCAAACCGTGCGGCTCGCAATAACTGCAACATCTCAACAACATATCCAACATGTCCGAAAAATCCATTGAAGAGAAAGTCAAAGACATCATCGTCGAGCAACTCGGCGTCAACCCGGAGCAGGTCACGCCGAACGCGAAGTTCATCGAGGACCTCGGAGCCGACTCACTCGACACCGTCGAGCTGGTGATGGCGTTCGAAGAAGAATTCAGTGTGGACGTTCCGGACGAGGATGCGGAGAGCCTCCAGAGCGTCGGCGATGTGATCAAATACATCGAGGAAAAATCCGCGAAATAACCGGCCTTCCGGCCATAGTCATTTGGAGCACCCCGCCCGGCGCGGGGTGTTTCATTTTTGCGGCCAGGGAAGAAGTTTTTGAACTTTCATTTCCCTGCGGGAGGGATAATATCCCGCGACCGTGACATCCGCCGCCCACAGTTCCCCGCCGATCCCCCGCCAGCCGATGGGGGCGACATTTGTTGTATCCGTCGGCATTCTCGGCTTTTTTCTGGTCGTTCAGTTCCTCGCTGTGGGGTGGTATTTTCTTCCGATCCTGCGCGAGAAGGTGGTTGAAAGCGCTACGGTGGCGAGCGTCCAACCGGTCACCGAGGCGGTCGTGCAGCCGACACTGCCGGTCGCCCGCCCGGCCCAACCCGCGCCAAGCCAGCCAGATCAGGCTCTCGTGCAAAAGATCAGCCGCCTGGTCGTCGAGTC
>DYRS01000166.1 GCA_020718585.1 Chthoniobacter flavus
GATGACCGGGACGTCCAGTGCGACGGCGACGGGCGGTTCCGTCCGTCTGCGTTCGCAGGGCGACGTCACGCTGGGGAATGTGACGGCGACAAACGTTAGTATTGATTCCGATGTGGGCGCGATCATCAACGCGGATGGGACGTCGAAGAACATTACGGCGACGAACCTGCGCTTGCAGGCTCAAAATGCCATCGGCGCGGCGGATCGTCATCTGACGACGAAAATCGATCTTCTGACCGCTTATTCTGCGACCGGGGCCCTCTACATCACGGAAGACAGCGGCGTAACGGTAAACGATATTGCCGTGACGGTAACGGAATTCAGGGCCGACGCGACGATGGCGGCGGTGAATGACGCGACGCAGTCCGACCTGATCAGCGGCGGCAGCTTGGTGTTGACGACGGTAAACGGCGGGATCACCGTCAACGGCGGGACAACTACAGCAACGGCCGGGATCACCGGAGCGGGGAACATCCTGTTGCAGACGGCGGAGACCGGCGAGGCGACCGCCGCAGCGATCGCGCTCAACGCTTCCGTCACAAGTACAATCGGGAACATCAGCGTCATCTCGGCAGACGGAATCATCCAGGCGGCCAATGGCGGCATCACGGCTTCCACGGCCGCTAAAACGGTTGACGTCAAGGCGGCTGCCGTGATTACGATGACCGACGGCGCGGTTGCCGCCACAAATAACGGCAGCATCCGCTATGAGGCGACCACGGGCGATATCACGCTGGGCGCGTTGGCAGCCGGCACGGGGGGTGTTTCGATCATCGCGACGGCGGGCGCCATTCTCGATGGCGATGCGGCGCCTGACATCGTCTCCTCCGCGCTCCGGCTGACGGCCGACTCCGCCATCGGCGGCGTTGCCGATCCTGTCGAAATAACCACAAGTCTCCTTGCTGCCGAAGCGGGCGAGGGCGGGATCAACCTCGCCTCCACGGGTGCGGTCACGGTCGGCTCCGTCGATCTGACGGCCCGCCGCGTCCTTGCGAACGGAACCGATGAACGGATCTACGACGCCATCCAGAGCGGCCTTGCCGCCGATGAGGCGGGCTACGTTGTGCTGAACGCGGGCGGGACCGTAACCGTCCTGCCGGGAAAGGCGTCGATTGTCCTCTTTTCAGGTGAAGCTCAGGAAATCACGCTGGTATCCGATGCGGGCGGTACGGCCTGGAACGGCTCTCTGGTCTCTCTCGAAAATGACGACGTAATTGCCGTCGGCAGCGCAAGCGCTTCATGGGCTTCCGCGTCGAAAACCCTGACGGTCAAGGTCGATAGCGGCGCGACAACCGTGGCAACGCTGGTTGCCGCGATCAACGGCGCGGCCGCATTCCCGTTCACGGGGCTCAGCACTGGGTCGGCCGGGGATGCGCTTACAGTGACCGTAGGCCCGGCCGGGCTTGACTATTCGTCGAACGGCGGTTTGGACGATACGATCCTGACGACCCTCGCGGCCCAGACATCCGCAGGCGCCGATGCCGTCGCGGCCGCAGCGACGCTGATGCCTCCCGGGACGGATTATCAGCTCCGCTTTACCGCCGAAACCGCGGGCGCCGCCGGAAACGGCGTCACTGTTCGTCTGCTTGACGACGGTGCGGTCGGCAGACTCACCGTCGGGACGAATACGGCGGATGTTGTCTATGACGCCGTCAACCATCGGCTCGATCTCTATATCAACAACGGCTTCACGACGCTGAAAACGCTCATCGATGCGGTAAATGCGGCGGCCGGTGTTCCGTTTGCCGCCTCCGTTGCCGGTGTAGTCGATACGGCGACCGCCGTCCTCCAGACGGCGCCCGTCTCCACCGTCAACAACGTCTCGGCGACCGTGGCGGTGCGACCACCCGGCGCGAACAACGACATCCTCCTCACCGCTGTTCAGACGGGAACATCCTTCAACGGCGTGACGGTGCGGTTCGTTGACGACGGCACGGTGACGAGCAACGCCGCAGCCGTTTCGTACAACACCACGTCCAAAATTCTGACGGTGAAGATCGCCAATGGCGTCACCGACGCCGCCCACGTCAAAGACGCGATCAACGCCAACGGACTCTTTGCCGCCGTTTTCGATACGACCCTCGAGACGGGCAACACCGGCGCAGGATTCATCCAGGCGCACATCACCTACGCCTCCGCCCACGGCGACGGCACGTACGCGGTGCTGCGTCCCTCCGGAAATGACAACGATATCAAACTCGTTCCGTGGACGACGGCGTACAACGACGTGGCGATTATCCTCCAGAAGGGCTCGGCGTTCTCGGCGACGTATGACGACACGGCGCGGACGCTGACGATTACCGTCAAGGACGAGCAGCCGTTCACCAGCGCCCAGGCCATTGTCGATGCGATCGAGGCCGACGGATCCGGGATCCCGTTCAATGCCGAGGTTGTCGCGGGACAGACCGGCATCCCTGCGGTTGAGGCGTTCAACCAGCCCGTGACCGCAGGCGGGATCGGAGCGGTTGCGCAGGCGGTGATCGACCCGGACGGCGCAAATAACGGAATCATGATTACGGCCGATGCTGCGGGGAACGACTGGGCGGGCTTCGAGGTGCGGATTGCCGACGATGGAAGCATCACCGATGCCTCCGCCGTGGTTGTTTACGACGCGACCAACAAACGCTTGACGATCACGATGGAAAGCGACGCGACGACGGCGGCGACGGTCATCGCCGCGATCAACGCCGATGCCGACATCCCCTTCACCGCCGCCAATGCCACTGGCAGTTCGGGGGCGGGAACCATCCATACGGGATCCGCCGAGACCGTGGGCGGCGTTGACGCCCTTCCCGCCGGGATTACTTTGACGCCGGAAGGCGCGAACAATGACATCGTTCTGACGACGACCACAGGCGGCGACGCGATGAGCGGCATCAAGGCGGCGCTGGTTCACGATGCGACGGTGGCCGCTTCCGGACCGGTCGTGACGTACAGCGGAACGGACCCCGAAAACAGGATGCTCCTCATCACGGTCAATAACGGCGTAACGACTGCTGCACAGGTAGTTTTGGCTGTTAATACCGCAAATGGTATCGGAACCGTGCCTTTTACCGCCGCCAATGCCTCCGGGCAGAACGGCTCGGGCGTTATCGCCGACGCGACGATCCACTACACCGCAAAAGGTCCTGGTTATGTGGGGCTCGCGACAACTGCGGGCGATATCGCCCTGCAGGCCGGGATCGTTGCCGCAGGCGCGCTGGAGACAACATCTGCCGGAAATATCCTCTTTTCTGGAGAAAAAGGGCGCATAGAGGCAGTGGCCGGGGTGAGTCTGACGGCGCAGGCCGGTTCCATCGCGAACACCGCCTCCACCGTTGCAACGACGATCGGCGTCACCGGACTGTCCGCGCTGGTTTTGAATCCGTCCGCGCAGGCGACGGCATCGACGCAAGATCTGACAATCGACAGCCGGGGCGCCTTTACCCTGTCCGGGGCCGGGCTTGCGTTGAACGGCGCCGACCTGACTGCGACCGCGAATGACGATATCACCACTCAGGCCGGGGCGCCGATCACGGCAACAGCGGGGAATGTGACCCTCGCGACGGAAGACAATATTGTTCTGAATGCCGCCGTCAGCGCCGATGCAATCGCATTTGCCGCCGGAACGGATTCGGAAGCCGACGGCGTCGAGCTGAGCGGATCGGTCACTTTTGCGGCCAACCTTACCGGCGCCACGGTGATTGCCGCCGCCGATCATGTCAACCAGAACGCGAACATCACCGCCTCCGGCCAGTCCGCCGTCAGCGTAACCGCCGCAGCCGGGAACATCACGATGGCCGACGCGACGACGACCACCGTCGTGGATGGTGCGCTCGCTTATCAGGCGGGCGGGAACGTCAGTCTTTCGCTCCTCCGGAGTACCGGAATCAATAACCCGTTTATCGCCGCCGTCAGCGCCGGGGAGACCGGGAACGACGGTTCCGGGACGGTTACCGCGCCGGTTGGCCCCTTGGCAACGGCAGGCGGTGAAAACACGGTACGATCATCCGTCACGATGGCAATCACCGGTGATAAGAACGACATCCGCTTCACGGCCGACCGCACAGGCGCGGACATGAACGAAGTGAGCATCTCCATCGTCAACGACGACGCCATTTCCGGCAACAGCGCAACGGTTGTCTATGACAATGATGATCGAACCCTGACGATCAAAATTGACAGTGGCGTCACCACCGCCGCAACCATCGTCGATGCGGTCAATCATATCCCCGGGGCGATAACCGTCACGGCGGGCGGCGCGATCAGCGATAATACCATGCTTGAAACGCCGAATCTCCAGACCTCCGCCGAGGCGGTGCTTTCCGCCGGAGCTGGAATCGGTTCGACGCCCACCGTCGCAACGGAACTTG
>DYRS01000167.1 GCA_020718585.1 Chthoniobacter flavus
GCGGGTCCATGCAGCCGCAAGCCCGGATCTTCTCCCAGAGCCCGAAATCCTTGGCGAGGGCATCGACAATCAACTGTCCGCCGTGGGCCGTCGCGGTGCGCGCATCTTGGAGGGTGAGATCAACGTTGGAGCGTTTTTTTCGAAAAAAGGAAGGCATACATGAACAACACCGCAGTGGTGCTGTTCATGCAAGACGTTTTTCACCATTTTTTTCTTATTTCTTCGTGCGGCTAATGATCGGGGGGGGGTGTCACCCGAACTTGCCTCGCGGCCGGAATTCGTTCATTGTTGCGTCAAGTTTTGAGCACCGAACAAAAAAATCCGGCCCGCATCCTGATTCTGACCGCCAGCATGGGCGAGGGTCACAACACGGCCGCACGAAACATCCGGGACGCGATTTTGGCCGAGCGTCCGGGTGCGGCCGAGGTGCTGGTGGCCGATCCTTACACGAGGACGAACCCGATCGTGAACCGGCTGATGCAGAGCGGCTACACGATGGCGATCAACCGGTATCCGCGCGCATGGAAGGTCGTCTTTGAGATTTTGAGCCGGAAGGGGGTCGTCGAGGGGATGGGGCCGATGCTCGCGCAGTTGACCGCCGCCGTGCGCGGGCTGGTCGCCGAGTTCCGGCCGGACGTGATCGTCTCGACGTATCCGGTTTTTTCGTTTCTCAACGCGAAAATCCGGAAGGCGAACCCTGTGATGAAAATCCCGTTTTTCACGGTGATCACGGATTCGACACAGATCAATTCCGCATGGTATCGCTGCCCGTGCGACGGGTCGATCGTCTCGGACGAGCACACGGCGAACGTGCTTCGGAACGACGGGGTGCCGCTGGAAAAAATCCATGTCCTCGGGTTTCCAGTCGGACTGGAGTTCGAGGCACTGCATCCGGTGCGTGCGGCGCATCCGTGGCGGATTCTGTATTTTCCGAGCGGCAGTTCGTCGCGCGCGATCACGACGCTCCGCTTGCTTTCCGGGCTCGACGGCGTGGTGGTGGATGTGGTCACCGGTCGCCGGAGGGCGGCGCACGAAGCGATCGCCGCGACCGGGCTTCCGCGAGCGGGCACGCTGACCGGGTGGACCGACAAGATGCCGACGCTCATGGCCGACCACCACCTCTTCATCGGCAAGGCGGGCGGGGCGACGGTGCAGGAGGCGATCGCCGCGCAGATCCCGTTTCTTGTCAGCCACGTCGTCCCCGGACAGGAGGAGGGGAACATCGCGTTCATCGAGCAGACCGGGATCGGCTCGCTCGCCTCGAACTCGCCGGAACAGATTTTTCAAAAGGTGAAGGGCGCGTTCGCCAATCAGGGCGCGATCTGGCACGCGTGGAAAAAAAATCTTTCCGCGCTCGAGAAACCGTCGGCCTCGCGGATCATCGCGAGGTTCGTGCTCGATCAAATCCATGGATAACTCGTTTCCCAAAGATCATGTCGAGGCGCTGTGGGCGCCGTGGCGGGTCGAGTATTACGAGGCCGAGCACGGGAAGGGCGGGGATTTTCTGACTGCCGCAGCGCAGGCGGACGACGATCCAGCGCACCTCGTGATCGCGCGCCGGAAGTCCGCATTCCTGATCATGAACAAATACCCGTATTCCGCAGGTCACCTGATGGCGGTGCCCTACCGGAGGACGTGCAAGATGGCCGACCTCGCGCCCGACGAAGTCCTCGAGATCTGGGAGCTGGCGATCCACGCGCAGCGGCTGCTCGAGATCGCCGTGCGGGCGCAGGGGTTCAACGTCGGCTGGAACCTCGGGAGTGCCGCAGGCGCGGGCGTGGACGACCACCTGCACATCCACATCGTCCCCCGCTGGTTCGGCGATTCCAATTTCATCGCGGTCCTCGGCGGCACGCGCGTCATCCCCGAGGGCCTCCGCCCGCTCTACGACCGGCTGGTGAAAATCCAGGGCGAACTCGCATGAGGTTCTCCGGCCTCGGGCAACTTGTCTCCGGCGGCAGCGGGATCGAGCATCTCATGCACGACCTCGGCCACGCGCTCGCGGCAGGCGGGGCATCCCCGCTCATGCTTGGCGGCGGAAATCCCGCGCATATCCCGGAGATGGAGGCGGTCTGGAAATCCCGGATGGACAAGCTTGTCGGCGATCCCTCCGCGCTCCGCCGCACGCTCGCGATCTATGATCCGCCGCGCGGCAACCCCGCCGTCATCGAGGCGCTCGCCGCGCTCCTCCGGACGGAATACGGATGGCCGGTCGGACCGGAAAATATCGCGGTCACCCCGGGCGGACAGACCGCATTTTTTTTCCTCTTCAACCTGCTTGGCGGACGCCGCGACGACGGCTCGCAGGGGAAGATCCTTTTTCCACTGATGCCGGAATACATCGGGTATGCGAACCAAGCGCTCGAGCCGGGGATGTTCGCGTCCCTGCGCCCGGCCATCGAGCGCACCGGCGCGCACGCGTTCAAATACCACCTCGATTTCCCCCGGCTCGACCCTGGCCCGGAGGTCGCGGCGATGTGCGTCTCGCGCCCGACCAACCCGAGCGGGAACCTGATCTCCGACGCCGAGCTCGCGCGCCTCGCCGACGTCGCAGCGCGGCGGGACATCCCGTTGATCATTGACAACGCCTATGGATGGCCGTTCCCGGGGATCGTCTTCGGCGAGGCTGCCCCGCTCTGGACCGACCACACCGTCCATGTGATGAGCCTCTCGAAATTTGGTCTGCCCGGCACGCGGACCGCGTTCGTCGTCGCGCCTCCGCACATCGCCTCGGCCGTCTCCTCGATGATGGCGGTTACCGGGCTCGCGAATGGAAATTTCGGCCAGGCGATCACCGGCCCGCTCATCGCCGACGGCGAAATCCTCCGCCTCAGCCGCGAGGTCATCCGGCCGTATTACCTGAAAAAGCGCGACGCCGCGCTCGCCGCGGTCGCGGAGTTTTTTCCCGACGACGTCCCGTATGCCGTCCACGAGAGCGGGGGCGCGATGTTCCTGTGGATCTGGATCGAAAATTCCCGGCGTCCGTCCCGCGCGCTCTACGAGGCGCTCAAGGCGCGCGGCGTGCTCGTCGTCCCCGGCGAATACTTTTTCTTCGGCGATCCCGACGACTCGTGGCGCCACCGCCACGAATGCCTCCGCGTCTCGTTCGCGATGGACGAGGCGGACGTCCGCGCCGGGCTCCGCCTGATCGGCGCGGAGATCGGGTGAATTTTCTTTTTCTCACCCGGCGAGCGGTCTGCTAGGTTCCCGCGCATGCGAATTCTTTCGGGCATCCAGCCGACCGGCACCCTCCACCTGGGAAACTATTTCGGGATGATGCGCCCGGCGGTCGAGCTCCAGGAGCGGGGCGACGCATTCTACTTCATAGCCGACCTGCACGCGCTCACCACGGTGCGCGATCCCGCCGCCCTGCGCGCGAACTCGCGCGAACTGGCGATCGATTTCCTCGCGTGCGGGATCGACCCCTCCCGCTCGGTTTTTTTCCGTCAGTCCGACGTGCCGTCGGTCACCGAGCTCGCATGGATCCTGAGCACGGTGACCCCGATGGGGCTGCTCGAGCGGTGCCACGGGTTCAAGGACAAGACTGCGCGCGGGATGGCCGCCTCGCACGGGTTGTTCGCGTATCCGGTGCTCATGGCTGCCGACATCCTGATCTACGACAGCGATCTCGTGCCGGTCGGACGCGACCAGAAGCAGCACCTCGAAGTCACACGCGACATCGCGGTAAAAATCAACGAGACCTATGGCGAGGTCTTCAAACTCCCGAAGCCGGACATCCGCGACGACACTGCGATCGTCCCCGGTCTCGACGGCGCGAAGATGAGCAAGAGCTACCACAACACGATCGCAATCTTCGAGTCCGAGGCCGCGCTGAAAAAAAAGATCATGGGGATCAAGACCGATTCGACCCCGGTTGAGGCGCCGAAGCCGGTCGAGGATTCCGTGATCCTCGGGCTCTACCGGCTGGTCGCATCGGAGGCGGATTTCCGCGCAATGGAGGGCGACCACCTCGCCGGCGGGGTCGGCTACGGGGATCTGAAAAAACGCCTCTTCTCCGGGATCTGGGAATATTTCGCTCCCCAGCGCGCCCGGCGCGAGGAAATCTTCTCCGACCCCGAGTTTGTGGACCGCGTGCTCGCGGAGGGTGCCGTGCGAGCTCGGGCCGCCGCCGACCCGGTCATGTCCCGCGTCCGCGCCGCAGTCGGGCTCTGAGCTGCGGGATCAGCCCGGAGGAAACAAAGGGGGCAGACGAAGGGGGCAGACCTGAATGGCGCTAAGTTAAGGCACCTTTGGGAGAATTTTCGACGCCGAGTTTTCGGTGGGGCAAGGGAC
>DYRS01000034.1:0-11414 GCA_020718585.1 Chthoniobacter flavus
AGTGGTGCACTTTCAAGTGACCCGAGGTGGTGCACTTTGGGCGTCCGGCGACAGCTCAGAAATCGAAAACTCCGCCGCCATCGCGACAAAAACCTCCGAATCTCCACATTTTATCTCGCCGAAAACCCCCGCGATTATCTCGACGCGCTACAGTATTCGGCAGGCGACTTGCCATCAACCCGGGCGAGGAGGAGAGAGAGCAGGAGCGCGGGCGAATTGTGCGAGACGGTCTGAAAGTGTTGTTTTCCGATCTCGGCCTGGTAGGCCGAAATCGTCCAGGGAATGAGATCCAGAAATGCCCCGGCTTTCTCGCGCAGGTGAAGGGATTTGAGAAGCAGGTGGTTGACGAGGAAACAGAGGTCGAATGCCGGATCGCCAAACCATGCGACTTCGCAATCCAGCACGACGAGACGCCCGGGCGCGACCATCAGGTTCTTCGGACTGTAGTCGCCATGGACAAGAGCGAGTTTTGTAGCGGCCAATCGCCTGGCCTCAGAATGGATGAGCGGGGCGATCTCCGGGTGCTTCTCTGCCGAGGCGAGCAGATAGGGCGCGATGCGGAGGTCGTGAAAGTGGCTGTCTGTGGCAAAAAATTTTGCAGCCTCGGGATTGCCCCAACTCTCCCGGTGAATTCGGCCAAGGGTCCGTCCTGCAGCGGCTGCAGCGGCAGGCTCGACCGATCCGCTTAAGAGGAGTGTTTTCCAATTCCGGAACTCATTTCCTAGAAATTCCATCGCGAAGAAGTCGTCCCCAGAAAATAGGATCGCAGGCACGGCCCCGGGCAGGAACCTTTCAACATATTTCAGGTAGTCCTGCTCATGGCGGTTGCGCGCTGGATCAGCAAACCATTCCGCCTGCACGCGGAGCTTCGGAAGGGCGCGCTTCACGGCAAACTGGCGGCCATCCCCTTCGACACGCCAGATATCGCACGAGACGCCGCCGGCAAGCGGGGTCACCGACGGATCGCCGGCGCGCAGCAGTCCCGCTTCGCGCAGAGCGCTTTCGATTTCGAAAGGGAGAGCCATCAGTGCGGGCGCGCGATCGTCTGCTCGCGCAGGCAGTCGTAAAAAGTCGCCGCGCCGACGCTCTTCATCGGTTTCGCGCAGTGGGGACCCGCCACGGTCACCACCCCGCTGGCATCGGCGGCCGTGGCGGACTTGATCAAATGAATCCCGAGCTCTGCGATGCCGAGCCGCCGATTTGGATATTAATCGGGCATGTTATTATTTTGCGACTCTTTCTTCAGCTCATCACTGCGGGTAGTCGAGGGCTTCGGGGATCATGACTTGGGAGAGGGCGTTGGCGGCGCGGTCTTTGGCGAGGCGGGAGCCGGTGAGGCAACTGTTGAGTTTTGCGCTGAGGCGCAGGAACGGCTGGAGGGCGGTGACTTCAGGGCAGGGGCCGGCTTTGACGGGGTGCGTTTGGGTGTCCCCGTGGAAGCTGTCGACTCCGCGGGCGCCGCTGGCAATGCCGGGGATGATGCCTTCGAGTTCGTCGAGCTCGGAGTCTCCGTAGCAGGCGGCGCAGGCGGCGTCGGTCCATTCCGGGTGGGCGTTGTATCCGAAGACGAGGTCAGCGCAGATGCGCGAGATCTCGCCGGCGGCGCGGGCGGCCTGGACATGGCAGAGCGAGGTGAGGAATGGCAGGGTGCCGGGAAGCTCGTCAGCGACTTGGGGGTGCGCCGGAGCGGAGGCTTCGAGGTTGATCACGTCGAGGATCTGCTGGCGGGAGGCGAGCAGCCAGCAGAGGGCGTCGGCGAGCGGGAACGTGACCCCCTGGCGGTTGCTCTGGTAGAGTTTTTGGCCGTTGGCGTCGGTGGCACCTTGCAGGTGGCGGAGCGTCCAGAGCCAGAGCTGCATTGCGGAGGCGAGCAGGCAGGCGCCGGATTCCGGGCGTCCGGAAGCGGTGGCGCGGAGGTCCTTGATCCAGGTTTCGAAGAGGGCGAGGAAGACCGGGTTGGTCATGGTGAGCGACATCTGGCGGCGCTGCACGGCTTCCGGCCCCTCGTAGGTTGCCTCGAGCTGGGCATCCATCCACTTGTGGCCGAGGAACCCTGGGCAATCCTCCGTGACCCCGTAGCCGCCCATGAGGCTGACCGCCTCGCGCATCATGTTTGCTCCGTGGCCGGTGTTCCAGAGCTTGCAGGCCGGGCAGAAGACATTGGCTTGGGCGTCGAGGAGTGCAAATTGGACGAGCGGGTCGTCGCGGAGGACGGCGAGGCGGGCGGCATCGGGAGCGGTTTCGCGGGAGAGCGCGAGGAGCTCGACCGCATCGTCGCCGAGTTTGGCGAGTGTCTTGAATGCGGAGCGGCCGGTGAGTTTGCGTTCGGCGAACGCGCGGTCCTTCGCCTTTTCGAGCGGGTCGAGGGTATCGAACATTCTGGCGGCCTCGAATCCGAGCGCGGCGCTGGCCTCGCCGGTCGCCCAGACATCGACCATCCGGTGGAGGACATCCTGCTTGGTCTGGAGCCCGAGGTCGTAGCGCGGCGAGCCTTCCTGTCCGGCCTCGCCGCCGCGGAAGCGGGCGCGCTGGTAGCGGATGATCGGCTCGACCGAGGAGAGGAGCTTGGCGGAAGTCATGAGGCCGACGGTGACGCGCGTGCGGCGGAAGACCGCCTCGATGACTTCGCCATGGCTGTAGTTCGGGATGATGACGCCATCCTTGACCGTATAGCCGCCGACGATCCGGCTGGCGGGGATTTGCAGGCTGAAGACCGGGTCGCGCGTTGAGGAGAGCTGGTGGACGAGCTTGCGGGTGGGGATGCCGCGATCCCAGATCCCTTGGTCACCTTTTTCGAGGATGACGAGGCAGCTTCCCTTGATGCGCGGGTCGGCGGAATCCACTGCGGCGGTCACGACGTTTGCGAAGCCCATGTTTGTGATGAAGCGCCCGCGCTTGTCCACATGCAGGACCGGATCTTCGCCATCTTTCCAGGAAAGGATTTTGACCTTGCCGCCGAGGAGGCCGGTTTCGACGCCGACAAACGGGATCGGCTCGGTGAGCGCGAACGCCGCGCGGATTGCGGCGCGTCCGTCGGCCGGTGCGGCGAGCGACATGTAGTGGTCGCGTTGCTCCGGGGTCCCGCGCTCGTGGATCGGCGCGAGCCCGAGGTTGCCCGCGAGGCTGAACGTCGCCGCGCCGGCATCGACCCACGACAGCTCGTAGGCGACGAGCGCCATCGCTAGGTTTTTCGGCCCCTCGATGAACCCGCCGTAGGCCGGCTCAAGGAAGACGGATGTGATCCCGGAGCTGTCAAAAACCTCGAGGAGGGAATTTTTTTCATCAGTCCACTCATGGCTGTTCCGCGCGCCATTGGCGACGAGGCGGGCAACCGGGCCGCGGGCGACCGCGCGGGCGGATTGGACGAGCATCGAGAGGTCGTAGCGGTCGGAGAACCTCCAGAGGATGGCGCGGAGCTCGTCGGAGGGCAGGGTTTGCAAGGTGGGAGATGATGGGGCCATAAGAATATTTGTTCGTGGATTGAGATGAGGAATTGCAGCGGTAGATTACTGGGCGGGTTTTCTTTTTGAAACGGGAGCAGGCTATCGCGCATCGGGCCGCCGCCCGAAAAATCGTGATGGTAGATGAACCCCGCCACGAAAACAGCACAAGCATAACGCTCACAAAAATCGTGAGATATAAAACGCTTATTTCCGGGGAGGCATCAATATTTCTTTGGAGGTGGGGGACAAAAAAAACGCCCCGGCGCGGGCCGGGGCGTTTTCGGTAAATGTTAATACCGGCGCGGGGGACGACCGCCGCCACCGCCACCGCCACCGGACTCGCGGTCCTTGGCTTCGTTGACGGTGAGCTTCCGGCCATGGAGCTCCATGCCATTGTATTTCGAGGCGGCGGCTTCGGCTCCGGCGGAGTCGGCCATGGTGACGAATGCGAAGCCACGGGAGCGGCCGGTCGCCTTGTCGGTGATCAGGGCCGTCTCGCGGACTGCGCCTGCCTGAGAAAAGAGATCGTTGAGATCCGATTCGGTGGTGTCGAAGGAAAGATTCCCGACATAGAGTTTGCTGTTCATGCTATTTTGTATTGCGAGGTCTTGTCTGTTCGGCCGTTTCCGGTTGCCGGATTTCAAATCGCCACTGGCTGTCTGCGGCTCGCGCCGAAAGAAACACAATGAACAACCTACCATGCCCACCATCAGGGCCTCACCGGGGACAGTAGGGGCGCGGATTCGGGGATGCAAGAGGTTTTTGCCTGCGGAATGCCTTGCCCGGCGGCGCGGCGCGTGCGAAACGTGCGCGCGTGAAGTCGCATGCGATGTCGCGCTCGGCCCGGATCCTTGTCGGCCTGGTGCTCGGGCTCACGCTCGGGCTGGCCGCCGGATGGCTTTTCGCGTCCGGCGGGCCGCTGGCCGGGCATGTTTCGTCGCTCGGGTGGTGGATTGACGAGGTTATCCAGCCGGTCGGTCGGATATTTTTGCGGATCATTTTCATGGTGGTGATCCCGCTGATTCTTTCGGCGATTGTGATTGGGACGATGGAGATGGGCGACATTCGGACGCTTGGGCGGATCGGCGTGCGGACGCTGCTGATCACGGTGCTGTTATCGGGCGTGAGCGTGGGGATCGCGCTCGGCCTCGTGAACATCCTGCGGCCCGGGCATGCACTTTCCGGGGAAAAGAGGGACGCGCTGGTGGCCGCGTATTCCGGCGACTCGCAAAAGAACATCGAGCGGGCCGGTCGTGCGCGGCCGCTCTCGCAGACGCTGCTGAATTTCATCCCGGAGAACCCGCTGGCCGAGGCGGCGAACGCGTTCAATCCAGACAATCCCGGTGGCGGGCTGCTGGCGGTGATGGTGTTCAGTTTGTTTGTCGGGGTCGCGATGACCGTTGCGCCGCCGGAGAGGACGGCTGCGCTGCGCGGGGTCTTCGAGGGGATGTTCGAGGTTTCGATGACGATCATTGGGTTTGCGCTTAGGCTGGCTCCGCTCGGGGTCGCGTGCCTTGGCTTCGCGGTCGCCGCGCGGCTTGGCGCGGACCTCTTTGTCACGCTCGGGTTTTATACGGCGACCGTCCTGCTCGGGCTCAGCCTCCACCAGTTTGTCATCTATCCACTTGTCCTGCGGATCCTCGCCCGCCGGTCGCCGGTGGAATTTTTCCGGGGTGCGAAGGATGCGATGGTCACGGCGTTCAGCACGTCCTCGAGCAATGCGACGCTGCCGATCTCGCTGCGGGTGGCGGAAAATGACCTAGGGATTCCGCCGCGCGTCGCCCGGTTTGTGCTGACGGTCGGGGCGAGTGCGAACCAGAACGGCACCGCGCTCTACGAGGGGATCACGGTCCTATTTCTTGCGCAGGTCTTCGGGGTGGATCTCAGTTTTGCGCAGCAGGTCGTCGTCGCGCTCATGTGCGTGATGGCCGGGATCGGGACGGCGGGGGTGCCGGGCGGCTCGCTTCCGCTGGTCGTCGGCGTCCTGCTCTCGATCAACGTGCCCGCCGAGGCGATCGCGATCATCCTCGGGATTGACCGGTTTCTCGACATGTGCCGGACGACGCTCAACGTCACCGGCGATCTGGTGGTCGCGGCGGTGGTGTCGCGCGACGGGGAGGACGTCGGGCCCGCGAGCGAGCCGTGCGCGGGATCTCCCGGATGAAGATTCTTGCGGCAATGTCCGGCGGGGTGGATAGCAGCGTCGCGGCGGCACTGCTCGTGGGGGAAGGACACGATGTGACCGGCGCCTACATGAAGAACTGGATCAACGAAGAGGGAGTCCTCGGGGAGTGTCCGTGGGAAAAAGATATTTCCGATGCGCGCGCGGTGGCCGGGCGGATCGGGATCGAATTTATCGTTGTGAATCTCATGCGCGAATACCGCGAGCGGGTCGTCGGGTATCTGCTCGACGGCTACCGCGGCGGGATCACGCCGAACCCGGATGCGATGTGCAACCGGGAGATCAAGTTCGGGGCACTGTGGGACTGGGCACGCGGGCGAGGGTTCGAGGCGATCGCCACCGGGCACTACGCGCGGAAGTCGTCCGCAGGCGCAATCCTTCGCGGCACCGACCCGAACAAGGACCAATCGTATTTTCTGGCGATGATGCGGCCGGAGCAGGCCCGAATCGCACGCTTCCCGGTCGGCCACCTATTGAAGCCAGAGCTTCGCGATATCGCGCGAAAGCTCGGCCTAGAGACGGCCGACAAAAAAGACAGCCAGGGGATCTGCTTCATCGGGCAGGTGAAGATGGCCGACTTCCTCCGCGCATTTTTGCCGGATTCGCCGGGTCCGATCGTGGATGTGGAGGGTCGGGTGCTCGGCCGTCACCGGGGGCTGCACCTGCACACGCTCGGCCAGCGCCGGGGCGTCGGCGTTGCCAGCCCGCTCTTCCGGCAGGCCTACGTCGTCGTCGCCAAACGGCCCAAAAAAAACGAGCTCGTCGTCGCGATCGAGGGGGAAGACACCCCGCTGCTCCGCACGCGGCACTGCACGCTCGCCAGCCTGTCGTGGACGGGGGAGCCCGTGAGCGGCGCCCGCACGCTGCTTGCGCAGCCGCGCTACCGCTGCCCAGCGGGCGAGGCGGAATTCGTTCCGCTCGGCGAAGGCCGCGCGTCGCTCGTCTTCCGCGATCCCCAGCGCGCGCTCACCCCCGGCCAGATCTGCGCGCTCTACGACGGCGACGAACTCCTTGGCGGGGGCATCTTCGAGGCTCAGTGCCCCTGATGCCAGTCATGTTTTACTGCATTCTTTGGCGACGGCATCGTAGATCCGATGAGTCAGAATATGGCGTTTTCGCCTGCTTGTTACCAAATGATACCCTTCCTACAAGAAACTTGGGCTCAGGCTTTCCTTCTCGATAAACCCTGATTTAACTTCGGCCTCATGCACCTCTTTCGCGTTGATCAGGAGCTCGTTTCGAACCCGCTTGCGGACGTCGAAGGCGAGGTTTGGTGCCAGCTCGACGGGCTAGGAATTTCCCCGCGCGGGAGGATTGCGATCACGGCGGGGAGCCGGGGAATCGCGAACATCGTGCGGATCACCAAGGCGGCTGGCGACTGGCTGCGCGACCGTGGGGCTGAGCCGTTCCTCGTCCCCTGCATGGGCTCGCACAATGGCGCGACCGCCGAGGGGCAGCGGGCGATGGTCGAGTCGCTCGGCCTCACCGAGGCCGCGACCGGCATGGAGATCCGCTCGGACATGGGGGTCGTAAAGATCGGCACGGTCGCCTCGGGCGATGTGTGGATGGACCGCCACTGCTTCGAATCCGACGGCGTGCTCGTGCTCAACCGCGTGAAGCTGCACACCGGCTTCGCGGGCTCGGTGCAGAGCGGACTCACGAAGATGATGGTGGTGGGGATGGGGAAAATCCGTTCCGCCGAGACGTTCCATTCCGCGTCGAACCCGCAGATGAAAGACATGCTTCTGGAGATGGGGGCGCTGCTCGTCGGCTCGGGAAAAATCTTTGCCGGCCTGGCGATCCTTGAGGACGGGTTTGACCGGACGGCCGAGCTGCATGCGGTCGCGGCCGGCGACATCCTAGCGCGCGAGCCCGCGCTCCTCGCCCGGCACCTCGACTATTTCCCGGCCCTGCCGTGCGACGAGCTCGGCGTGCTCGTGGTCGGAGAGATTGGAAAAACCTTCAGCGGGACCGGCATGGACACGAACGTCATCGGCCGCCGGGGGGTCGTCGGCTGCGAGGATCTCGAACGGCCGCGCATCCGGGTGATCGCTGCGCTCGCGCTGTCGGCGGCGTCGCAGGGGAACGCGATCGGAGTCGGCCTTGCCGACTTCATCACGCGCGAGCTGCGGGAGGCGATTGACGAGCGGAAGACGTTCCTCAACGTTTTCACGACCGGCGAGATGCGCCGGATGGCGATCCCCTGCACGCTGGAAGACGACCGCGAGGTCGTGGAAAAAATCCGGGCGCGATTTGGCGATCGCGGGTGGATGTTCATCCCAAACACCTTGCATCTCGGCACGCTGTATTGCACCGGGGACGTCGCCGGGGGGCTCCGCAATCACCCGCGCTGCCGGGTCTCGGAGACTCCCGTCCCCATCGAATTCGACCGGGGGAAGCTCCGACTGTTTTCCGGAACGGATCGATCGGCTGAAACGGCGGGGTAAAATCTGTTTTAATTTCTTGTCGCGGGCGCGCGGGCGGACAAAAAATCCCCAGCCTATGGTGAATGTCGCAATCGTCGGAGCAAACGGGTATTCGGGAGCGGAGCTTTGTGCGATCCTTGCGCGGCATCCGGCTGCGGAGGTCGTGGCGGTGACGTCGCGGCAGCACGCGGGGAAGCGGCTCGGCGAGGTGCTCCCACGGCTGGAGGGATGCGGACCGCTCGCGGCACTCGCGTTCTCCGAGCCCTCGCGTGACGCACTCCTCGCGTGCGATGCAGAGTTTTTTTTCCTCGCGCTGCCGCACGGACTGGCGGCGGAGTTCGCGGCGCCGCTCTGCGACGCCGGTCGCCGGGTTGTTGATTTGAGCGCGGACTTCCGCCTGCGCGACGCGGAGGTTTACCGGGAATTTTACGGCGAGCCGCACGGGGCCGGGCACCTGCTCGGGCGGGCGGTTTACGGGCTCCCCGAGCTGCACCGCGAGGCGATCCGCGGGGCGTCGCTCGTGGCCTCGGCAGGATGCTACCCGACCAGTGTCCTGCTGCCGCTGGTGCCGCTGCTGCGCGGCGGGATCATCGCGCCCGGCGACATCGCCGTGTCGAGCGCGAGCGGGGTCAGCGGGGCCGGACGCAAGGCGGAGACCGCGTATCTTTATGGCGAGTGCAACGAGAGCCTGCGCGCCTACGGGCTTCCGAAGCACCGGCATCTTTCGGAGATCGAGCAGGAGCTTTCGCTCGCGGCCGAATGCCCGGTCGTCATCACCTTCGTCCCGCATCTCGCGCCGATGACCCGCGGGATCCACACCACGATCTTTGCGCGGCTCGCGGAGGGCGCGGCGGAGGCGGACATCTTGCCCGCGCTCGAGGCGGCCTACGCGGGCGAGAGGTTCGTGCGGGTTGGCCGAGCACTGCCGGATACAAAAAACGTGAGCGGCACAAATTTCTGCGACATCTCCGCGCGGTTCGACGGACGCGCGAAGCGTGCGATCCTGCTCTCGGTCGAGGACAACCTGGTCAAGGGCGCGGCCGGGCAAGCGGTTCAGAATTTCAACCTGATGGCCGGGCTCGACGAGACGGCCGGGCTCATTTTATGAATAAAATCCGAATGATCAAAGGCGGGGTCTGCGCGGCCCGCGGGTTCGTCGCCGGCTCGACCGGGTGCGGGATCAAAACCGGCCGGGTGGTCCGTGACGATCTGGCGGTCGTCTTTTCCGAGGCGCCCGCGACGGCGGCCGCGACGTTCACGACAAACAAAGTGAAGGCTGCGCCGGTAAGGATTTCGGTCGAGCACATGCGGGCCGGACGCGCCCGCGCGGTCGTCCTCAACAGCGGGAACGCAAACGCATGCACAGGGCCGGGCGGGATGGCGGACGCGCGCGCCATGGCGGCGGCGACCGCCGATTCCCTCGGGCTGAAACCCTCCCAGGTGCTCGTCTGCTCGACCGGCAGGATCGGCGTGCCGATGCCGATGCCCGCGATCCTCCGGGGGATCGCCTCGGTGAAGACCGCCCGCTCAGGCGGCACGGGTGCAGCGAAGGCGATCATGACGAGCGATACGTTCGCAAAAGAAATCGCGATCGAGGTCGCGACCCGCGACGGCTGTTTCCGGATCGGCGGCATGGCGAAGGGCGCGGGGATGATTGATCCGAACATGGCGACGATGCTCTGCGTCGTGACGACCGACGCGATCGTTGCCGCGCCGGTGCTGCGCCTTGCACTCCGCGAATCGGTGGAGGATTCCTTCAACCGGATCACGATTGACGGCGACATGAGCACGAACGACACGGTCATCGCGCTTGCCAACAGCGCGAGCGGGATTTCGCCGTCGCCGAAGACGCTCCGGGACGCACTCGACACCGTGACCCGCGGGCTCGCGCGGATGATCGTCAGCGACGGCGAGGGGGTCTCGCGCTTTGTCGAGGTCGAGGTCCGCCGCGCGGCGAGTTCGGCCGACGCGCGCCGCGCCGCCGAGGCGATCGCCAACTCGACGCTCGTCAAATGCGCCTGGGCGGGCGGCGATCCGAACTGGGGACGGATCCTCGACGCCGTCGGCTACTGCGGCGCGAAGATGGACGAAGCGAAGACCGACATTTTTTACGACGCACTTCCGGTCGCGACCGGCGGGGTCGTTGCCAGGACCGCCGCAAAATTGCTCCGGGCGGTCGCCGCGAAGAAGGCGTTCCGGGTGACGGTTGATCTCAAGGTCGGCAAGGCGTCGCACGTCGTGTGGACAACGGATTTGACGGAGGAGTATGTCCGGCTCAATCTCGGGGAATAAATGAGCGGATCACTCAAGCCCGAAGCGCGCACGGAAAGCCTGATCGAGGCACTGCCTTACATTCAGGAATTCCGCGGCCACACGTTTGTCATCAAATACGGAGGCGCGGCGATGGAGGACGAAGCGATCATCGAGAAATTCCTCCGCGATGTCGTCTTTCTTGAAGCGGTTGGGATCAATCCGGTCGTCGTCCATGGCGGCGGAAAAGCGATCACCGCGCGGATGCGCGAGGCCGGGTTGCAGGCGCGGTTCGTGAACGGGCTGCGGGTGACCGATGAGACGGCGATCCGGATCGTCGAGGAGACGCTCGACCGCGAGATCAACCCGGCGATCGTCGAGACGATCCGCAGGTTCGGTGGCCGGGCGATCGGGATCTCGGGCAAGGAGGTCTTTGTCGCGCGGCAGCTTCCGCACCAGCCCGACAGCGGCGGCAAGGTGGATATCGGGTTCGTTGGCGAGGCGGCCGGCATCTCGGCCGAAGCAATCCGCCGGGCGATCGCTGACGAGGTGGTGCCGGTCATCAGCCCGATCGGTGCGACTGCGGACGGGCAGGTGCTCAACATCAACGCCGACGTCGCGGCCTCCGCGCTGGCCGCCGAGCTCCAGGCGACGAAGCTGATTTTCGTGAGCGACGTGCCGGGGATCATGCGCGACCCCGATGACCGCAGCTCGCTCATCCCCTCGCTGACCGTCGCGCAGACGGAATCACTCATCAAGCAGCGCGTGATCGCCGGCGGAATGATCCCGAAAGTCCAGTCAGCCGACGCCGCGCTCCGGCAGGGCGTCAAAAAAACCCACCTGATTGACGGCCATGTCCAGCACGGACTGCTCCTGGAGATTTTTACCAACGACGGGGTCGGATCGGAAATCGTCCCGTAGCCCGCCATGTCCGCACCACGTCCGAAATATGAAAATCCTTTTTGCCCTGCTGGTATTTGCATCCGCCGCCATGTGTGAAGAAAAGGCGGTGCTCGGCGGCGGGTGTTTCTGGTGTGTCGAGGCGGTTTACCGCAGCCGGCCGGGGATAAAATCCGTCGTCAGCGGGTATGCGGGAGGCGACGTGCGCAACCC
>DYRS01000034.1:11514-15511 GCA_020718585.1 Chthoniobacter flavus
GCGCAACCCCGAGCATCCCTACAACCGGGCGGTCATCGCGCCGAAGCTCGAAAAGCTGAACAAGCTGAACAAGTGAACGCGCGGGCATGAGCGATCCGACGACGACCTACGACCACTTCGAGGTCGCCCGACGTCCCGACGGCTCGCTCTGGGTGCTCGGCCAGGGGGCGATGGGAGTGACCTACCGCGCGTTTGACAGCCGCCTGCAATGCCACGTCGCGCTGAAGGTGATCCGCTCGTCGCAATTCGCCGATCCGGTCGTCCGCGAGCGGTTCCTGCGCGAGGCCCGCTCGGCGGCCGCCGTCCACCATCCGAATGTCGCCGGCGTCTTCTACCTCGGACAGGCGGGCGAGGAGATTTTTTACACGATGGAGCTCGTCGAGGGGGTGTCGGTCGAGGACGAGCTGAAGCAGATCGGAAAAATGGAGCCGCCGGCCGCGCTCGACATCGCGGTGCAGATCTGCCGGGCACTGCACGCGCTGCACCGCGCCGGGTTGGTGCATCGCGACATCAAGCCGGCGAACATCATGCTGCTGAATGCCGGGGACGGCCACATCGTGGCGAAGCTGGTGGACTTCGGGCTCGCAAAATCCATCGTCGGAGTCGCCGGCGGCGCGACGCTCTCGCAGGGGTCCGGGTTCATGGGCACCCCGTATTACGCGAGCCCGGAGCAGATCAACGAGCTGCCGGTGGACACGCGGTCGGACATCTATTCGCTCGGTGCCACGCTCTTTGCGATGCTGGCCGGGCGCCCCCCATTTTCCGGGACGCTGGCGGTCGTGCTCGACCGGAGCATCCGCGAGCCGGCACCCCTCGAGCACGTGCCGGAGCCGCTCCGCGGGCTTCTCGGGAAAATGCTCGCCAAGCGCCCGGAGGAAAGGTTCCAGACGCCGCAGGAGCTCCGCACCGCCCTCGAAACCGCCCTGCACGGTCCTGTTGCCTCAAGTGGCATGGGCATCCTGCCCATGCGAAATACCGAGAACACAGGCAGGATGCCTGTGCCTCCTTTTCCTGCTCATGCAACGGGATCGAGCGTCCCGCCCGCTTCTTCTGCCGCCGCCTCCGGGAGTTTGTCGCAAACGCCCGCCCCGGCGTCCGGCCATCCCGCATTTTCCCTGCTCGAGCTTCTCAAAAAGCGTCGTTCGCTTCCGCCCGCCGAGGCGATGGTCGTGCTGGGTGCGATGGCCGCCGCGCTCGACCGTGAGGGAGCGCCGACAGCATTCCCTGACCTCACGGCGATCATTCTGAGCGGCCCCGACCTTTCGATTTCCAACGCCGGGGCGAGTTCCGACCTGCGCGTGATTTTTCAGCCTGAAGCAGCTCCCGCGCCCGGCGCGACGATGCACCCAGCGGCGGCGGATTCCGGCCCGATGCGCGCGCCCGGGATCCTTGCGCGCATCGCCTACGAACTGCTGGGCGGGTACCACCAGGGGAAGGACGGCTGGACGCCGGTTCCCGCGCTTTCCGCGCCGGGCAATGCGGTGCTGCGGCGGGGGATGGAAGATCCGACGGGGTTTCGGACGGCGGCGGAATTCATGGCGGCGCTGAACCCGCCGCGCCGGGGGCGTGCGGCCGGGACATCGCGCATGCCCGGCACGAGAGCGG
Organism: Chthoniobacter flavus; assembly: GCA_020718585.1. GTDB lineage: Bacteria > Verrucomicrobiota > Verrucomicrobiia > Chthoniobacterales > Terrimicrobiaceae > QYQL01. The sequence goes on from DYRS01000034.1 coordinate 13,120, forward strand.
CGCGCGACGTGTCGGCGGGCGGTCCGCCTCCGGAGGTCAGCAAGGCCAGAACGCCGGGACGCCGCGCGCCGGTGCTCATTGCGGCAGCAGCCCTGGCATGCGCGGTCGCGGTGGTCGCAGGGTATTATATTTTCCGCACCCCTCCCTCCCCGGTGACAGCATCGGTCGCCGCTTCCGAGCCAACGCCCGCCGTTTCGGAACCGACGCCCGAGCCGACCGCGACTCCCGAAGATCCCGCCGCCCCGTTTCTTCGCGCCGCCGCCGAATGCCGGCGGACCGGCGACGACGCGGGCGTGCTCGCAAATTACTCGAAGGCGCTCGACGTGAATCCCACGCTCGAGGAACCCCCGAAGCAGATGGAGATGATCGCGGCGAAGCTCCGCTCGAACGCCGTGCGCATCACGCACGCGCAATTTTCAAGATTGCGCGGGCCGCTCGAGCTGACCGCCGGCCACAACGTCGTCTCCGCGCAGATGCTCCTCGGCGAGCACCTGCGCTCGACCGAGCCCGGCGTCGCGCTGAAGTGGTTCACCGCCGCCGCCAACAACGGTCAGACCGAGGCGATGACCCAGGCCGGGCTGATGATGGCGAACGGCCTCGGATGCGAAAGGGATTTTGCCAAGGCTGCCGCGTTTTTCCAGATGGGCGCGGCCGCGGGCGACAGCGACGCGATGGTCGCCAAGGCCGATTGCTACTACTATGGAAAAGGCGTTCCCGCCAACCCCATGCTCGCCGTCGAACTCCTCCAATCCGCCACCGTGCTCAACCATCCGCAGGGCATGAACCTCCTCGGCGACATCCTGAAAAAGGGCGTCCCCGGACAGCTTCCGCCGAACCCGAACGAGGCGTTCCGCCTGTTTTCCGCCGCTCAGAAACTTGGAAACCCCGACGCGCAGGCGAACCTCGGGGTCATGTATGTCAACGGCCTCGGTGTCGAAAAGGATCCCCGCCGGGCGATGGAACTCTGGAAAGACGGATCCGAGCGGCTCCGCAGCCCGGCCTGCATGCTCTGCTATGCGGTCGCCCTCGAAGGCGGCCTCCTCGGCGAGCGCAGGCCTGACCAGGCAAGGGACTGGTATTACCACGCCGCAAAATTGGGCAACGCCAAGGCGCTCGACTGGTGCCACCGCAATAACGTGCCGGTCGTTGACGCAAACTGACAAACCACACTCTACTCGGGGGGCTAGAAATGCTGAATGCCTTGAACCGCAGAGTCGGGGAGGACGCTCTTGACCTTGCGGACTATTTTTGTGTCGGTCACGCGGATAGAGCCCCCCGCACCGGGGCGCATTCATCGAAGAGTTTCTGGAGGCGGGAGGTCCGTCACCCGCTACGGATACAAGCGAATTCCGGAGAGTCGCCGCGTGACAACCAGCTCGGGAACCGGGCATAATCCCGGGATGGACCAGCTTCAACTGCTCGGCACCGCGCTCGGGTTGGCGAGCCTCGCGGGGATCAACCTTTATCTGACGGTTTTTGTGGTCGGCCTCGCCGTGCGGATGGATTGGGTCGCGCTCCAGCCGTCGCTCCACGGGCTCGAGACACTCGGCGATCCGATTATCATCGGGGTCGCCGGGTTCCTTTATTTCATCGAGTTTTTTGCCGACAAGATCCCGTGGGTGGACACCGCGTGGGACTCGGTGCACACGTTCATTCGTCCGGTCGGGGCGGCCGCGCTGGCGGTTGCGACGCTGGGGAGTGCCCACCCGACATTTCAGGTTGTTGCGGCGCTGCTGGCCGGGGGGATGGCGCTCACGTCGCATGTGGCCAAAGCGGGCACCCGGCTGGTGGCCAACGCCTCGCCCGAACCGGTCTCCAACATCGCGCTCAGCGTCGCGGAGGACGGGGTTGTCGTCGCCGGGCTCGGGCTTGTCGCATGGCATCCGGCCATCGCACTCGCCGTCGCCGTCGCGTTCACACTTGTCGTGATTGCGTTCCTTCCGCGCCTGCTCCGCGGCATCCGTGCGAAGCTCTGGCTGGCATGGAAAAAGCTCAACGCGCCGCCCGAGGGCGACAAGCCGCGCGAGCCCGCCGCCCACCTTCCCGGTGCCTGCGAGCTCCGGCTCCGCCGCGCACGCGCCAGCAAGGAGCCGGTCGCGTGGTGTTCGCCCTGCCTCAGCGGCGGCGGAGCCCGGCTCACCGCGAACGTCTGCGGATGGCTCGCCGCGCTCGAAAACGAGCCACAGAGCCTTTTTTTCCTCGGTAAGAGTCTCGGCGGATGGATCGTCCTCGAGATGGATGTTGCCGGGGCGAAAATCGTGCATCGACCGGGATTCCTTTGCGACAAAATCGAAATCGCCCACCGCGACGATTCGCCAAAGCATTCCTTCGTCTTCGAGTGCGGCCAAACCGTTGTCGCACGCCGGATCGTCAGTCTGATCGAGAACCCGGC
>DYRS01000034.1:15611-18026 GCA_020718585.1 Chthoniobacter flavus
GAGAACCCGGCTTCAGATCAGAGCAGCTTGAGCGAGAGGGGGAATGCGTAGGGCTCGCCGTTCCCAGCCTTCACCGCGCCAATAACTGAGAAAACGAGCCACGCGACGTAGGCCGCGAACGGAAGCGCGATCGGGACGATCAAGCAGGAGCCAACGACCGCGACAGCCACTGAGACCAGCATCCAGATCGTCTAGGAAATCTGAAAGTTGAGGACGTTCCGGCCGGCTGCGTCAATTGCCGCGCTCTCCGGCCGCTTGACGAGCCAGATGATGAGATGGCCGAGGATATTTCCGAACGACGGAAAGAAAATTCCCGCGAGCCCGCTGAGGTTGAGAATGACGATCCACTGGCGTTCCGCAGGATCGCCGCCGGAAGCGGGCGGAGGGACGGGAGCGGGAGAAGGTTGCATGTCGTCCATATTATGGTTTTTTTATGATTTTGAAGTCGTCGAAATAGATTTCGCCGGAGCCCGGAGCGAGTGCGAAGACAACGGTTGTCGTCCATGAAAGAGAGCCGTGGGGGTCGTCCTTCGGCCCCCTGCCATCGAGCGGATCGTCGGCCAGATCCTTGTCGGCAAACTTGACCGAGAACTCGCCCTTCACATCGGTCCAGGTCGAGCCCGGATTGAAGCGAAAGATCTGCTTGATCGTCTCTTTGACCTCGTTCTCGATTTTTTTGACGGCATCGCGCGTGCCGCGCTCGAGTTTGGCGGCACTGAGTTTCTTGGTCCCGTACATGGAGATTTCGACAGCGGCGTCGGTGACTTTCGCGCCCTTGACCTTCATCGAGAACTGGTAGGTTTTGTTGTTTTCGAGGGCGCGCGAACCGTCCTGTTTAAGCTCGAAGTAGTTCGCGGGCGCGTCGGCGACCTTGGTGAGAACCTTGCCAGAACCCGGTTTCCACGTCTTGAATGCGGGGGTGAAGTGGGTCGGGACCGGCATGCACTTGTTTGGGGAGGGCGTGTAGCCGGCTTTCAGGCAGGGTTTGCCGTCGGTGGTCTTAGCCTCCGGGTCGTCGTCCTTCTTGACCACGGAGAAGTAGCCGTAGAAATTCCCGCGATCGATCCCGAAGTCGCACTCCCAGCCGGACGGGGAGTTAAACGGCGGGGTTCCGGCGGTCCCTTTCACCTCGGTGGGCGCACCGAATTTTGGTTCAGTTTTTGAGCCGGTGTTGAGCGACATCATGACCTTGCCGTTGCTTTTTCCAAAGACGAGGTCGAAGAGCCCGTCGCCGTTCATGTCAGCGGCGGCGATCGTCGCGATGCCGCCCACGGTGAGGAGTCCGGGCGCGGTGGCGGCGGTGAGCGGGTCTTTGGCGACCGTCGCATTGCCCGCTGCAGGCTTCGCTCCGCCCACGGCGATGAACGAGTCGAACGGCAGGGTGTCTCCGGGTTTCCACGGTTTTCCAGAGTTGAGGTAAACTGCGACTTTTCCGGTGCGTTCGGTGACGAGCAGGTCGAGCGCGCCGTCGCCGTTGTAGTCCACAACGCAGGGGGTGAGCTGTTCGAGGCCCATGCCGTAGGCAAGGACACTGCGGTTATTTTCGTCAAAGACAGGTTTCGTTCCGCTGCCCTGGTTGAGGAGGAGGTGGATGCTGTTTGCCGAGTAGGAGCCCTCGCCGACGAGGAGGTCGTCCTTGCCGTCGCGGTTCCAGTCCCATGTGGCCGGGGCGAAAACATTGCCCCACTTTTTCAGGGAATCCTTCATTGTCGGAATGATCACCTGGGCGATGCTCGACGGCTGCTTGAAATCCGGCTTCACCCCCGAGCCATTCAGGAGGAGCATGATTTCGCCGAGGTAATTGCCGATGACAAGGTCATTCTTGTTCGAGCGGGTCATGTCGGTGAGGTGGATCCGCTGCCCCATCCGCGCATGCTTCGCAGACACTCCCTGGAGCGTCGGGTCGGCCGGATCAACGCGGGAAAGGAAGATCGAGGACAACTCGCCGACTTCGAACTTAGGCTCGGTTTTTGAGCCCTGATTGAAGAAGATGCGGAAATAGCCGACCGGGTCCATCATCCCGATGTCGGGAAGCTGGTCTCCATTCATGTCGGCGATGGACACCGAGACCGGCATGGCGGTCGAGGCGATCGTACCGCTGGTGGTGAGGACGGGCAGCACTCCGCGCTCGCCGGCCAGGCTGCCGCTGGAATCTACACCATCCCACAAATTGTCGCGCCGGAACCCATTGTCGAAGCTCGGGTTCCCAAGCATGTTCATCGGGGTGGCAGCCGGGGTGGGCGGAGTCTGGGCCGCTAGGGAAAGAATACCGGCCACGCCTGAGAGGAGGATCGCGAACAAACGCATGCGTCCTATATGCGCAATGGGGAGCAGGGAATCAAACAATTATTGTGCCGCCCGCGCAGCAGGGCCGATTCACGAACGAGAGGAAAAGGAGGGGTGAGCGACGGAAAC
>DYRS01000168.1 GCA_020718585.1 Chthoniobacter flavus
ACGTCGCGCACGAACTTACGGATGGTGGAGAAGGAGGCGTGGTCGACTGCCTTCAAAGATGCGGGCGCAAAAAGTCGGGGATATTTTCATAAAAACAAACGCATCATGCTGGAGCTCAATATGATATATGCATTTCATACAAAATATTGTTTAGCCCGAGCTCCTCTGACAAAACGGGCTCTTCGACACGGAGAAGTTTGGCTGGTAGCACACACAACTGGCCCCGGAAGCTTTTCGTCGGCTCAGCAATGGAATGGAGGGGATCTTTTGCGCGAGCATCTTGAAGTTGCTCCCTGCCGTTCACGAGCGCGCGGTCACTTCATCCGGTCGAACGTCTTTTGCAGCAGGCCGAGGGCGGAGGATTCGCCGAGCTTTTCCTTGGTCGAGGCGATCCACTTTGCCTCGAGCGCATTTTTTGTCGGCCGGTCGTTTTCGTAGAAGACGCCGAAGCGGCCGGGGAATGGGGCGTCGGCGAGCCGGTAGGCCGCGATCTCGTCCGACGTGTCGTGGCGGAGGTCGTCCTCCGGCGTGCCGTCGCCGGTTTTTTCCTCGATGAGCGCAAACTCGCCACCCTTGCGCGGGTTGCCCGCGTCGAACGCGCCGGGGAAGAACTCGACGCATTCAGAGAGGATCTCGACGACTGAAAACCCGGTGTGCGCATGTGCGCGCTCGATCATCGCGATCATGTGGTTCACCTGGGTCGCGTGCGAGCGTGCGACAAACGTTGCGCCCGCCGAGATCAGCTTCTTGATCGGGTTGACCGGGCGGTCCACCGCGCCGATCGGGTCGGTCTTCGACTTGAACCCGACCGGCGATGTCGGCGACGTCTGCTTTTTTGTCAGTCCATAGACGAAGTTGTCCATGATGACATACGTGAGGTTGATGTTCTTGCGGGCGCCGTGTTCGAGGTGGTTGCCGCCGATCGAAAAGGCATCGCCGTCGCCGCCGAAGACGAAGACGTGGAGGTCCGGACGCGCGAGGCTGACGCCGGATGCAAACGGGACCGCGCGGCCGTGGATGAAGTGCCCGCCGTGGGTGTTGACAAAATACGGAAAGCGCGATGAGCAGCCGATGCCGGCGAGCGTGACGATGCTCTCGTGCGGGAGCTGCCGGCGCTCGAGCATCTTGTAGAACGCGGCGAGCACGGCGAAGTCGCCGCAGCCCGGACACCATGTCGGATGGTCGGCGGTCAGGTCTTTTTTGGTCAGTTTATCTGGTGCCGTGGTGCTCATTTCAAAACTCCTTCGAGGATTTCCTTCACATGGAATGTCAGCCCGCTCGTCTTGTTGAGGCTGGCGATTTTCGCATCGCACGTGCGGGCGCGGAGGATCGTGGCGAGCTGCCCGTGCCCGTAGAGCCCCTCGTCGTTCATCTCCACGACGACGATCCGGCGGAACCCGGCAAAGAGCTTTTCGAGCCCGTCGGGCAGGGGGTTGAGATGTCGGATGTGGATCGAGGAGAGGCTTTCGCCGGCCGCGCGCGCGACCTTCACCGCCTCGTGGATCGGCCCGTAGGTGGACCCCCAGCCGACGAGCAGGACCTCGCCCGAGGGGTCGCCATAAATCTCCGGCACCGGGATCTCCGCCGCAAGCCGCTGGAGCTTGAGGCGGCGCTTCGCCGTCATGGCCGAATGGATGCGCGGGCTGCCGGTCGGATGCCCCATCTCGTCGTGCTCGAGACCGGTGACCGTCGGGTAGGTGCCGCCAGCCATCGGGGTGCCGGGCGGCGCGTGCTGGGTCAGCCCGTCGAGCGGATACGGCCGGAACCCGGGCGCACGCGGGGTCAGGTTCGGCGCGAACTCGACGACGAGGCGCGCAAGATCCGGCTCGTCAAATGCCTGAATCCGCGTGGCCAGCGACGCGTCGCTGAGGATGATGACCGGCGTGCTATGGTCGCGCGCGATGCGCGCGGCCTCCAGCGCGATGTAAAAGCAGTCCTCGACGGTCGAGGGCGCGAGCACGACGCGCGGGCTGTCGCCGTGCCCGCCGAAGATCGCCTGGTAGAGATCGCTCTGCTCGACGTTCGTGGGCAGCCCGGTGCTCGGCCCGCCGCGCTGGACGTTCACGATGATGAGCGGCATCTCGGCCATCGTCGCCCAGCCGATCGCCTCGGTCTTCAGCGAAATCCCGGGGCCGGAGCTGCCGGTGATCGCCAGATGCCCAGAATACGAAAACCCGATCGCCATCGAGACCGCCGCAATCTCGTCCTCGCACTGCACGAAAAGCCCCCCGTATTTCGGAAGCTCCGCACGAAGGACTTCCATAACCGTCGTCCACGGAGTGATCGGATACGCTGCGCCATACCGCACGCCCGCCGCAATCAGCCCGTAGGCGAGTGCCTGGTTGCCATCCATCGTCACCTGGGCCGGGCCGTCGGATTTCTCGGACGGCTCGAACTGGTAGCGGGTCGAGAGCATGTTGCCGACCGGATACGCGAACCCCGCATGGAATGCCATGAGCGCGGTGTTGAGCACGCTCTCATTTTTTCCGCCAAACTTTTCCGTGAGCAGCCGCTTGAGCTTGTCGACATCGAGGCTGAAAATCTTCGCGAGCAGGCCGAGGACAAAAACATTTTTCCCCTTGTCCTTCGCGGTCCCCCCGAGCGCCTCGACTGTGAGCCCGGTGATCGGGATCCCGACGCGCACGAACCGCCGGTCGTCCGGGTCCGGCTGCACGTTGTCCGAATCGTAGAGCAGGACCCCGCCCTCGCGCAGAAACCCGATGTTGTCCTCGTAGCTGTGCTGGTAAAACGCGACGAGAAAATCTGCCTCGTCGCCCGGCGACAGAACCTCGCCCGTGCCGACGCGCACCTGGAAAAGCGACGGACCGCCGGAGATCGTGGACGGGATCGTCATGTAGGTCATCACGTCCTGCGCGCTGCGCCCGGCCAGCCGCGCAAGCATCGCGCCCGCGCTCTGAATGCCGTCCTGCGAATTGCCGGCAAGCCGGATCACTGCGTCGCGAATGTTTTCCGGCCGCAGGTCGGCGCGGATGCCGGAAGGTGTCGGGTGGGAGGTGGTGGGCATTTTCGAGTTTGGTTGGCAGGGCTTTAGCGCGGCTGGTCGGTGGGTTTATCTGAGTTCGTCCGGCAGGAGCGGCTGGAGCGACTTGACGTGCTGCACGGCGTCCTTGTGGCAGACGAGGATGGCGTCCGGCGTCTCGACGACAACGAGGTCGCTCACCCCGCAGAGCGCGATGAGGCGGCCGTTCGAGACGGCGATATTCCCGTGCGAATCGTGCAGGGCAACCGGTCCGCGCGAGCTGTTGCCCTCGGCGTCCGGCCGAAAATGCGAGGGAAGCGCGGTCCACGCGCCAACGTCGTCCCAATCGAATTCCGCCAGCACGGCTGCAACATTTTCCGCGTGCTCCATGATCGCGTAGTCCACCGAGATTTTCGGCAGCGCCGCGAACCGCCCGGCCAGATAGGAGGGCAGCGCGTCGAACGAAGCGAGCCCCTCGATGAACCCAGCAAGCTCCGGCTGCTGGCGGCGGGCCTCGGCCAAAAATGTCTCCGCCCGCCAGAGAAAAATTCCGGCATTCCAAAAATAGTGCCCCTCGGCGACGTAGCGCGCGGCATTTTCGAGATCCGGCTTCTCGACAAACCGCTTCAGCCGCCGCACCCGGCTTCCCTCCGGCGCATCAGGAAGCCCGTCGCCGGTCTCGAGGTATCCGAACCCGGTCGAGGGGAATGCGGGCGGGATCCCAAGCGTGACGATCGCGCCGTCGCCCGCCGCCACCGCGATCGCATCGCGAAGCTGCCGCTGAAATCCCGCGACATCGTGGATCATCGCGTCGGCAGGAAGGACGATGCAGACCGCGTCCGGTGCCGAGGCCCGCGCGATCGCGGTCGCCAGCGCACAAGCCGGCGCGGTGTCCCGCTTCGCCGGCTCCGCAATAATGTGATCCGGGGGCACCGACGGCAGTGCGGCGCGCGTGCCCTCGACCTGCTCGGCGTTGGTGAGCACAAACGTCCGCTCGCGCGGCACAACCCCCTCGAGCCGCGCCACCGCCGCCTCAAGAAGCGTCCGCTCCTCAAGCAGCCGGAGCAGGTGCTTCGGCGTCCTCCGCCGGCTCATCGGCCAGAACCGCTCGCCGCTGCCGCCGGCCATCACAAAGACAAAGGGTGTGCTCATGGGAGTGGAAAAAAATGGCGGAAACAACCGAATCAAACTGTCGGCGGCAAGCGATCAAAGAAACTGCACCCCCCCGGGCTCGAACCGGGAACCAATTGATTAAGAGT
>DYRS01000169.1 GCA_020718585.1 Chthoniobacter flavus
GGGATGGCGGGACGGATGCGGCGGGCGGAGCGGGCGGAAGCCTCGGCGGCTTTACCATATCCACCGTCATCCAGACCCTCGAAGCCACCTCGGGCGCGGGCGGCCACGGAACCGGCAACGGCAACGGCGGGGCCGCCGGCACGATCAGCAACTTCACCATCAGTGCCCTCACCACGGCGCAGTTTACGGGCGGAGATGGCGGAAATTCCGGCACCACGGGCGGCATTGGCTCCACCGGAGGCTCGATTTCCCTCATTGACCTCACGGGGGAGACGTCCGTGCCCGGCGATCCTGCCGTCCTGGTTTCCGGATTTACAGCAGGGGCTGGTGGGGCTGGTGCCACCACCTCGGGTGTTGGCGGCACGGTTCAGGACCTCGAATTTTTCGGGAAGATCTCCCAGGTTTCCCTCACTGGTGGCGCGGGGTCCGATGGCCTCAGCTCATCAGCCGGAGCCCAAGGGGGAGGAGTGAGCGGGATCACCTTCACCGGCGAGACCTCCACGGTGGAAATCACGGCAGGCGATGGCGGAAATGGCGTGGCTTCCGTGAGCAATGGCGGCAACGGTGGCAGCATCGGCGCTCTCTCTGTCACGACGACGGTCGGCTCCCTGACGATCACGGGCGGAAACGGCGGCGACGGCATCACTGGCGGAAACGGAACGACCCTGATTAACCCCTTCAGCGGTAACACGAACAAGGCCGACTCCCTCGCCCTGATCACCGGCAGCGGAGGCAGTGGAACCACGGGCGCGGGGGGAAATGCCGGCAGCTTCTCCGGTGTCACGGGGCTCACGGTCAACACCCTGTTCACGCTGCAGCTTGGCGACGCAGGCTCGTCATCGCTCGGGGCAGCCGGGACTACCGGCTCGATCTCCAACATCTCCATGAACCTTGGCGACGGGATGGGAGTTTCTCTCATCACCGGAGACGGGGCCTCAGGAGCCACCTCTGTCGGCAACGGTGGCAGCATTTCGGACGTCACCCTCACCGCCACCGGAACGACAAAAATTCTCGGCGACATCGAGTTCTCGACCGGCTCGGGAGGCTCCGCCCAGGTCGGCTCGGCTGCCGCCGGTGGTCATGCCGGCTCCATTTCCGCCGTGAACATCTCGCAGGGAAAGACGGACACCTTCAACCTGATCACCGGCTCGGGAGGCCAGGGTGACGGAATCGGGGCGGGCGGCAATGGCGGAAATATTTTTAACTTTAGCGGGCTGGAGGTGGATGCTTCGCTCTCCGTCGAGCTCGGAGCTGGCGGATCTTCGGCTCTTGGTGCTGCCGGGCAGGCGGCCTCGCTTTCCGGTCTGGATCTGAATTTCGCCGATGGAGTCAATCTCACCCTGGTTACGGGGGACGGGGCCTCCGGATATACCTCCGTCGGCCACGGGGGCAGCATTTCAAACGTGACGCTGCATGCGGTCGGCACGACAAAAGTCCTGGGGGGCATCTCCATTACGACGGGATCCGGCGGAGCGGCGCAGGCTGGTTCGGGTGCCGCCGGCGGCAACGCTGGCTCGATCTCGGGCATCGTTATCGCCGACGGAAAGACTGCAACTCTGGACCTGACGACAGGATCCGGAAGGGATGGAGACGGGGCCGGAGCCGGAGGAAACGCGGGCACCCTGTCTGTGGTCGACTTTGCTGGGCTGGAGGTGAGCTCCTCGCTCAGCGTTCATCTCGGAGGCGCGGGATCCTCCACGGGGGGCGCAGCGGGAACGACCGGCTCTCTCAGCGGCCTGTCCATCAATCTCAACGACGGCACCGACGTCTCGCTTGTGACTGGCAATGGAGGAAACGGAGCCTCCTCCACGAGCAACGCCGGCGGAATTTCGAACATCACCCTGACGGCGACCGGGGCGACCGGGGTTTTAGGGGACATCGCTCTGACGACAGGCCAAGGAGGGCAGGCTCTCGCGGGAGCGACACTTGGAGGAGGGTCTGGCGGAAGCATTCAGACATTCGACATCGTGGGGGGCACTTTGACCTCCCTTTCCGTGGAAGCCGGAGCGGGCGGAGCAGGTTTTGGCAGTGGCATCGGCGGGGCGGGAGGATCCATCTCCGGCATCCAGGAGCAGGTGCAGGTATCGGCTACGGTTACGGCAGGAAACGGAGGGATTGGCGGCGCCTCCGATGGAAATGGAGGGATCGGAGGTTCCGTGACGGGGAGCACCTTTGACGGAGTGGTCGCCACCCCGGCTGTCGCCGTTGTAGAGATCCATTCCGGCGCGGGAGGCTCTGCGTCAGGGGCAGGCGCTGGGGGTGCCGCAGGTGCCCTTTCAACAATCACCCTCGGGGGAGCGATTGCGGAGGCCACCCTCCTGGTTGGCGACGGCGGCGATGCAGTTTCCGCAGCAGGCGGAAATGCCGGGACCCTCTCCGAACTCTCCATCACCGGCACCATCGCCACGCTCGATATCACGGGCGGCTCTGGCGGCAACGGGGCCTCCGGCGGATCGGCCACCGCCCTGACCGGTATTTTCACGACGGTCTCCAACCCGCTCACCGAGCTCTCCATCACCGGAAAATCCGGCGGCACCGGCACCACGGGCAATGCGGGAGCCTCGGCAAGCATCGGCAACATTTCCGGCCTGAGCGTCCAGTCCTCGCTCATCCTCACCGCTGCGGGCGGAGCGGCATCGACTTCGGGCATCTCCAGCGCGGGCGGCTCGATTTCGACGGTCTCTATCGCTCTCGGGGCCAATTCTACGGCAGCTCTCCAGGCCGGGGACGGCACGGCCTCCTCCAGCGGCGGAGGCATCTCCTCCATCACCCTCGACGGCGGAGGCAATGCCCTTGGCGCGATCTCTCTGGATGCCGGAACCGGCACGGCGGGCGGCTCCCTCCAGACCATCGCCATCAATGGGACCACGCGGGTCGCCTCCGTCACGGCCACCGCCGGGGCCGGAAGCCTGGGCGATGGCGGATCCGTTTCCGGCCTGACCGTTCAAGGCTCCCTTGCCTCGCTCTCGGTCACGGCCGGGGACGGCGGGAACTCGCTTACCCTCGCAGTGGACGGTGGCGATGGCGGATCGATCTCCGGAGTGACGGCGACCCTGGAAGGCGGATCGGCCACGCTCACCGCCGGCTCGGGCGGAACGACTCCCGGCGGCAACGCGGGAAGCGGTGGCAGCGTCTCCGCCTCCCTCACCGGCGCGGCAAATGCCGCCGCCAATTCCGTGGCCATCACCGCCGGAGCTGGCGGAAGCTCGGCCACGCCGGGAGCCAACATCACGGGCGGCGCCGGAGGCAGCGTCACCGGCACGACGATTGCCGGGGTCAACTTCTCCACCGTCACCCTCACCTCCGGCGATGGCGGCTCCGCCTCCGGAGCTGGCGCAGGCGGCATTGGTGGCGATATCCTGACAACCGATCTGAATGCGACCATCGCCGCCGCCACCTTGTTGGCGGGCGAAGGTGGAGCCGCCGCTTCCGCGACCCTCGGCGGCTCAGGTGGCTCGATCACGACCCTCCAGACGGCAGCGGGGGTAACCTCCCTCTCCATCACGGCCGGAGCAGGGGCCCTCCAAGGAGGCGAGGGAGGCCAGATCAGCGCCGTCACCTCCGCCACCACCGCCGGGTCCTCCTTCTCCTTCATTGCCGGCGCCGGCGGAAATGGCGCGGCTGGCGGATCCCTCAGCGATATCGCTATCAATAGCATCCTCTCCGACCAACTCATCACCGCCATCTCCGCTCAAGCAGGCACGGGAGGAGACGGAGTTGATGACGGTGCCGCCGGCGGAAACGGTGGCTCCATCACCAATTTTAAAACCCAAAATATCATCGCCTCCGCATTGCAGTTCTTGGCAGGGGACGGGGGGGCAGGCGGACTGGATGCGGATGGCGGAAACGGCGGGGATCTCAGCGACCTCATCGCCCGCGTCGCCACCGCCACCTACACCGCCCAAACCGGCTTCGGCGGCCTCGGCAATGGCACAGGAGCCGACGGAGCCGACGGTGTTGAAACCGATGTCAACATCACTGTCGGCTGATCGTTTTACAGTGAATCCTTGGGAAAAAGAAAAAGGGGTCAGTCATTTAATATTGACATATTGTTGACTCTCGATAGAAACCCGTTGGCCGAGACATGTGTGAGGATTGAATATGCTGGGGCGATGTATCACGTGATGGCGCGTGGAGATCATCGTGAGGCCATCGTGAAGGACGACGACTAGCCGAATCGTTTTTGATCCACGGTCGGAAGGTTGCAGTCAGGCATTCGGGGTC